>CAMWNH010000027.1 GCA_947175605.1 uncultured Porphyromonadaceae bacterium
CCCCCCGCGACCTGTAGGGACATGCCTTCGGCATGTCAACAACGCCCTATGCGTTTGCCATTTTCTCCAGGCGCCCCCCGCGACCTGTAGGGACATGCCTTCGGCATGTCAACAACGCCCTATGCGTTTGCCATTTTCTCCAGGCGCCCCCCGCGACCTGTAGGGACATGCCTTCGGCATGTCAACAACGCCACTCTGGTAAAAACTTTTACTATGCTCCCTAAACACCCCATCCCGCGCCCCCGCAAAGGCACACAAAAAAGCCCCCATCTATGATGGGGGCTCCATTAAATTTTGTAGCGAATCCGGGACTCGAACCCGGGTTTCCGCCGTGAGAGGGCGGCGTGCTAGACCACTACACTAAATCGCCGTTTGCGCTGCAAAGTTACAACAATATTTTCGACCCTGCAAGCGCTTTAAGATTTTTTTAGAATTTATTCCTTACTCGAAAATATGTTTCAGTTTCGAGAAGATTCGGTTGCGGTCAGCATCGCTCGCCTGGATATTAGGCTGTCCCTTAAGCGATTCGAAAGTCTTGCGTTCCTCATCGCTGAGCTTCTCCGGGATATAGACCATAACATTGATAAGCTCATCGCCATGGCCGCCGTTCTCCTGATCGGGCAGACCCTTGCCGCGCAGGCGAAGAACCTTACCCGGCTGCGTGCCCGCAGGAATATTCAGACGGGCGCGTCCCGTGATGGTCGGAACCTCCACGCTGCCGCCCAGTGTTGCCGTCGGAATATCAAGCATAAGATTATAAATCACATCCGCACCGTCGCGAATCAGTTCCGGATGCTTGATTTCCTCAATCACTACGAGCAGGTCGCCGCGTACGCCGCCGTTGCGAGGATAGTTGCCCTTACCCTTCACCGTGAAGACCTGGCCTTCCTGTGCGCCCGCAGGTATATTGAAAGAGATTTCCTGATCCTTGCGGTTCACGCCCTCACCGTTACAGTAGGTGCATCGTTCCGTGATCACCTTGCCCGTGCCTTCACACGTGGGGCATGTTGCCACCGACTCCATCGGCCCGAGGAACGACTGCTGAACCTGTGTCACAGTGCCCGTACCATGACAGGTCTGACACGTTGCGAAAGCCACGCCATCCTTGGCGCCCGTGCCCTTACAGTGTTCGCACTCCATGAACGTCGGAATGCGGAGGGTCTTCTTCACACCGTTGGCTATGTCCTGAAGGTTCAGCTTCACGCGGATGCGAAGATCTGACCCGCGGCGCTGCTGACGGCGTGCCTGACGCCTGCCGCCCGTAGCCGAGCTGAACCCGCCGAAGCCTCCGCCTCCGAAGATATCGCCGAATTGAGCGAAGATATCCTCCATGCTCATGCCGCCGGCATGGAAGCCGCCGCCTCCGCCCGGGAAGCCCTGCGGACCCATGTTGTGGCCGAACTGGTCATACTTCTGGCGCTTTTCCTCGTCGCCCAGAACCTCATATGCCTCCGCTGCCTCCTTGAATTTCTCCTCCGCTTCCTTGTCGCCGGGATTGCGGTCAGGGTGATATTTCAGGGCCAGTTTGCGGTAGGCCTTTTTTATTTCATCGGCGCTGGCGTTCTTCTGAACGCCCAACACCTCATAGTAGTCGCGTTTGTTTGCCATAAGTCCGAGTGCTTTAGTCCTTTATTCGCCCACAACCACCTTTGCGTGGCGGAGCACCTTGTCATTGAGCATATAACCCTTCTGGACCGTATCGAGAATCTTGCCCTTCTGGTCCTCCGCAGGGGCCGGAACAGTGGCGATAGCCTCGTGCACATCCGCGTCAAAGGCTGTTCCCGTCGTTTCCATGGCTTTCACGCCGTTAGATTCCAGATACTTCACGATCTTGTTGTAGATCAGCTCCATGCCTTCCAGTATCGCATCCGTGCTGTCCGTATTCTTCGCTGCCTCAAGGCCGCGTTCGAAATCGTCCACGATAGGAAGAAGACCCTGAAGCACCTTTTCCGAGGCATTCTTCACGAGTTCACCCTTCTCCCGAACCACGCGCTTGCGATAGTTGTCGAACTCCGCCATCAGGAACAGATATTCCTTCTTCTCTTTTTCAAGAGCTGCGCGGGCATCTTCCAGTTCCTCGGCCAGTGTCACGCTTGCAGCCTCGGCCTGGGCCTCAGCCTCTGCGTCATATTCTTCCGTAGGTTCTACGTCTGCGCTTTCCACTCCGTCTGCCACTTCGGCGTCGTGCAGTTTGGTCTCTTTTTCAGGAGCCATATCTTTATTCTGTGTCATAGTCGATGTATATTTTTTACTGATTATTTTTCCTTACAAAAACATTGCCAAACTCGCCGTTCTGCGCGGCTTGTCATCAAAAATATAACAAATTTTGCACAATAACGTTCAATCGCCCGTGTTCGCCGGTGTGCTCTTAGTTTTGTTGCTGCTGCCGAACACCTTCGAGAGATACTTCTCGTTGAAGCGCTGGAACAGCTCCCAGAAGTTGGGCACGAACAGCGTTCCGAACAGGCCGTTCACAGCCATACCGAATACCACGGCCGTGCCCAGAGAGATTCGCGATGCCGCGCCCGCGCCGGTCGCAAAGATCATCGGCATCACGCCGAACACGAATGCCAGTGCAGTCATCATGATCGGGCGCAGACGCACACTGCCCGCGTCTTCTGCAGCCGTGCGGATGTCCTTGCCCGCCTTGCGGTAGTCCATCGCATACTCCACGATCAGAATTGCGTTCTTCGCGGCCATGCCTATAAGTAGGATTATGCCTATCTGCGTGTAGATGCTGATGCTCTGTCCGAGGAACCAGCAGCCTATCACCGTTCCCAGGATTGCTGTCGGTGTAGTTATGATCACGGCCAGCGGGTCGGTCCAGCTCTCATACTGTGCCGCAAGAACCAGGAAGGTGATTATAAGCGCGAACACCAGCACAAGGCCTATCGTCGTGCTTGCTCCGGTCTCCTGATAGGCCTCGCCCGTCCACGCATAGGAGTAGGATGTCCCGGCAACCTTGTTGAAGATTTCCTCCATCGCCTTGATGCCGGTCGAGGAGCTCACGTGTGCTGCCGGACTGCCCGTCACCGAGGCCGTCGTGTACATGTTGTAGCGGTCCACGGTGCTCTGGCCCATCACTTCCTCAACAGTCGCGAACGAACTGAACGGTACCATCTCGCCCGATGAATTGCTCGTCGTCAGCCGCAGCACATCGCTCACATTCTCTCGCGACATCGCCTCCGCTGCAACGTTCACCTGATACACTCGGCCGAACTTCACGATATCGTTCACATAGCTGCCGCCCATGAACCGCGATAGTGTGGCATACACGTTCTCAAGCGTCAGACCCTGCATCTTCACCTTGTCGCGGTCTATTTTGATTGCGTATTGCGGAACCTCGCCCTGGAAGAGCGACGTCAGCTGTGCCAGCTCCGGATATTTCTTCGCTTCCTCCTGCATGGCCGCCACGGTCTGGGCCATCTCATGTGCCCCAAGATTGTTGATGTCAAGAATCTGCATCTGCAATCCCGAACTGTTGCCCAGGCCCGGGATAGCCGGCGGATTCACGGAGAAGACCACGGCCTCCTGGATCTGTGCGCCGAATCCGTTCACCTTTGCCATTACGCCGTCCACACTCTCGCCCTTGCCCTTACGCTCGCTCCAGGGCTTGAGGATCACAAACAGGCTGCCCATGTTCGAACCGGCTCCTCCGCCCACGAATGAATTACCCGCAACCGAAATCACGTCCTTCACCTCCGGGAGTCCCGTAATCTGCGCCGAAAGCTCATCCATCACCTTTTGCGTGCGCGACAGCGATGCATCTGCCGGAAGCTGAACCGAAGTCATGAAGTAACCCATGTCCTCCGAAGGCACATAGCTTGTCGGCATCTTCTCGAAGCCCCAGAAAGCACCCCCGCACAGCAATGCAAATACCGTCAGTGCCAGCACCGGATGGCGAAGCATCTTCCCGACAATGCCGTCGTAGCCCTTCTGGAATTTTGCCCAGAACTTGTTGAACGAGCGGAATAGGAAAAAGCGTGTTTCCGTTCGGGGCTTGAGGAACAGCGCACACATGGCCGGCGTGAAGGTCAGCGCGTTGAAGCCCGAGAAGGCCGTCGACACGGCAATGGTTAGCGCGAATTGTTTGTACAGCTGGCCTGTTATGCCCGATATGAAAGCCGTGGGGATGAACACCGATAGAAGTACGAGCACCTCGCCCACGATTGGGCCCTGTAGCTCTTCCATCGCCTGTTCTGCCGCTTCACGTGGCGTTTTCTTTCCCTCGTCCACGATGCGCGAACAATCCTCCACCACCACTATCGCGTCATCCACAACTATCGCTATGGCAAGTACGAGTCCGAAAAGCGTCAGCGTATTGATCGTGAAGCCCATCACCTTCATCACCGCGAACGTCGCCACCAGCGATACGGGAATCGTGATCATCGGAATCACCACCGCGCGCCAGCTTTGCAGGAAAAGCATTATCACGAGCATCACGATAAGCGTAGTCTCCAGAAAAGTCACAAGCACCTCGTCGATCGACGCCGTCACGAATTCCGTCGTGTCAAGAATTACGTGATAGTGGATGTCCTGCGGGAAGTAGTGCGACAGTTCCTCCATGCGGTCCTTCACCTTTCCCGCAACTTCCAGTGCGTTCGCTCCGGGCAACTGATAGACGCCTATCAGTCCTGCCTCTTTCCCCGAGACCGAGCTCACCATTGAATAGCTCTCCGAACCCAAGTCCACGCGGGCAATGTCGCGAAGTCGCAGCATCGAGCCGTCCTCGCCCGTGCGGATCACGATGTTCTGGAACTCATCGGCCGAGTCAAGACGCCCCTGGGCCGTCAGCGTGAACTGGAACTGTGAGTTCGTGTTCACCGGTGGAGCACCCACTGTGCCCGCCGATACTGCCATATTCTGGCTCTCGATTGCAGCAAGCACCTCGTCTGTCGTCAGATTGCGCATGCGCATCTTTTCCGGATCAAGCCACACGCGCATGCTGTACTTACCCGAGCCGAAGGCGTCAACGCCGCCTACGCCGTCGATTCGCGACAGCTCGTCCACTATGTTCAGCTGTGCGTAGTTCGTGAGGAATAGGCCGTCATATAGATCCGGACGATCTGTCTCAAGTCCGATGAACAGTATTATGTCCGACGAACGCGACATTACGTTGATGCCCTGTTCCGTTACTGCCGAGGGTAGGGTAGGCTCGGCCATCGACACGCGGTTCTGAACCTTTACCGCTGCATTGTCCAGGTCCGTACCGTTTTCAAACGTCACTGTCAGCATATAGGAGCCGTCCGAGCCGCAGCTCGAGCTCATGTACATCATGCCCTCGACTCCATTCACCTGTTCTTCGATAGGCGCACCTACAGTCTCGGCCACGGTTTGGGCGTCCGCCCCCGGATAGACTGCGCTGACCATTACCGTCGGCGGCGTGATGTCCGGATATTGGGCCACCGGAAGGCTCTTCAGAGTCAGTAAGCCCGCGAGAACCATGATTATGGCAAGCACCGTGGCGAAGATGGGCTTGTCTATGAAAAATTTGCTGAACATATTCTGTACGTGATGGAGTGGATAGTGGTGGAGGAA
This sequence comes from uncultured Porphyromonadaceae bacterium, assembly GCA_947175605.1. Taxonomy (GTDB): domain Bacteria; phylum Bacteroidota; class Bacteroidia; order Bacteroidales; family Muribaculaceae; genus CAG-873. The sequence continues at coordinate 5,539 of CAMWNH010000027.1, forward strand.
TGTATTTTTACTTTACGACAACCGGTTCGACAGTAGCGCCGTCGCGCACCTTCAGAAGGGCCTTGGTCACATAGCGGTCTTTGGGCGTTAGGCCCGAAGTCACGATTCTTAGGGTGTCGTTCACAAGCTGACCGACTTCGACCGGCGTGTACACGATCTTCGATGAGTCGTTAACTGTGTAGACATATTTGCCTCGCTGGTCCGTGCCTATCGATGCATCCCGCACGAGGATGGCGGCCGGGTCGATGCCGTAAGGCAGTGTCACCGTAGCATACATTCCGCTCTTCAGTTCGCCATATGTGTTCTTCATCTTTGCCTGCATGCGCAGTGTTCCCGTATTGCGGTCTATCTCGGGAGCAAGATAGGTCAGGTCGCATGTATAGCTGTGTGGGATGCTGTCTCCGAATACCACCGGGATGTGTTCCAGATCCACGTTCAGCTCCTTCGACTTGTCCTTAAGCATCTGAAGATAGCTCTCGTCCGCAACGTAGAAGTTGACTCCCAACTCCGAATCATCGTAAATGGTTGCAAGCTTCACGGGCGAGGCCGCACCATTCAGATACGAGCCCTTGCTGAGCGTCGACATCCCCACGTGGCCGTCGAACGGCGCACGCACCGTGCAGTAGCTCAATGTTGTCTCGGCCGACCGCAGTGCCGCCTGTGCGTTGTTTACGGCGGCAATCGCCTCGTTCATAGCGCTTTTTGCCTGCTCGGCTTCCATCGCGCTCACGGCATCGCTCCGCAATGCCCGCTCCACAGCCTCGTAGTGCGACTTGGCGTAGGCTGCCGTGGCTCGGGCTGATTCCAGCTGTGCCTGGGCCTGATTCACCGCGTCGCGGTAGCTGCTGTCCTCGATTCTGAATAGCACGTCACCCTTACGCACGAAAGCCCCGTCCTGGTAGTTCTGGCCAATCAGATAGCCGTTCACGCGGGCCACGAGGTCAACCGTACTGTTCGCCGACAGATACGCCGGATATGTGTTGCTCAGAACTACGGTATCCATCGTTGGGTAGGCAACATCCACTTTCATCGCAGGCATTTCATTTTCTGTCTGGCTGCCTTTCTTCTCGCATGCGCTCGTGAGCATTAGGGCCGGCATGGCAAGGAGCAATATTTTTATGCTTTTCATATCGAGAGCGTTTTTTGGTCTGGATTAATATCGTTTTCGGGAAAATTCTTATTCGCTTAAGTTGCCGCCGAGGGCCTTGTGGAGACTTATGATGTCCGAGGCGGCTCGTCCGCGGGCTTGCACCGCCGTGCTCTGGTAGGTCAGATAATTCATCTGCGCGTCCACGACGTTCGAGAATGGGGTCAGCCCTTCTTTGTAGAGGTCCACCGACAGGCGCATCGCCTCGCGACATTGTTCTATCACTTCATCCAGCGTCTGGATGTACTCCACCGAACGTCGGTAAGAGCTTAGCGAATTGTCTGCCTCCTCGGCTGCAGTCAGCAGGCTCCGTTTGTAGAGTGCTATATCTGCCTCCATTTGCTGCCGGGCACTTTCCGTCGCGAATTTTCGGCCGAGACCTTCGAATACCGTCCAGCTCAAGGTAGGCGCTATGCTGTATGTGAAGGAGCGTTTCGTGAATAGGTCGCCGGCGCGGTGGGCCCCTGTGCCTACACTCCCTTCGATTGTCAGCGAGGGAAGATATTCCTTCTTGGCCACTCCCAATGCTGCCGCATCGCTTTCAACCTGAGCCTCGGCCTGTGCCACGTCCGGTCGGTTTCGCAGTAGATTCATCGGCACTGTCGAAGGCACAACCTGGCGGTAAGGAAGCATCGGTCCGGGGGTGCCGACTCCTGACGGAAGACCTTCCGGACCGCAGCCCAAAAGCACGCCAAGAGCGTTTTTGTAGCTGTCGATATCGCTTAGCAGCAGGGGGATCTGTGCCTTTGTGGAATAGTACACCGTCTTTGCCTGCGCTACTTCAAGCTTCGAAGCCAGTCCGGCCTCATATCGCGACAGCACCATATCCAGCACGTGTTCCTGCGATTCCGTATGTTCCAGCGCAACCTGATAGAGTCGCTGGCTCATCCGCAGCGAAGCGTATGCCGACGCTATCTCTGATGCCACGCTGAGTTGCACACCCTCGAATTCGGCTCTGCTCACTCTCACACCGGCCTTCCTTGCCTTCACCTGCGATGTAATGCGGCCGAAAATATCGGGCTCCCAACTCATGGTCGCTTGTCCTGCGAATGCCGAGGTCCAGGAGGCGTTGCTCTGTTCTCCTCGCGAGGCTACTCCCGATATTCCTGTGCGGGACCATCCGGCCGATACACCGATGGTGGGGTAGTAGGCTGCACGGGCCTGGCCCACTGCTGCACGCGCCATCTCCACACGATGCACCGCGGCTGCCACGTCATAATTCGCCTCGAGGCCTTCTGTCACGAGGCTGTCGAGCACGCTGTCGCCGAATTTGCTCCACCATTTGTTTGCGGTTTCCTGTGCGGCGCTCGGCAATACGGCGGCCAGCAATACTCCTGCACAAAAAATTTTGAATTTCATAAGCGTCTGAATAGTTGAAACAAAGTTACTATCTAAACGCAGGCCGCGCTGCGAATGTTCGTCAGCGCGGCACATTTAACACTTCGTGTAAACAGCTTGTTCTAATGCGTAAATTATTGGTAGTTAATATATTAGCCCTAATGCTTTTTCAACGTCTTCAAGCGTGTGAGCAATTCGGAGTCGTCCTATGTAGGGCTCCAGTTCCGGCGGAACGGGAAGGTCTTTGGGATTGTACCAAATGGCCTGTGCCCAGTCGGCGCGCAGTGCTCCCAATATGTCCGTCAGCGGATTATCTCCCACGATTATGCTGTCTTCCGCCCGTGTCCCGCTGACTTCGAGAGCATAATCGAACAGCCGGCGGTCAGGCTTGTTCACCTCGATGTCATCGCTAAGAACCACTACTGAAAAATAGTCACTGATTCCCGCAGATGCCATTTTCCGATGCTGGACCTCACGGAATCCGTTCGAAATGATTCCCGGCTTGCGCAGCCGTGATGCATCCACCCGCTCCAGCAGTTCACGCGCCCCGGGAAGCAGCCCTTTGCACGCTCCCAGCAGATCCAGATAGTGTGTATCCAGATAAGCCGCCAGCCTGTCGGCCTCTTCCGCGTTCAGGCCGCCCATACGCAAAGGGCGCGCGAAACGCTCGCGGCGCAGGAAATCGCGGCTTATCTCGGCCGCCGCATAATCGCGCCATAATTCCGCGTTCACGGCATGATACACGTCCATCCACCGCTCCTCCCCCTCTGGAAAGGCCTGATGGATAGCTGGATTTTCATGATAAAGCCGACGGAGAACATCATTCGAGTTCTCCGTCATGGCCCATAAGGTGTCGTCAAGGTCAAACCAAAGCACGGCGCTGAAAATTTAGGTCCTGTTTATTTCTCGGGAAGACTTTCCGGTTCTTTCACTTCAGTCTTCCCGGCTTCTTTTTCTGCCTTCTTCTCCTCTGTGTTCTCAGGATCTTCTTCAGTGAGAGCTGATTCCTTAAGCGTACGTCGGTTAGCCGCGCCGATAAAGAAACTCTCGAACAGCGTGGTCGCGCCAAAAACGATTGCCGATATGCCGGTAGTGAGCATCACATTCACGTCGGTTATGTAAGCCGAGGGGATGAAGAGAAATACCGAGCCGATTGTCAGCAGGATTACGCCGATATACAGCCATCCCGGAAGTTTCACCGGGCGCGATCCGAACAGAAGAAGGAAGAGCTGGTAGAGTGCTCCCACAGCGATCAGCACTGCGAACATGAAGTTTACGAGTCCCTCGAACCTATCGTTGAAAATCAGCATCGAAAGTCCCAGCAGAACGGATGCTGCGCTCGCGCCCCAGCCGAATGCCGTGGAGAAAAAGCCTTGGCGGGCTTTCCCTTCTTTATCGCGGCTCCCGAGGAATATTCCCATGTTCACAACTCCGGTGGCGATAAAGAAGATGCCACCCACCGTGACAAGCGAGCTGCTGTTTATCACGTTTTTAAAGATTATCAGGGCAATGCCGGCGGCCAGCGACAGCAGTGCCGTCAGGAATAAATTACGTCCTTTCATAATGGTAGTCAGTTGAATCGTGTTAGTGTTCTTTCAATTAAAACACCTGATGAGGCAAAAAAGTGCGCTCCACGGACTTATAAACTTCGGGAGTGTACCCAAACGCCTTGTTTCGATACACTCCCGGATTCCGTTTACCGCGGATATTTATTTTGTCTGCTCGGCGATTATCGAGCGGATACGCTCGGCCAGAGTTTCTGCCTCCTCGGCGCTGTGTGCTTCGGAATAGATGCGGATAATGGGCTCTGTGTTGCTCTTACGCAGATGCACCCACGAGTCGGCGAAATCTATCTTCACACCGTCGATGTCCGTAATCTTCTCATCGGCAAAACGTTCCTTCATGGCTGCGAGTATGGCATCCACGTCCAACTCGGGCGAGAGCTCGATTTTGGTCTTGAAGATTTCGTACTTGGGATACTCCTCGCGCAGCTCGCTCACATTCTTGCCCTTCTTGGCCAGAAGCGTAAGGAACAGGGCCACGCCCACCAGGGCGTCGCGACCATAGTGCAGTTCGGGATAGATTACCCCGCCATTGCCCTCGCCGCCGATGATGGCGCCAGTACGCTTCATCTCGGTCGTCACGTTCACCTCGCCCACGGCTGCCGCCGTGTAGCTGCCGCCGTGCGCTGTGGTCACGTCGCGCAGTGCGCGGGAGCTGCTGAGATTGCTCACCGTATTACCCGGTGTGTGGCTCAGCACATAATCGGCCACGGACACCAGCGTGTACTCCTCGCCGAACATGCGGCCGTCCTCCATAACCAGAGCCAGACGGTCTACATCGGGGTCAACGACCACGCCCAGATCAGCGCCTGCTGTCTTCATCAGTTCCGATATGCCCGTAAGATTTTCAGGAATCGGTTCAGGCGTGTGGGCAAAGTGCCCCGTGGGCTCGCAGTTGAGCTCGATCACCTTCTTCACGCCCAAGGCACGCAGAAGCTCGGGAATGATTACGCCGCCCACAGAGTTCACCGCGTCCACGGCCACCGTGAAGTCGGCCTTGGCGATAGCATCGCGGTCCACCAGCGGGAGCGAGAGCACGGCATTGATATGTCGCCGGTTGTAGGTCGTATTCACGCTCACCTCGCCCAGGTCATGCACATCCGCAAACGTGTATTCGCCCTCGGCTGCAATACGCAGTACTTCCTTTCCCTCGGCATCGTTCAGAAATTCGCCGCGGGCATTCAAAAGCTTCAGCGCGTTCCACTGCACCGGGTTGTGCGAGGCCGTCAGGATGAGGCCACCGTCAGCGCCCTCGCCCGTAACGGCGATTTCCGTTGTAGGCGTGGATGCAAGACCGATGTTCACGACATCGCATCCCATGGCCTGGAGCGTACCGATGACAATCGACGATACCATCGGACCCGATATGCGGGCGTCTCGGCCCACGACTATCAGGGCGCGTCGGCCGGGAGCCACACCGCGCTTGATGAATGTGGCGTATGCAGCTGTGAATTTTACGATATCTTCGGGGCTCAGACCCTCGCCGGCGTGTCCGCCTATGGTTCCGCGGATGCCTGATATGGATTTGATAAGCGACATGTTAGCTATGCTGTATTAGGTTGATAATCTTAGATTTGTGGGCGCTGATATGTGAGGCGGTAGAGATACGGACGCACTTCCGATTGCTCCAGCGATGGACCGTAAGCCGCTTTAATGATGATGTTTACCTCGCAGTCTATGGGTAGCAGCGTGAGCGGATACTGTATGCCCGACCCCCATTGTGCGGAGTTGGCAAGCGAGAGATTCTGGAATCGGAACCATGCCGAATTGAGCGCGGTATTGTTGCCGGCGCCTTCAGGAAGTACACCGTCGCTGTAATATGCCAGAGCCCAGCGCGTGTAGCGGAAATAAATCAGGTCGTCATTAGTGGCCATATTGCCCTTGGTGCCCGCATTGAGCACCTGCATGTACATGTTGCCATCCTCGTCCAGACGGTAGTAGGGGGCGTTAGGACCCGTTTCGAACACGGTGTCGGCCGGGATGTCGGCTACCACGCGCTGATCGGCCAGAAAATTATTCACATACTTACGTTCCTCGGTCAGAAGTTCGGCATACGTCTTGTCGTCACTGCACGATAAGGACAGCACTGCAAGCAGTGCGCTTACGGCCGCGATATATAAATTTTTGTAATTCATCAGTTTAATTGCTTCCTGTATTTTTTCGTATTTTCCGGGAGGAGCGAGCGGAAGAGCTCCGCGCATTCCTCGAGTGTGCCCTTGAATTCGCCGCCCGCGGCATTTAAATGGCCCCCGCCGCCGAAATGGTCGGCGCAAAGTTCGTTCACCGGGAAGTCGCCCAGACTCCGCATCGAAACCTTTATCATATCCCGCTCCTCGCGCAGGAAACAGGAATATTTTATTCCCGGAATTTCGAGCGGACGGTTCACCAGGCCTTCAGTGTCCCCCTTGGTGTAGTGGAATCTGTTCAGTTCCTCACGGCTGAGAACTATCAGCGCCGCATGATCCTCGGGAAAAAGCTCCATCTTTTTCAGCAGAGCATAAGCGTTCAGACGCATGCAGTAGGCACTCGTGGTCATGAAAAGTTGTCGGGTAAGCGCCTCCTTGTCAGCTCCCTTGCGCACGAGTTCCGCAACGATGGTGAAGAGCTCGGGATCTGCGACATTGTAGGAAAGATTGCCCGTATCGGTGAGAATTCCGGCCAGCAGACATTCCGCTGCAGGCTTGTCTATGAAGCTGAAAAGCTCCAGACGGCAGAAAACCCGGAACATCAGCACGCACGTGGCGGCCATTTCCGGGTGCGAGATTGTCACCTCGGCAAAGTCGCCCGGAAGCAGGTGATGGTCTATCATCACCTTGGGAGCTCTGGCTGCAAGCAGGGCATCGGCCAGCTTGCCGGTGCGCGAAGCCACATTGAAGTCCAGGCAGAGTATCAAGTCGGCCTCATCCAATAGCTGACGCGCGAAGTCGGGATATCTCGAGGCATCCACAATCTCCTTGGCTCCCGGCAGTTTGCGCAGTTGTCCCAGAAATCCATCCGGCGTGACCACTCGCACCTCTTTGCCCAGAGCGGTAAAGACGTGCATTGCTGCCAGAGACGAGCCCACGGCATCGCCGTCGGGCCCTTGATGGCATGTCACCGTTATTTTGGAGGACGAGTCCAGTAGCTCGGCAAGCCGACGGATGCTTTTCTCGTCGATTATCTGCGAAATCATTATATTTTACGGATTATTGCGCAAAGATACGCTTTTCGCCCGAAAGCGCAAAATCCCCGCCTCCCAAAAAATCCTAAACCTTCCATCGTGAGCCTGTTCAGTATCTTCTCTGTCTGTTCCGGAACTATTTGTTTGCTTCTTTGTTTTATAATAAAGCACTTTAGAACACTTTATTATGACAAGAAAAGAACTCACCGATGTTATTGCAGCCCAAGTGGCGGAAGTTATAAATAATCCTGACAACTGGGGAGACGACCCTCAGCTGAGCATCATTCCCACGACTCTTATCGTAGGTCTTGAAAGACACAAGGATGCCGAGAGCGTGATAGCATATAGCGACTATGCCATCGAGGCTGACGCCGTGGAAGATGGCGACTACTCCGAAGATGCCGCAGATTTCCAGTCCGCTTCCGACCCCGATCTCTATCCCGTCGGAACTCTGATTGATTACGCCTCCAAGCAGCCCGATGCAAAAAAGATCGACAAGCTCGTCACCCACTACATCCCCGAAAAAGAAGAAAACCTTTACGCAGAGTAAATTAGATTCTATCGCAAAAATAACCGATGGTTTCGATATAAAAATGGCCGGTGAAGAGTGATCTGCACCGGCTTGTGCAGTTGTGGTTGATACTATTATTTTTAGTGAGGTAGTATATTCAGACTATAGTAGTTTCTTTAAGTCTTCCGGATCGGGGAGTGCATTCCTCACCTCAGGTGGTAGTTCATCTGTAGTTTTATACGTGGCTACTCCCATTGGAGTTGTGATACCTCTGAATGCATATTGAACAGTTTTCTCGTCTTTATCTCGACACAAGACTATACCTATTGATGGGTTCTCATCAGGATTCCTTACGCAATCGTCCAACGCCGAAAGGTATAGATTTAGTTTTCCAGCGTATTCTGCCAAGAATTCATTCTTCTTGAGTTCTATGGCAACCAAGCATCGTAACGACCTGTGGTAAAACAATAAATCGATAAAATATTCTTTGCCGCTTACGATTATACGATACTGATTTCCCATAAATGTGAAATCTTTACCGAATGTGAGAATGAAATTCTTAATATTGTGGACGATTTGATTTTCCAAGATTCTTTCATCAAATGTATCAGGATCTTCAATATTTACATAATCAAGCAAGTATTCATCCTTGAAGGCACGCATAACAGCAGCACGATAATCAGGATTAGGTACTGTTTGTAAGAAGTTATTGGTGGTATTGGCATGCCCACTGTATGGGCTATTTGCAAACATATAACGCAATTTTTCTACCGACCAGAATTCGGTAGCACATCTGCGGATATAATATAATCGTTCTTGCAAAGATTTTGATTTAATAAGAATCTCGTAATGATGAGAAAATCCGATACTTAGAAACCATTCAAGTTCTTGTGGAGAGAAATCGTCCAACGCCATTGGACGATTTGAAATTATTACCGAATCTATCGTTACTATTTCGTCCAATGGTGTTGGACGATTTGCAACATACCTATTCCAACCCTCATAGAAAGTTCTCATACGTTTAAGCCCGGATTCAGAAAAGCCTCTAAGGCCGGGGAGTTCTTTTTGTAGAAGTTCAGAAACTGCCTTTATCGCGCCTGAGCCCCACCTTGCATTACGGCTAGTGACAGATATAAATTCGCCAATATTGTAATATAGCGAGAGCATTTCTTTATTAGCCATTCTGGCTGTATTGTAACGGCTAACAAGAATAGCGTCTTTAATTTGCTTAACGGCAGCTACTATTTCTGCACTATTGAGTTTTGTGATAGATTGTTCCATACACTGCAAAATTACCAAATTTTCATGAAGTGAGCAATATAGCAAAAATAGTCGCCCACTACATCCCCGAAAAAGAAGAAAACCTTTACGCAGAGTAGTGCGTAATTTGAGCGAAAAATAACGCCGGTGAGTCATGCTCGTTGACTCACCGGCGTTGGTTATGTTTTAGGAATAGCTTACTTCACTGCGACTTTTGCGACTTGCGGGCCACAGGTGACGATATACATTCCCGCCGGGACGCTTATGCTTACGGCGCTGCCATCGCTGTCGACTGATGCGATGCAGCGTCCGGCAATATCCGTCACTTCTATGTGGCCGTATGCCCCTGTGAGTTCAATGGAGCCCTTAAGCGATGAGATCTTCATTCCGGTCTCGGTCAGAGACTCCATGCTTAGGGATTGCTCCACGTTCACGGCCTTTTCGATGGCGGCCGATTCGTTAGAGCCTTTGTAGAGACTCGTTACGGTGTAGATATGATCACCCGGTTCGGACGTGTGGGTGAATGTGCGTCCGACGGTTCGTGCTATCTCGTGTCCATTCTGATACACTGCGAAACCTACAGGATAGGAGGTGTCGGCCAGGAAATCCTCTACCGGCTGGATCTCGGGTGCTGACCCCTCGGCGTGCTCAGGAGCTCGCAGTGTCGCGGCGATGAAAAAGTTGCCCTGCGCGTTTCTGTCGCGCCCCCATTCGCCGTCGTCGGTGCGGCTGAGATTGCCCATGCCGTTTGCAACGGGTTCCAGGTCGCAGAGAGCCTGAATGGAGGCCCCGGACTTCGATGTGAAAGTCACGGAGATGATGATATCCTTCTCGCCTGTGATTTTCACGGTTTTCGAAAGTAGCGAGTTGGTCCATTGCATGTAGGCGAATTCGCTGACCTTGCGCTCGGAAACAACTTTCATGTCCGAAGTACCGGGTGTCTGCTCGTATACTCGGATCGTGACACCGAGAGCAGTCTGCGGCTGCATGGCCAGAAAGTTGATGTAGCGTATGTCGTAGCCTTGGTATACTTTCAGGTCCTCGGCACGGAAGAGATGTGCGATTTCGAGTTTTCCTACGGGGTAGTCGTGGATGACGAAGTTATTCGACATCTTCGGCATGCGTGAGAGGCGCGTTGCGAGGTCCCACTTCAAAGTCACTTCCGAACCCTCTACCTCGGCATTCAGATCGGTGACGAAGTTGACAGGAAGGAAGATGCGTATTGATGTGTAAGGAGAAATCAGACCGGAAGCATATACTGCATCGACGGCATACGTAACGTTACTTTCAGAGCCCGGGTCATTGTCCGTATAACCTGGAACATCGACTGTGGCAATGTTCTCGCCGTTGCGGAATATATTGTAGCACACAGGTTTCTCCGATTCAGGGCACTCCCAGTCGAGTGTCACGATTCCTCCGCGCGACGTTGCCGTGAGATTAACGGGTGTCTCGGGCATTTCGTAGCGCATGAATTCGAAGGCAATGGAGCCATCCGAATCCTCTCTGATTTGTGTCAGCCCCTTATAGGTGTATCTGCCCGACATGGATTTAGTGGACGGTATGGTAGTGTCGTGAAAGGCAGTCACGCCATTTCTGCCCGGGAAGGGCGCATACTCGGAATTTACCCAGCCGTAGGATCCTGGATTCTCGCTCGGTTCTGTCGAAGCGCCTGCGCACACGGTGTACATGGCCTGTGGAAAACGGGTATTAAGGGAGTTGCTCACTACGTTGTCAGCAATCATATTGTCGTTGACGTGGTAAATGATCAATCCGTGAGAAGGGAGGGCGGAATCGAAACGCCCTTCCTGCTGACGGTTCTCGAGAATGAAGTATTCTCCCGGTTCGGTCGTGTCGAAACGGTAGGCCACGGGATTGTCGTGCGCCGACATCATGCCGACGATGCTTTCGGAGTTTTCGAGCTGATGTGGAGTTACCCATCCAAGCTGGATTTTCTGCCACATGTTGATGCCGGCCGGCTGCGTTCCGGAAACACCGGGGCCGTTCCATGCGCCTCCTCCCATAAGATCCCACACGCCTGTGCCGGTGTATTCGCCCCCGCTCTGCAGGTAGTCGGTATCGTAGAAGTCGGGTGCACCCAGATTGTGTCCGAATTCATGGCACATCACACCGATGGTGCCCATACGGTTAGGGTTGGTGGAGTCATAAAGAATTTCCGGCTGTATCGTGTAGCGCATAAGCCTGATTCCGTCGAACGACTGGCCGTATAGCGTTCCGGAGTGAGACCATATGTCCGACGAGCTGCCGGAAGCTTCCGCGCCGGCGCCCTGATGTATCACTGCCAGTCCGTCCAGCACTCCGTCTCCGTCGTTGTCGAATTCACGGAGATCAATTTCGGAGTCGATTATCGACAGGGCATCTGTGATAAGGCTTTCGGCGTTGTCAGTCGTGTAGTAGGATTTGGGATAAGGCACGGTAATCCATCGTGTCACGGTCGTCTCTATGTCAAGCAGTCCGTACGAGTTTTCAAGATAGTAGTCGCGGAATGAGCCTGTGCCGGCGAATCCTTCAAGATTCATGTAGGCATCAAAGGCCTCACTCGGATAGATGGGCTCCTTGTCGGCGAAGTTGATCAGGAGCATCAGTAGCTTGCACTTGCCTTTTGCCGGAAATGTGCCATCGATCTGCGTGGCCGGGGCATAAGCAGGAGCCTTGCGCGCCGTACGGCTCTCCTTGGGCATCAGCCCGGGCTTGATTCCCCGCAGACGTGCGTCTGCCACACTCGAAGCTCCGGTATAACGCAGCTCCGAAGCTTTCACCTCCTGCTTCTCGCTGCGGGCAAAGGTAAGAAAGCCCTCTCCGTCGCGCAGAAGGGTAAATCCTTCCGGAGTGCTGATCCAGTTTCGGCTCTCGTCGCCGTTGATGCATACCTCGACAGTCTGTCCGTCGGGCTGTGCTATCAAAGTCGGGCCCGGTTTGGCCGGAACTGCATGGGCTGTCGCAGCCAGGGATAGAATTGCTGTAAGTGCAGGAAATACTCTCGGTATCTTCAGTTTCATCGTATGATTTTATATTCTGACTGATAGGGAATGCGACCGCATCCTTCCCGTGCAGGAGGAATGCGGCCGTATTCTAAAATTTAGATCTGGCGGTATATCAGTTCTTTATAACTTTTGCGACCTTCTCGCCGGACTTTACGATATATACTCCCGGGACAAAGGCCGAAGACGGGAGAACGGTCACGCCCTCCGAGGCGGGAGCGGCGGTCAGACGATAGCCACTGATGTTGTAAACTTCAAGCATTTCGCCTTCAGCCGTGCCGGACACATTGAGCTGATCGCGTATGAATGCGGCGGCAAAAGCTGTCGTACCGTCCGGATTTACGGCGCTTACGCCCGATGTTTCTGGATTGGTTTTACCCCAGAGAATCCAGTAGCTGCCGAGGCCTTTGTTTCTGGTATCCAGCTTGTCGATGGAGCACCATTCGCCCGTATGAGCGTCGGAAGCTGCAGGCTTGTCGAAAGGCTTGGCATAAATCGTTGTCTCACCATGCGAATGACGGAGAGCCTGATAGCCGAAGAAGCTGCGTCCGAGCGAAGCATCCTGAGGAACAACCTCCATGCCGCGGTCGAAATGCATGGCAATGTAGAACGTGCCCTTAACGTTGACGGGCTCCGAGAAGGCGATATCCTTTGCCTCGCTGTTATAGAGGCCGGTTGAGCCGAGAACCTCGCCGATAGTAGAATCGATACGGCCGAGGACGTTGTTCTCATCAAGCTGTCCGTTTTCGTCAGCACCATAGACTACCAGCGAGAACGGGCGCACGCGCTGATCGTCGTAGTACTCGGTCGTGCCGCGGAACCGACGGTTTGTCACATAGATCGTGAGCTGGTCGAGATAGAAGGGCGTCTCTTCCGAGAAATCAAAGCGCTGGGCCAGGTCGAAGTAATAGTGGTTGTAACCCGTAACGAAGTCGCCTTCAGGATCCGTGTCGAAGGTGGGCGTTTTGCCTGAACTTACGATTACGTCCTGATTTGCATTGCAGAGAGTGAGCGCATGCTGGCCGTTCACAGTCTCGTCAAGGAGCTGGACGTTGATCTTACGCTGGGTCTTGCGGGTGCCTTTTGCGTTGGTGGCTTCAAGAAGAACGGTGTACTCGCCTTCTTCAGGGAAGACGAAGGAGGGGTGTTCTTCAGTAGAGTTGGAGGGTTCCGCACCTTCGACTGACCATTTGAATGTCTCGGCGTATTTCGACGTGTTGATCATCTGCACGGGATGGTTCTGGAATGCGACTGTTACCTCGCTGTCCATGAGCGAATATATGCCCTTTACTGCGAAGGACGGCTCTACGCGTGCAATAAGTCCTTCGGCTGTGATTTTAAGTGCGTCTACGAACACATATCCCGAGTTGACAGGACCCGAAAGCATGAATGCGAAGCAATAAGGTCCGGACTTTTCGGGCGTGAACGTGTGGGACTGGGCCACCCACGTGTTGCACTCCTGCGAGAACGTTGCCAGAGTATTGTGGAAATCGGCTTCCTGTTCGGTGCCTACAGTGAGCGAGAGCGTGGGCAGATAGAGAATATCATCATCGTTCCAGCGGTTGCCCTGCATGTAGACGTGGAAGTCGATATTGTAGGTCTTCCCGGCCTCGAGATTCATGAAGGGCGTGTAGGCGCGGTCGTCGCGCTCGTTATCGGTATTGTGGGGTGCCACCATGTAGTAGTCGCCTTCAACAGCGGGAATTGCATTATGGCTGCTTGTAACCCACGTGACGCTTCCGGTCGAGTTCCAGCCGATGGGGAGGTAGCTCGTGCCGTCGTAATTGCCGCCGTTGAAGTCCTCGAGATATGGCACCTCAATGCAGTCGGCCAGGTGATCTTCATTGGGCTCGAGTTCGATATCGCCGGGCAGTTCAGGTGTCTCACCCTCGCTGTAGCAAGTGCCTTCGATGATGAAGGAGTCGAATCCTACATATCCGCATCGCGAGGCCATGGCATCGGTGTAGGGTACAGGCTGGATGGCGAAGCAAACATCGCCGTCCTCGGCGGGGGTATAAGTGGCCTTGACTTGTTTCCAACCGATTGTGGCCGAGTTGGCAACGGTCTGTACGAGCTCGATCTGGCTGCCGAGCGACTGTTCGGAGCAGACATAAATCTTAACGCCGTAATTGAAGATATTCGGGGTCCCGCCGGGAGAGTTGAAGGCGAACTCAATAGTGCAGGGCTCGCCGGCAACAAGCTTCTTCACTGGAGTGAAGATGAGGTCGGCGGATGTGGCCGAGCTGCCGGCGACGATGTAGTCGGGGGTGTCGGCAGCCATACCGAACCAATCGCCGGTGTTGCGGCTGAGTTGCGTACCTTCGATTTTCCAGCCGTCGAGGTCGTCATCGAACTCGAGGGGGCAGTCGATGGAGAATGCGCTTGCTTCGCCTATGGGATCTTCGGGAACGATTACGGGAGGAACGAGTGTGCCTTCATAGCCGGTAATGGCGATGTTGTCGAAGGCAACAATGCCGCCGGGATTGAGGCCGTTTTCGTTGAAGGGAGTGATGATGAAGCAATACTTGCCGTCTTCAGCCGGGGTGAAGGTGTATGTCTCGGATAAGATCCATTCAGCGGAGCGGTCAGGGTCGGGCAAGATTTCGCCTATCAGGGTCGCACCTCCAAGATCGTGAGTAGTGGAGGCATAGATGTGGAAGCCGTAGCCCAGATCCGAAGAAATTGATTTTGCCGAGTAATTGAAGCTGATAGTAGCCGGCATGTTGCCTTTCAGCACGAAGAACTCGGTTGCAAGTATGTTGTCGTGCTTAACGGTAGAGCTCACATTACCAATCACATATTCGCCCGAAGGAGGAACGGGAAGACCGGTAAGATATGAGGCTGCATAGCGACGATAAGGCTTGGCACCGGTCGAAGTCCATCCATGGGGGAGAGTATTGATGCCGGTAAAGTCTGCATCATCGTCGAAGGTGAATATTTTTTCGAAAGGAGTGGCAACAGGGCCGTCGGCGCCTTCCGTACCCTCGATGATGAAGGAGTCGAATCCTACATATCCGCATCGCGAGGCCATGGCATCGGTGTAGGGCACGGGCTGGATGGCGAAGCAAACATCGCCGTCCTCAGCGGGAGTATAAGTGGCCTTGACTTGTTTCCAACCGATTGTGGTCGAGTTGGCAACGGTCTGTACGAGCTCGATCTGGCTACCGAGCGACTGTTCGGAGCAGGCATAGATCTTCACGCCGTAATTGAATATATTCGGGGTACCGCCGGGAGAGTTGAAGGCGAACTCAATAGTGCAGGGCTCGCCGGCTGCGAGTTTTTTCACGGGAGTGAAGATAAGGTCGGCGGATGTAGCCGAACTGCCGGCGACGATGTAGTCGGGGGTGTCGGCAGCCATACCGAACCAATCGCCGGTGTTGCGGCTAAGTTGCGTGCCTTCGATTTTCCAACCGTCGAGGTCGTCATCGAACTCGAGGGGACAGTCGATTGTAAAAGGGGTTCCGGATGCCATGGCATACGGCACGGCAAAACACCCGAATACTGCGAGTGAAATAGCATTAAATACTTTCTTCATATAGTACATGTTTGGTTTATTAAATCTGGAATATTAGCGGTTTGGGATAAAGATCAAAGCATTATCCCACGCAAAAGAATGCGCAAAGGTATAAATAATTTTTTAAAATCCGTTACAGAAGCAGACAAAATAGTGGAAATCGATGCTGTTTTTGCTAAAAAAGATGCAAAAAGGTATTTGGATCTTTCTTGGACGAATGTATGTTAGCATTACTGCAATACCTATATATGCCATTATCTGCGCCGGAATGCCGACCCTTCCCCACGGTAGCATGCATATCAATACGGAAATAGCCAATCCTCCGACAAGGCAGACGATAAAAATCGGTTTTAGAAGTTCGGCCCTGAATTTCCTAAAAATTAGTTCAATAGCCCATATCAGAGTATATAACAAGAAAATCCATACAAGTCCGATTGCCATTCCAAACAAAACAGCAGCACAGGGGAGGGTGCAATATCGCTTGAATAATAAAAACGTCATGGATAAGTCGCAGAGTGCGGCAAGTCCGAAACCTTCATGCCATACTCCGCATAATAAGCCTATTGCGATGGAAACAAGGATGTGTTGTTTCTTCTGCCTTCCTGTTTGTGCTGTCGTTTCGGAGATATAATACTAATTTAATTACGCAGCTCGGGCGCTTGGGTGCTTGTGCGATAACCCTTTTCTACAATGCTGAATACGTTCAATAGCTTGAATTCATCGATTGTCACATTTTCCCATGTGCCGTAGTACACGGTCTGCACATACAGTTGTAGTTGCTGGTCTTTCAACGAGCCGGGGGTATTCGGAATAGTCAATTTCAAAGTTGAAGGATCGCCGGATGAATGTCCTATGGCTGTAAAGGGAATAGTGCAGTCAAACGATGTGTTAGGGCTCCATGCGGTAGCGCCGCTCCCGATCGTCAATTCGAGGGTGGAGGCTGTGCCGGATGCGGGTTCCCAGTAGAGTTCGCTTCCGGGTACGTGGATAGTAAAATGGTCGGTGGACTTTACCTCGAAAGTCTTGCTGTATTCCTCACCGGAAGTGGATTTGCTTTTTACGGAAAAGTAGAGCCAGGCTTCGCATTCGAATTTAGGATTCTCCGAAAAGACAATCGTCTGGATGTTGTCTTTGATGATGACTTCGGCATCTCTGCTGTTCTGTTTAATCAGATTTCCACGGAGCGAAAAGTTGATACGTCCTTTCATCCCGTTTAGCGGAATCTTGAATTCGAGTGGCTCGCCGGAGTAGGGCTTGTCGTCGATAAGGTATTTACCCGAAGCGCTTTGCGCAATCAGAGAGATGCTTCTTAGTACGACGCCTTTCGGTGCGGTCATCTCAATGTTTGATACGCTGATTGTAATTTGTTCGCTTTCAGCGAGCCATGAAGCGTTGGGAAAGTCTTTAACCGTGGCACTGATTTTTATTTGGCTCGTGTCAATCGGTGCGAGTTGCGGGTCGTCGTGGTCCGCGCAAGAATGAAGAATCAACGCGCAGAGAATTGCGATCAGGAATGATATTATAGCTTTTTTCATATACCAATGGTTTTGCAGGCAAAGGTATGAATAAAAGATGACACAAATCTCAACATATGTTTAGAATAGATGAAAAATCTTCAGATTCTGAATACTTTGTTGACATATGGAATCTTCATGATGAGCCAGCTTATCATTATGGTGCTGGAAAGGACTGCAAGATAGAATATCAGCCCACCGAGTTCGTCTACACCGAAGCGCACCAAAATTGCCATTATGATGCAATGAAGCGTGTAGACAGGGAGGAAGAGCGACGAAAGCATGCGGGTGAGCCGGTTTGCGCTGATGCGTATTTCTTTGAAAAGGATAAATACCAGGCTTGCATATACGATAACTACAGGGCAGCCGTAGAAATACTCGCAGTGTGCTGAGCCGATGTGTGGCGATAGCAAGCGGATGACAAAAAAGTTAAGGACTCCGGTAAGTATGATTAAGATGGCAAGGAACATCTTGTTCATTGTCAATTTCTTGAGAACTCCTCCAAGCATGAAGTAGAACAGCCAGTTCCATATTCTCAACACCTGCACTATGCCTCGCTCTCCGATGTCGACAAGCGACCATGAAAAAGCCAGATTCTGCATTATGCCGATAAGAATCAATATGGTCAAGAAATACTTTGGTATTTTAGTAAGTCTGTTGATCAGGGGATAGACACTGTATAGTATGCACATTGCGCCGAAGTACCAGAATACACCGAAAGGGCCTTCCTGTATGAATACGCCCTTGAGAGTGTATAGGAGAATGTCGACGTCCCATGATCTGGATGCTATGCAGCGGACAAGCCACCAAAGGACTACAACCAGAAAAACGAAGCGGATTATGCCCAGAATCTTGCGTGTGGCATAGCGATATGTGGCATCTTCCCTGCCTATGAGCAGGTAGCCGCTCACCATGAAAAACAAGGGAACGGCTATGACAGCCGAATTGTAGAGGATATATTCAATGTTTATTTCTCCCGGTACGATATAATCGTATGTGGTGTGGAGACATACGACAAGACACATCGCAATGAACTTGACGAGATCGATTGAATAATTACGATCGGGAGTTGCGGATGCAATAGACATTGGGGATTGATCTTATATCGGATAGGCCGGTAGTGGCATGCAAATATACGAAAAATCTCTGTCCGTTCAAAAATTAACGGGCACAATGTCGTTGGCTGTAAAAAGATGCGACCGAGATATTAAAAGCACCCCGGTCGCTGCGGTAATATGTCTGAACTAAGTTATTCCAAGGTCTTGACCCACTGCGATATGCGCTCGGGTGTAAGGTTCGCGTGGTTCACGTTGTCTAAGGCGAGGCCTACCATATTGCCGTCGGGAAGCATGGCGGGGGAGCTTTCGAATGTGTAGGCGGATGCAGGGAATTCGCCTGTGAAACTTGCACCTGTGCTTTCCATGCGACGGCGCAGCACGCTCATTGCGGCACAGAACGTATCGCTCATGGTCTCGTCTCCATCGCCAAAGATGGCAATAGTCTTTCCTTTGAGTTCCAGGGCTTCCGCGCCGTCAAGAAAATCATACCAATCGTCCTGAACTTCGCCGTGACCCCACGTGGAGGAGCCGAGAATAAGAAGATCGTATTCGGCGAGTTTTACGGGAGAAGTATTCGCCACATCGTGAATGTCATTTTCGGTCACGCCCATTTCCTTAGCTATCTGGCGTGCTATTTCTGCTGTGGTTCCGGTGGTGGAGCCGTAGAATATTCCGGTTTTCATAGTGGTATATTTATGGAAAAAGTGTTATTCTGTCGGAGTGTGTCCTCTGACTGAATAACACTTTGTGATGGCGGATAGTTCTCGCGCCTTATTCAGCGGCTTCTGCGGTCTCTTCAGGGGTGGCGTCGGTGGCTTCTTCTTTCTTGAATTCCGTAACGCCATTGGAAATCATAATGTTGTACCAGGAGAAGAGCTTTTTGATATCGGTCGTGTATACACGCTCGCGGTCAAATTCAGGCAGAATCGTGCCGAAATATTCACGGATTTCAGCATCGCTTCCGAATTTCTTGACATCGATGGGCTGTGCATCAGTGGCGGCCTTAACCTTCTCAAGGACATCACCCAAAGGCATGTCTTCGCCCTCTGTGTAGATGGAGATATCGGCCAAAGAGATGACCTTGTCATGCGGGTATACGGGCATGCGTTTGCGCGTCTGAAGATTTTCTACAATCAGCGTGTTCTTACCACGGCTTACCAGTCGATAGAGGCCCGGCTTGCCGGAGATGGATAGTATTCCTCGAATCATTGTTATCTAATTTTTGTGTTTATTCGGTTTCGGACCACAAAAATAATACTTATAATTTAATTAAGCCCTAAAAAATGTGTAACTTTGCAATAAAAATTTTGGCATCACATGTTGTCGTACCTAAAATATTTGTTTCAGTTGCTGCTTTCGCCCTCTAACGGATGGGAGGATGTGCGCGACAGCGCGCCTGAGCCGGGCGTGCTTTTGCGTCGCGGTTTCTATCCGCTACTTGCTGTCGTGGCGGTGGCCGAGTTTGTGGGGCTTCTTTATAATAAGGGGTTTACGGCCGAAGTGTTGTTGATAAGGGCGATAATTGATTTGGGAGCATACTTTGTGTCGCTCTATCTTGCCAGAATTCTGCTGGAAATGTATATTCCGCCGATGATGGCTCGGCTTGCGCCTGAGGAGCTGCGGGGGCGCGTGCTCACGCTTATCCTTCTTGCCTTAGGCGAAATGCTCATTTTCAGACTGATCTGCAATCTGCTTCAGGCTGATGTGACCATCATAAAATTCCTCCCGCTTTACGTGGTGCTGATTCTGTATAAAGGGCGTGATTACGTTGGTGTTCCGGCTGACTCTACGATGAATTTTACGTGCCTCACGTCGCTGGCAATAGTACTGATTCCTTTAATCCTACATTATCTTCTCTCCCTCATTCTTCTATGAAACCCAAGGAAATAAATATCAAAAACCGAAGGGCTACCTTCGATTACGCCATATCTGATACATACACTGCGGGGCTGGTGCTCACCGGCACGGAGATAAAGTCCATCCGTGAAGGACATGCCAGTCTGGTGGATACATTCTGCTACATCGCCAACGGTGAAGTATGGGTCAAGAACATGAATATAGCCGAGTACTTCTATGGCTCGTATAATAACCATGAGTCGCGTCGCGACCGTAAGCTTCTGCTGAATAAGAAGGAGATACGCCAGCTGATGAAGACGCAGAAGGAGGCCGGGTTCACAATCGTTCCATTGCGATTGTTCATAAACGATCGCGGTCTGGCCAAGCTGGTGATCGGTGTGGCGCGCGGTAAAAAGGAGTATGACAAGCGCCAGTCGATCAAGGAACGTGACGACAAGCGCTCGCTTGCCCGTCTGTTTCATAAGAAGTAGAGTGGGGGGGGCTCGGAAGCTCTTTAGCTTTTTATAACTTTATGTTCTCGTTTTTTTCACTTAACTTTGTGGCCTAATCACATTTGCAAATGAAATTTAATTCGAAAATCTGTATTGCCGTGCTCGGAGCCGTCATGGCTTTGGCAACAGCGGCCGCACGCAACAATAATATTGTCGAAGAGGTGGCATGGGTCATTGGTGACGAACCTCTCTATAAATCGGAAATCGAGCAGACCTATCAGGATATGCTCGCTGACAGAATACCTATCAACGGCGATCCATACTGTGTAGTGCCGGAACAGATTGCAATTGAAAGGCTTTTCCTGCATCAGGCCGATATTGATACCGTGGAAGTTGCGGAGTCGATGGTGATGGCGCAGGTGGATCAGCAACTTAATTATATCATCAATCAGCTCGGCTCCCGCGAGAAGGTGGAGCAGTATTTCCGCAAGCCGTTCAGCGAAATCCGCGAGTATTATGCAACAAATATGCGTAACCGCAGCCGCATCTCGCAGGTGCGCAATAACTTGACTAAGGAGCTGAAGGTGACGCCCGCCGATGTGCGCCGCTATTTTGCCACTCTTCCCGAGGATTCGATTCCGTTCATTCCTCTGCAGGTCGAGGCTCAGATTATTACGCTTAACCCTCTTATACCGCGTCAGGAGATAGATGATATCAAGGCGCGATTGAGAGATTATGCCGATCGTGTGAATCGTGGCGAGAGTGAGTTTTCGACGCTTGCGATACTTTATTCCGAGGCTCCGGAGGGCATGCGTGGTGGTGAAATCGGTTTTATGGGACGCGGTCAGCTCGTTCCTGAATATGCAGCCGTTGCGTTCAACCTCAGCGATCCCAAGAAGGTGTCGAAAATTGTTGAGACTGAATATGGTTTCCATATCATTCAGCTCATAGAAAAGCGAGGCGACAGAATCAATACGCGTCACATACTGCTTAAGCCTAAGGTGTCCGATAAGGATCTGACGGCTGCTATTCAGCGCCTCGACTCAGTGCGTGCGGATATTGTTGTCAATAAAAAGATCAGCTTCGAAGATGCCGCCCGCTATGTTTCGCAGGACAAGGATACGCGTTATTCGCGTGGTGTGATGGTGAATCAGGAGACGGGAACGACTCGATTCGAAATGTCACAACTGCCCCAGGAAGTGGCCCGTGCGGTTGCTTCACTGCAGCCCGGGGAGGTTTCGGAACCTTTCATCATGCGTTCCAAGACCGACCGCGAGGTCGTGGCTATCGTGCGTCTGACGTCCCGTATTGATGCCCATCGTGCAAATCTTGCTGATGACTTCCAGACTATCAAGGGTATGTATGAAAACTCCCGCAAGCAGGCTATCATTGACGAATGGCTTGAAAACAAGATAAAGGAGACATACGTACGCATCGAGGATGGCTGGCGTGGCTGCGAATTCAAGCATGACGGCTGGCTCCGCGCCAAGTGATTGCTGAACCTGTGTTGCGCATTTGCCGCACTATCGAGGTATGAGACGTTCGTCGTTCTTTGTCGTTCTTATGCTAGTGCTTGCTCCGATGCTGATTGTCGGAGCCGGTCGGGCGCGGATCGCGCCTCAGATTCCCGGGGCAGACCGTACGACGGGACGCGTCTTTCTTGAGCGGGCCGAGCAGTTGCGGAAGGCTACAGCCGATTCTTTTATGGTCGTGGTCGGGAACGTGGTTTTCACGCGAGGACCTATGATCATGCGTTGCGACAGCGCTCATTATTTCCCTGATACCGAAAGTCTGGATGCGTTCGGAAATGTGTCGATGGAGCAGGGGGATACGCTCTTCGTTTATGCTGATGAGCTGGCGTATGACGGCCCTGCACAGGTTGCCACTCTCTATGCCAATCCAGGAAAGAAGGTGCGCCTGATCAATCGTGACGTGACTCTTGAGACTGATATTTTCGTGTATGACCTTGGAATTGATCTGGGATACTATGAGGTAGGGGGCCGGCTGTTTGACAAGTCGAATGTGCTGACATCCCTCAAGGGCGAGTATATCCCGTCCACCAAGGAGGCGAATTTTTATACCGATGTGCATCTGCTGTCTGAAGGTGAGGATGATACCTTGAATATATGGTCGGATACGTTGTACTATAACACGGCCACTCATATTGCCGAGCTGAATTCTCCGAGTCGCGTTGTGAACCGGAGGGCTACCATTTTCACGGTCAATGGTATTTACGAGACGGATTCGGATCGCACTCAGCTGTATGACCGTTCGCTTATCGTTACGCCAGAGGGTCGCTCTCTCGTGGCAGATACTATCTACTACGACCGTCGTACGGGTATCGGGGAGGCTTTTGGAAACATGATATTGTCGGATTCGGCACATAAGGCGTCTGTGTATGGCGATTATGGTTTCTACAACGAACTGATGGACAGCTCGTTTGTTACGGGTCGGGCAGCGTTGTCAGTGGTGCAGGGGGGTGATAATGAAGATACTCTATGGGCTCATGGCCGTTATATCCAGACGATGCGTGTGTTTGATTCTATTCATGTTGAGGAGGATACGATAGCCGGTACGGCGGCCTATACGCGGATCGATACGTCGCATGTCGCCCTGATGTACCCTCGGGTGCGATTTTATCGTTCTGATATGCAGGGTGTGTGCGATTCGATGCGTTTCACCGAGCGGGATTCTACCTTACGGATGTATCGTCATCCTGTTGTGTGGAACGAGGAGCGACAGGTTTTTGGAAATGTGATTGAGCTGTTGCTCAATGATTCTACAATCGAACGAGCCACATTGCCTGACAAAGCTTTCACGGCTCAGCTTATCGAGGGCGAACATTACAATCAGATGTCAGGGAATGAGATGATAGCTCATTTCGAGGACGGGAGTATGCGTCGGCTGAATATCAACGGGACGGTTGAGATCATTATGTATCCGGAGGAGTCCGACAGCACCATCAATAAGATGGTGAATGCTCAGAGCAGCTATCTCGAGGCGTATTTTAAGGGGCAGACTACGGAGCGAATAAAGATGTGGCCGGAGACAACCGGTGTGGCCACGCCACTTTTCCTTGCGAGGAAGGCAAATTATTATTTGCCGAAATTCAAATGGTACGAGGGGATAAGGCCGCTTTCGAAAGAGGATATTTTTGTTATCCCTGACGAGATGGAGGTGCTGATGGCCTCTCCGGACGTAAAATAATTTAGTGCGCAAGTTCTTGTTTTACAGCGGGGATGCTGAGAAATTATGTTTTAGAGCATAAAAAAGTTGCTGAAAAATTTGGAAAACGGGAAAATGTGTTGTAATTTTGCACTCGCTTTCGGGCCGGGGACCACGGCGGTGGTCGGAAAACCGGTGGCCGCAAGGACGGGCAAAAGTTTAACGAGTGTTAAAGTTTGAACAAAATTTGGAAATTCAGATTTTCGGTCGTAACTTTGCAAAGTCTTTCGCCCGATGCGGCAAAAGCACGAGAACATTGACAGTTTGACAATAGAAACGAAGTAGTACAAGAGCTAAAATTTTAGATGCTCTGTCAATTCTACCAAGCTCAAATAAACGATTATCCAAGGGCGCGAGGAGAGAAGCTAAGGCCGGAAGGCCGAGGCGCTCGGAAGCTGTTGGCTCTCTTGTGAAGGCAATAAAACAAACGGAATTTGTCTTGCCTGATTTTTTTTGAAGAAAAAAGAACAAGATAAACAACAACG
>CAMWNH010000028.1 GCA_947175605.1 uncultured Porphyromonadaceae bacterium
GTTTCCGGCCTGTTCGATGAAAAAGAAAAGTTACTTGTTGTTGAGAAGCTCCTGAGCACGCTCTTTATCTATGTTGTTTGCGGTCCAGGTGTACTGGCTGTCATGTTCTTCAAGAGTGTAGCCCGTTTTGATTTTTTTTGCTACTGTTTTGGCGGCATCTTCATTATCGTAGAACAAAGCCAGTTCAATAATCTTGAGGCACAGCTTGTTGTACTCGGATACAAAGTTCACGTAGGTTTTGTAGCGTCCCATATGGTCGTTATAACCGCTGTATGTATGGCCGTCGATGGGTTCGTCTCCGATAGGATTCATCTGCACAAGTGTGAACACGGCACGCTTGGTGGCTGTGTCATCGTTCTGGGGGAGAAGATAGTCCATTTCGGCATTGTAGATATGGTTTGCTGCGTTCCAATATTTCTGGTCCTCGCTGAAGCTAAAATGTTTAGACTTGCTGTATGCGGCAAGATAATCAGCGTAGAGTTCATCAAGAATATTGTGTGCGAGCACGAAATCCTGTTGGTTCACAGCGTCGATATACGATTTAGGATCATTGTAATTGACCTTCGTTTCTTGGCCGTCCTTGTCTTTCATGGTTGTGCCGCTGCCGGAGCCGCCACAGGACTGGATCATCAGGCAGAACACAAGCATGAGTCCTGATGCCAGATAATTAAGCTTTTTCATATTTGTGTGTATTATTTGTTTGTTTTTTTTTGCTGGATGAGGGTTGATGAGCTGACAGGATGCAACATTATTTGTCGTCATCGTCTTCTTCGGAAGCATCGGAAGACTTGTCGATAGCACCGATAATGCGTGCGCCGAGATTACCCCAGAATCCGCGTTCCTTATCGTCTTTGTCGCGCATGTGCTGGCGAAGAGCCTGTTCTGTAGCCTTAGCCTGATATTTGGCTTTGAGACGCTCTGCTTCGATAGTTGCCAATTTAATCTCATGTGCGCGAGCGGCATCAGCATCAGCCTTTTCTTTGGCAGAGAGGGCGTCCGAAGCAGCCTTGTCCGTTACTGCACTTTCGTAGGCGGCAAGGAGTTTCTGAGCTTCGGCATACTCCTTTGAGTCGGTGGGCAGGAGACTCATGTGGGCATATACTTCAGCCGAAGGATTGTTCCCTGATGCCTGGATAGCCTGCTTAAGGGCGATGAGTTCGTTGGAGGAAATAGATGCTTTGAACTTTTTGCTGATTTCGTCCTGGCGAGACTGTGCATAGTTGAAGGCTTCGGTGGCCTTCTGCGGGACAGACTGGATGAGGGAGAGCGCAAGCGCATAGTCGCCTGCAGTGCATGCCGCGTCAACCTGGTTGCGGAATGTAGGGAGATTGTCATTAAACCAGGAAATAATCTTTTCCGATCCGGTGGCCAGCATCTGCTGAATGTCAGCGTCATCCTTGATGGAACGCACGGCTGCTGCAGTTGCCTGAGGATATGAGTTTCCGACACCGGTAATCTTCTGAGACGCGGTGGCATAGACATCACCCGTAACTGCATTTATCACCTGATAGTCTACTAAATATTCCACCACCATTTTCTGCGGAGCAGTACCGGTTACGCTTTTCTGCCCCTCGGTAATTTTGGCAGTGAGGCAGAAATCAGGAGTAGTGTTGAGTCCACCGATGCCATTACGGGCTATCATTTCAAGCATTCTCACACCGATTTGCTCACTGAGTTTTTCAGTAATATCGCCGGTATGATAGGGGGGCATCACGGTGAGTTTGACATCGTTCGAGTTCATCATCTGGAGCGGGTCCACATTCATTGCCGCTTTTTTTGCTGCGATGGCCTGCTGGCGCTCATCGTCGGTCATTGAGCTGCTCGTGCGGTCCTTTGGCGCGAATTTCTTGCCGGAATTAGATTCACTGCCTCCGCAGGACGACAGGATAAGCACAGATGCGCAGACCGTTAGAAGAAATCTGAAGACTTTCATTACTGAATTCCATTTATTGTTATTAAAATTTCACCGAGGCCCTGTGCCTTATTGGTGCATTTTACGCCGAGATTCTTGCGCATTGACTTGGACATTTCGCGAGCCCAGTCATAGACTCCATACTGTGTCCCGTCTTCGTTGAGCAGAGGTATGCGGCAGTTTGTGAAGTAGAGTTCCTTATCTGTGTTTCGCTGCATCTTGTAAGCCCCTTTCACCGTATGGGTCTTTACATAGTCCATAATCCAGTCAGCGTAGGTATCACCTTCGATTGACTCGTCATTGAGATTGACATTGCTGTCGGAGCCCACTGCCACGCGAATCGTGACATTACGTCCGCGGGTAAGAATGTCGCTGAAGTTCTTTTGAATATCTCCGAGAATCTTAGGCATGGCTTCTTTGAGCGGACCGGATATAGCCTTGACCGTGTTTTCACCCTTCAGGTCGCTCATGGTTGTGGATGACAGCACGTTGTTGGTGTATGCATCAATTACATTGAGGGTGTATCCGACAGAGCTTGCGTTGTTGACAGCTCCGCGCATATTCATGCTGGTCTGATAGTCAAGTTCGATAATGATGTCAGGCTGTGCTACGGTGAGGAGCTGCGTTTTGGCATCTTTATCTATGTCGTCAACCAAATCGGTAGCTTCCTGTGTGGAAAGCTGTTTTAGCATCTGTTCCAGATCCTGAACGGGATAGTTGGCGTCGGCAAATGCCTGCTGGATGGTGGATATTACAGCCTTGTTGTCTTTATTGGAGAGAAGGTATTTCGAGTAATTACGTGTCACTTGCTCTGCACCGTCGTTACCGACCACTTCGAGCGCCTTGAAGTTTTTCAGAAGGTTGTCGCTCGGAATGATCATGATTGTAGCGCGAGCCTGTTCCGCTGCATTGAGGTCTGTATTCTCATAGGCAACGATGTCACCCGAAGCTCCTTCTGCTAGAGACTGCTGGGAATTCCCACCCGAACAGCTGCAGAGGAGAGCTGAGAAAAGTGTAATGTAGAAAGTGTTTTTAATCATTGTGTGATGTTGTTTGGATTATTTTATTGTTTGATTTTCACGATGTATACGCGGTCGGAATAGAGTTGAGCTCGTGAGTCAGGGAAGATTTCTACTCTGAGCTTGTTCTTTTCGGCCAATTGAATAATTGAATGGACGGAAGACTCAAATCTATGGTCGTCGGAGGTTTGGAGAAGAACCATAAACTTGAGGTAAAGCGCTGTATCGCCCAAATTCTTTTTTGGACCGGGATTAATCAAGCCCTCGATATCAGCTAATATAGCATTTTTCTGTGCAGCTCCGAATTCAGTCTTTCCAACCGGAATCATACACTTTACCTCGGCAATTATGGGAGGATTGGATATCAGGATATCGTAGCCGTTAGAGAATGGGGATGCCTCTACTTGCTGCTTAATCACAGTCCGGGCCGTGAGATCATCAATGATGTCGTGCTCGTTCAGAAATCGGATAAACGCAACTTCAGTAAGTTTTGTGATAAGTCCGTTTATTCCTGCCAGTTTCTTTTTGAGGCAAAGCAATGAGTCTAAAATGCCTTCTGCGGGTAATCCGTTTTTAAGCACTTCGGAAGCTCTAAGCAATAATGCATCAATACCATCCGTAGAATCCGGACGTAAATCGGTATCGGCAATATTATTCATAAACTCTACCATATTTGACTTATAAGTTTATGCGTTTCTCTTTAATGAAAAACGCAGATAAAACTTTGCAAACGGGATGCAAAATATGTTAGAGTTCGGGCTTTGAATAAACCCGGGAAGAAGAGCCGTTCCATCTCTTTCAGCTAATAAGCCGAATTGCCATGGTCTTTTACCAAGGAGATGTAATCTTCCCTACAGCGCTATTGCTGTTTGCAGTGCAAAAATAATAATTTTTTCGGTGAAGGGCAAATAAAAGCAGGTAAAAATTTGTGCTGATTTGTACCCTCACATAGTCAAAACGGAGAAACGATTCAGCTTCACAGGATACACAATTGTAACCCTTATGATTCATTCATCGTCCTTTACGTCTTAATCTGCTCAGATGTGTAGGGGTGATATTCAGATAAGAGGCGATGTCTTTCAAGGAGAAAATAGAGAAAATATTCGATTGCTGCTCAATGAGGTCGTTGTATCTTTCCCGTGTGGATTTTATCTGCAGGTCGATATATCGGTTGTATACCGTATCAAATAGAGCGCTGCTTGCCTCCGCCACTTTTCTATATAGTTCATTATCTGATTTCATTTGTTGGCCAATTTCCCTTACTGATACGCAATATATTTCACAGGGCGTTACGGCTTCGATGGAAACACGCGATTCCTTACCGTAAAGGGAAAAAGGAAAGTCCGCAACGAACTCTCCGGAGAATTCAAATCCAACCACGCGCTCTGCGCCGTCAGTTTTATATACGATATACTTGAGCGAGCCGGACTTTACGTAGCCGATATATTTTGCAACCTCACCCTGCTGAACAAACGACTCGCCTTTTTCAAAATGCCGTAATACGCCTTTTTGGACACATAGATCGTACCAGAATTTAAAGTCGATGTTCTCGTAATATGTATTGAAATTAGAGGGTTTCATCGTATGATTGATTTTAGATATTCCGGACGGCTCATATCCGAAGCAATAAAAAAGAAAACGTGAGCCAACTATGCCACGCCCTAAGTGAAGGCCCTGAGAAAGCCTGTGTGCAGATGTAACATTAGTTGCCCACGCTATGCGCGTGAGAATCACTATGCTATCCTTGCACATTCGAAAATTTCTCAGGTTTTCACTTACAAGATGAGCATAACGCTTCTTACTTTTACCAAAATGTCGCGGAAAGGCCGCAACCTTTCCAACAGCAAAGATAAGAAAAAATTATGAGACTCCTGATAAGGAGTGAACAAAACCAGCAGCACGAAAAATGTTTACAGATTCTTAAGCTATGGTTGCCAATCAATCAATTGAACTCCGAATTTCGTTAAGATAATCATTAAGAATTGGAATCATCGGAGGAATATCATTTTTAATGACATCCAGAAGCACATCAGGACTTATCGAATAATATCCATGAACTAAGATATGACGCATGCCTTCAATCTGGCGCCATGGTAGGTGAGGATGGATGGATTTAAATTCTTTAGTAATCATATAAGCAGCCTCTCCTATGATCTCCACCATTTTTGAAAGACCATAGAAAAGAATAGGGGTCATCGGATAAATCCTCACTTGAATAATCGCTATTCTGTTGACTTACCATAACAGCCATATCCAACATGTGTTGAATACGTCCGATGTCTCTAATTTGCTCTCTCATAAATCAGAATCATATCATTCTCTACTGAAGGGCGGGCAAAATCTAATAGGCCTTTATTATCTACAAGATCAACTTTTTTGCCTACAATGTCAGACAAATCCATCAACATCCCTCCCATTTTGAAGAGGGAAACTAACCCCTGAGAGTAATCGTAGTCTACCAGAATATCAATATCACTTTCCGGCGTTTCTTCTCCACGCGAATATGAACCAAATAACCAAGCTCTAAGGATCGGCTTGGTTTTCATATACTCCTGAATTTTTGGGAGTAATTGTTTTATTTGTTCATTTAGCATAGATGGAATATAATTGCGAAAAATCCCGCAGGCAATTCTGCTTGCGAGATTTCTGTGCTTGTAAATTATTAGCGGAGTGACCGAGATTCGAACTCGGGATACCCTTTTGGGGTATACACGCTTTCCAGGCGTGCCTCTTCAGCCACTCGAGCATCACTCCTTGCTGATTTGCGAGTACAAAGTTAGGCCTTTTTTTTTAATTCTGAAAATATTTTCGGCTTTTTTTTAGGTTTAGTTCATCTTTTATTGAAAAGGGCATTGACTCTCATTGGGTTAGCCCCGAATTTAATTGCCTTTGCCCCATCTTTTTTTGCATCATCAAGTCTGTATCGGTCACGATTCAGCCATGCGCGGTAGTAATATAATTCAGGATCTGACGGATATTTCTGCATTCCTTCGGATATTGTTGCGGACGCCTCACTCAAGTTCTGAAGCTGAAGGTAACATCCTGCAAGAGCCGCGTAATATTCGGCCGCAGGATCATCGGCTATCAATGCCAGATAGTGAGGAATTGCCTCACGATTACGTTCGGTCAGTGAGTATAGGGCGGACAACGCACGAGCTGTACGCACCGTGCGAGGCTCCAGCTGTTCAAGGATACTAAAATCCCGTTCAGCCGTCTCAAGTTTTCCCGCGTAAAGCGCTATAAGCCCATGATAATACCGGGCTTCGGTATCGAGGCTGTCAAGCGTCAGAATTTCACCGAACTCGTCGAATGCATCTCCGTCACGATTGTTTTTCAAGAATATCTTTGCGCGATTAGCACGTGCGGTTTTCATATCCGGGTACGCGCTGATCGCTTCTCCAAGGATGTCGAGGGCCAACGAGTCGCTATCCATCATTGAATAGATCATTCCCAGATTAGACATAAGAAGGACATTCGAGGGAGAATACGGACGCATCCGTATAGCCTCTTGCAAACGAAGTGCGGCAGTCGGATAGTCTTCTTTTTTTATCGCTGAATCAGCCTCCCCGCAAAGAATCACATAAGGATCTTCTTCGAAATTATCCGATTGTCCGACGCAGATAAAAGGTATAGCAGAGATGATGACAAGAGAAAGGAGAAAGGAGAGAAGATGTTTCATATCAAGATAAAAAGGCCGCGCATGACTCGGCATATTGGCGCCGGGTTGCGCGGCCTTGAATTGTTGGTATCTACTATTTCAGTCGTTTACTTGATGAGGTACTGCGACGAGATCGACTGGTTGGAATGTACGCGACGGATTGTATCGGCAAAGAGGCGTGCCACAGAAAGAATTGTGCACTTCTTGCAATCCTTGTGGTAGGGGATTGAGTTGGTGAAAATCATTTCCGTGAGTCCACAGTCGTTGACGCGTTCGCTTGCCGGATCGCTCATAATTGCATGCGAAGCAAGTGCACGTACGCTCTTGGCCCCGTTTGCCAGCATGAGGTCTGCGGCTTTGGTAATGGTTCCGGCTGTATCGACCATGTCGTCGACAAGAATTACATTCTTATCCTTTACATCGCCGATTACGGTCATCTTGGCAACCACATTGGCCTTGGCGCGCTGTTTGTGGCAAAGAACCAAGGGCACGTCAAGATACTTGGCATAGCTGTTGGCACGCTTTGCGCCACCCACGTCAGGCGTAGCTATCACCATATCATCGAGCTTCAGGCTCTGGATATAGGGAATGAACACCGAAGAAGCATACAGGTGGTCAACGGGGATATTGAAAAAGCCCTGAATCTGATCGGCGTGCAGGTCCATGGTAATGACGCGATCAACACCGGCGGCCACAAGAAGATCCGATACAAGCTTGGCTGCGATAGAAACACGCGGTTTATCCTTACGGTCCTGACGGGCCCAGCCGAAGTAGGGGATCACTGCAATTACGCTTGATGCAGAAGCTCTCTTGGCAGCCTCGATCATAAGGAGAAGTTCCATCAGATTATCGCTGTGGGGGAAGGTGCTCTGAACGAGATATACCTCACAGCCGCGGATGGATTCTTCAAACGACACTTCAAATTCGCCGTCGGCAAAACGGGTGATGTTCATTTTGCCTAATTCGACACCGAGGTCTTTTGCAATTTCTTCGGCAATGTATCTGGAGTTAGTGCCGGAGAAAATCTTGAAAGGGGGAAGGGCTTGGTTCATCGTTAGATTAATAAGATGAGTATTGTTTGGTTTGTTTGATGAGTTTTCGCTTGTGATCGGTGAGGAGAGTTATTTATCATCCTTTATAGGACGTCGCAGGGGCTTGATAGCAGATGTCGTTATTTTCCATACCACAGCGCCGTGGGCAGGAACGGAGGCCTCGAACGGTTCGCTGGAAGCAAATGTCTTGCTGCAGACATCTCCGGTAATCAGCTCGCGTGCCTTCGGGTCGACGCCTTCCGGCAGGTCGAGATAGGTAAAGGCATGACGCGGGATGCTGACATGCACGGTTGCTTCCGTGTGATCGAAGTTGGCAATGATTACCAAAGTTTCCTTGGCGGAAGAACGCAGGAACGCGAACTGCCGGTGAGGATTGAACTGAGGATTATCGTAATTCACATACATCAGATCGAAGAAACGTCCTTCACGGATTGCCGGTTCTGCATTGCACAGCTTCAGTATCCGTGCATATAATTTCCGCAAGGCCTCCATTTGTGGTGAAAGCTTGCCGTTGCATTTCCCCTTGTTGAGCCACATGCGCAATGAGCTGACACTCCAGTAGTCGAAGATAGTCGTACGGCCGTCAAGTCCCGAATAGCCTTCTGCATCCATTCCCGGCTCGCCAAGCTCCTGTCCCATGTATATCATCATCGGACCGGTAGAAATCATGGCGCTGACAGTAAGAGATGCAATGGCTCTTTCTGGATTTCCACAGTAGAACGTCGATGCAAATCGCTGTTCATCGTGATTCTCCAGGAAATTGAGCATATTCGGGCCTATTCCGTCTACGGTCTGCCAGCATGACGTAAGGGCAGCTGCGCTCACGTTGCTCGTTTCGATACCGCGAAGAGTATCGTAAAGATTCACCTTGTCGTACAGATAATCAAATCCGGCTGCGATGAAAGGCCTGTAAAGAGCCACATCGTATATCTCTGCGATGAATATCACATCAGGATAGTGCGAGCGGACATTCGGAATAGCCCACTCCCAAAATTCCAGCGGAACCATGTGCACCATGTCGCAGCGGAATCCGTCGACACCTTTCGATGCCCAGTAGCGTAGGATATGAAGCATCTTCATCCATGTCGGAGGGATGGGATCGAAATGCTTCGAGCCGTTGGCGGGATCTACGCCATAATTCAGTTTTGCCGTGTCATACCAATCGTTCTGACCAGGAAAAGCACTGAAACAGTCATTGCCCGAAGCTTTTGCAGGGAATTCAATATAAGCGTCGTCGCCCTGACCGAGATCCACTGATGGAGCAAACTGTTGCCGTGTAATGTAGTAGAAGTTATTCGAAGGCGAGAAGAACATGTCCGTGTTGTCTCCCTGACCGAGATCCTCGATTCCGGAAGGCTTGGCATCCGAATGATATTCGCGGGCAACATGGTTGGGCACAAAGTCAATTATAGCTTTCATGCCTGCCTCATGAGTTCTTACGATAAGAGCCTCGAACTCCTTGATCCTTTCCGGGACATTTTCTGCAATATCCGGATCAATATCATAATAATCCGTGATTGCATACGGACTACCGGCATTGCCTTTCACGACATGACGATTGTTCCGGGGAATGCCATATGCGCTGTAGTCGGCATTGTGCGAGTGTTCGATAACGCCGGTATACCATACGTGAGTCACACCGAGACCTTTGATAGACGCCAATATCTTTTCGTTTATTGCGTTCATCTTGCCCGATCCATTTCTTGTGATAGAACCGTTTACAGCCGGAGTCTCGCAATAATTGGTGAAAAGTCGGGGTAAGAGCTGATAGATTATTGGCTTTTGCTTTTGCGTCATTGTAAACGAAGGGTAAAAGTGAAAAAAATAGCTTGATTCTGACGCCTTACTCGTCCATCAGAGGTCTTAAATCTGAAATTCGGCCCGTGTCCTTGGTGTTGTCCGGATTCCACAACCCGGCTTGTCGCAGGGCTCTCCGTGTACTCAGATAGCCGCTTACAAATACCTTTTGGATTTGCGACAGATCAAAGACCTTGTAATTGGAGATTTCAGTGGTCTCTATGGCAATGTCGCACATGGCCATGTCCTGTGCCTGATTTGCTTTTGCCATCAGATTGTATGCTCGCAGCGCGGCACCCGCGATAGATGTCGTGTTGTAATTGCGCAACGGACTCACGTTTATTCCAATCAGATAATCGCATTTATCACGGATGATCCACGCAGGCATATTGCGCAGAACGCCACCGTCTACATACTGTACACCATCTATCCGAACAGGAGCAAAGACGATGGGAATTGAACAGGAGGCAATCATACGTGGCCCGATAGCGCCGTCATGAAATACTGCCGGACATCCGTTGTCGAAGTCCGTCACACCGATGTAGGTAGGAATTTTTAGATCCTCAATGTTTTTTGCGCCATCGAGGTTGGAGAGAATGAATTTTTCGAAACGCTTGATGCCGAAAAGACCGCCGCTGCCCAGCTTCAACTCCGCGAAATCGCGGAAGCCGCGCTCGCTGAAAATCGATGCTATCTCGATAGGTTTACGGCCGGCAGCATAAAGCACTGCCACGACCGAACCTGCGCTGACGCCGGCAATCACATCGGGCTTCAGCCCTGCTTCTTCAATAGCCATGAGGGCTCCCGCATGGGCGAGACCGCGTGCGCCTCCGCCGCTAAGAGCCACGCCGAGGCGATATGGCCGCTTCGGCTCTTTTTCTATTGCTCTGTTTTCGGTAGTTTCCATAGTTTCTACCCGCAAAGGTACGCAGAAATTTCGGAATCCTCAAAAATGCGGGGCGGTTTTTCTCTTTTTGGCCCTTACGTTTCGAAATGTGGAAAAAAAACATTAAATTTGTGCATTACCTTAAAACCGACCATAGTCACATGAGCGACGAATACAATCCGGAGGACATGCCCGACGACGAAGTTACCTCGCCGGACCGCGTAGATTTTGATGAAGATGCTGATGAACTCGCAGAAAGCACGGCTGTGCAGTCTGTGGGCTTGCGTCCGTATACGGATGCTGCAGATGTCGTGCGTCATAATCTGCGCGGAATGTATCAGACATGGTTTCTGGAATATGCGTCATACGTGATTCTCGAGCGCGCCGTGCCTAATATTGCCGACGGTCTCAAGCCCGTGCAGCGTCGCATCCTTCACGCAATGGAGCGCCTGGACGATGGCAGGCTCAATAAAGTCGCCAACATTGTCGGTCATACCATGCAGTTCCATCCGCACGGTGATGCATCCATCAAAGACGCACTCGTGCAGATGGGGCAGAAGGATCTGCTCATCGAGACACAAGGTAACTGGGGCGATACTCTCACCGGTGCTACGGCTGCTGCCGCACGTTATATCGAGGCCCGGCTGTCGCCGTTCGCGCTCGAGGTGATGTTCAATAAGAAAGTGACGGACTGGACCAAGAGCTATGACGGTCGAAACGACGAGCCCGTGACACTCCCGGCTAAATTTCCTCTGCTTCTCGCTCATGGCACGGAAGGAATTGCAGTAGGTCTGTCATCCAAGATTCTTCCGCATAACTTCAACGAGATTCTCGATGCCGCCGTAGCCTACGTGCGTGGCGAAGAGTTTGAACTCTTCCCTGATTTCCCCACCGGAGGAATGATAGATGTGAGTCGGTATAACGACGGTCGTCGCGGAGGAGCACTCAAAATTCGTGCTAAAATAGAAAAGATCGACTCCCGCACACTTGCCATAACCGAGATACCCTATGGCAAAACCACCGGGACAATCATCGATTCTATACTCAAGGCACTTGAGAAAAATAAGATTAAGATCCGCAAGGTCGAAGACCATACCTCTAAGACCGCTCGAATCATCGTCCATCTTCTACCCGGAACGTCGAGCGACAAGGCCATCGATGCGCTATATGCTTTCACGGATTGTGAAGTCAGTGTATCGCCCAACTGCTGTGTCATTTCAGATAAGAAGCCGCTCTTTCTTGGCGTGAGCGATGTGCTGCGCTACAGCGTTGATGCCACTCGCGATATTTTGCGTCGCGAACTCGAAATCAGGCTTGGTGAGCATCGCGAAAGCCTCCTATACGCATCCCTGGAACGTATCTTTATAGAGGAACGAATCTATAAGGACAAGGAATATGAGAACGCTGCCACCATCGACGAGGCGCTCGATCATATAGACTCGCGGCTTGAACCTTACAAGGAAAGTTTTATACGGGAGGTAACCCGCGACGACCTCTTGCGCCTTCTTGAAATAAAGATGAAGCGCATCCTTCGCTTCAATGTCGAGGAAGCTGACAGATATATCACTGATCTTCGTGCGAAAATCGAAGACATCCTTGGCAAGCTAAGCAATATGGATGAAGTGACAATACAGTGGTACGAAGGACTGAAAGCCAAATACGGAGCTGCATATCCGCGTCATACAGTCATTCGAGGCTTCGACAACATTCAGGCTTCTACCGTGGCTGAGGCAAATGAAAAGCTCTATATCAACCGCAAGGAAGGCTTTATAGGCACAGGCCTTAAGAAGGATGAATTTGTATGCAACTGTTCGAGTCTCGACGATATAATAATCTTCTACAAGGACGGCCGCTACAAGATTGTAAAGGTTGCCGACAAGCTTTTTATAGATAAGAACGTATTGTACGTCAACGTGTTCAAGCGTAATGATAACCGCACCATTTATAACGTGATATATCAGAACGGCCGTGGAGGGATATACTATATGAAGCGCTTTGCCGTGACATCCATGACTCGCGACAAGGAGTATAATATCACTCCCGGACTGCCTGGTTCGCGCATCGTGTGGTTCTCTGCCAATCCTAACGGTGAGGCGGAAGTCGTGAAAGTGACTCTCAAACCCAAACTTCGCTTGAAGACGCTTCAGTTTGATGTTGATTTTTCCAAATTGGCTATCAAAGGTCGTGCAGCTCAGGGCAACCTCGTGACAAAGAACGAAGTACATTCCTTTACGCTCAAGGAGCGCGGTGCATCTACACTCGGTGGCCGTGAGGTCTGGTTCGATCATGACGTCATGCGCCTCAACTATGATGGCCGCGGCGAATACCTTGGCGAATTCCAGGGACGGGATCTTGTGCTTGTGATCATGAAGAACGGGGAGTATTACACAACCGGTTTCGAGGCTACAAATCACTATGAAGAAGGTATAATGCGCATCGAGAAATTCCGCCCGAAGGTGGAATGGACAGCTATTCTCAATGATGCCGACCAGGGATTCCCGTATATCAAACGTTTCCGCTTTGAACCTTCGCCCAAGAAACAACGATTTATAGGCAAGAATGACAAGTCATCCCTGATTCTACTCACAGATACTCCGGGAGCACGTTTTGAACTCACCTTCGGTGGTGCCGACAGTGTCCGCGAGCCTCAGATAATTGATGCCGAAGAATACATTGGACTTAAATCGTTCGAGGCAAAGGGTAAAAGACTTACCACCTGGAATCTGGCCGAAGTCAGGGAGGTGGAGCCTCGTCCCGGAGTTTCAGACGAATCAATAGAGACTGATGAGGAGGGCGCGCCCGTAGTGACAGATATTGTCCCTGATGAAGAAATGGGCCGACTTGAATCCGAAGGGGAGCGAAGCGATGATGAGGTACGCGATGAGCTTTTAGGTCAGAAAAGAATTTTTTGAATATGATCCGTAGGTTTGTCGTCCTCTTTATTGCCGTTGTAGCGACAATCGTTCCTATGTTCGCAGATGACCCCGAAATCATGCGACCCGTGTATTCGGCTTATATGTTTGAAGCCGGCTCAAGCCATCTGGCTGAGACATATCTTTCGCCGCTTCACTATGATGGATGGACAATAGCTCTTGCCCATCGTCGTGCGCAGGCCATGCGTTTCAATCCATTGCACTGGCATATGGAGCTGGGTGGTCGTGTGTCTCTCGACAGGACACTTGCACGCCCCGCACGCAATGTGGTGGAGTGGCGTGCGGAGCTGGAACTCGATTGGTCCATGATGCACAAGTGGAGGCTCGAAAAGGGCTTGAAACTTTATGCCGGTGGTTTTACACGAGCCGATGCCGGTGTGTTTTATCTTGCAAGGAATGGTAACAATCCCGTTGCCGCTAAGGCTTCATGGACGATTGGTCCGAAAGTCGGTGCGTCATATGACGGGCGGCTTGGGCGTGTGCCTGTTGCTTTGCGCTACTTCGCGGAAATGCCTTTGACCGGCATCTTCTTTTCTCCAGCATACGGTGAGTTGTATTACGAAATATATCTTGGTAATCGTCGTGGACTTGTCCGTGGTGCATGGCCCGGCAATTACTTCCGTCTCGACAATACCTTGACAGCCGACTTCCGTTTCGGAGCCACTATTTTGCGAGTCGGGTATGCTCCGCGTGTGTTCTCATCGAAGACTTCGGATATTGTCACACGCACCGTCAGCCATAGTTTCATATTTGGTGTAGCACAGGAATGGACAGCAATCGGCGGGACTAAGCCGGACACCCGGGTACAAAACATAATATCAGCGTATTGATGAAAAAAGCTGTTGTTGCTATAATTACTCTCATTGCAGGAGCATGCCACAATATTCCTTCATGGGAAAACAGTGTGGAAGGTAATTTCGATGCCTTATGGACTATTCTTGACGAGCATTATTGCTTTTTCGGCTATAAGGGGCTTGATTGGGATGAAATAGGGCGCGAGTATCGTGCGCAGATTACCTCTGAAACTGATGCACGAGGTCTGTTTGACATATGCTCTTCAATGCTCGACAGGCTTGAGGATGGTCATGTAAATCTTTCATCTCCCTTCGCTGTGTCCTACTATAGGAAATGGTGGAGTGATTATCCGCAGAATTTCGATTGGCGTCTGATCCAGGAGCATTATCTGGAGTTCGACTATACCACCGGTGGAGGACTTAGCTATAAGGAACTTCCTGAAGGTGTCGGATATGTGCGATATGATAGTTTCGCGTATTCCATGGGTGAGTCCTTCCTCGATGCCATGTTTCTCAATCTCAAGGAATGTCCCGGACTGATTCTTGATGTTCGCGATAATGGAGGAGGGGACGTCACCAGGGTCGAACAGTTGGTCAGCCGTTTTCTGGACCACAGGATTGAGGCGGGAGCTATATGCCATAAGACAGGTCCCGGACATGACGAGTTTTCAGAGCCGTATAAGTTTTATTACGATCCACAGATGCAGCACGTCCGCTGGCTTAGAAAGGTGGTGGTACTCACCAACAGAAGCACCTTCAGTGCCGCGAATCAGTTTGTGGCGATTATGAAAACTCTCCCCAATGTCATAGTTGTGGGCGATTGCACAGGTGGAGGCGATGGAATGCCATTCTCCTCCAGTCTGCCCTGCGGATGGGGAGTGCGTTTTTCTGCATCGCCCGTATATGATCCGATGGGACAGCTCACGGAGTGGGGCGTAGAACCCACTGAAGGCTGCCGTGTGGATATGGATCCGGAGGCAGCCTTCAATGGAAAAGATACGATTCTTGATTTTGCAATCGCTCTTCTGGTCAAAGATAAAGAAAAGGATTCAGCTCTGAATTGATACCATTCATTCAGGAATCCCGACTTTATCACTCGCCTTCGTCACGCGGATTATTGTTCAGCGTTTTAGTGCGTTCTTTCACCAGTTCGCGGTCTACGTCGTTTTCATCGGCGCTGTCAATTGCAACGCCCGGATATTTCTTCACGTCTTCTGTCAGCTTCTCGGCTGCTGTTGTTTTCTTTTTACAAGGCATAGTATCGAGTTTTAGAGGTTATATATAAAAAACGTCCGTATCCTTGCTTTTGTTCCCTAAGAGTTCAAGAAGCTCCGTTGCCGCTATTGAATCACCTTCTGCAATCAGGCCTGCCTTTGAGGCTGCCATTCCTATAATGTCTTCCGGAGAATAGTGTTTTCTAAGATACTCCATACTTAGCGAGCTGTCGCGCTTGGATAGTCGCACCCCCTCTTTGTTCCTCACCAGTGGAACGTGGGAATACTCCGGGGTGGGGAAGCCGAGCAGACGCTGCAAGTATATCTGCTGAGCGGTGGACAATAGCAGATCATCGCCGCGTACAACCTCGCTCACTCCCATAAGCGCATCATCTACGACCACAGCCAACTGATATGCCCACGCGCCGTCCGCCCGCCTTATCACGAAATCGCCGCAAAAGTGTGCCAGATTCAAGCTCCGGTCGCCACATAGCCTATCATGGAAACTTATGCTTTCATCAGGAACAAATATCCTTGTCGCGCCACCATCATTGGTTGGGGCGAATGGCGGGATATCAGCGGGACGGCAGGTCCCTGCATAGACTATTCTTCCATCGCTCTGGTGCGGTGCCTGTGTGGCCATAATGTCTGCTCTGCGACAGTGGCAGTTGTAGCACAATCCTTCAGCCTTCAGGCGGTAGAAATAATCTTCATAGATGTCTCCTCGTGCGCTTTGGCAGTATGGCCCGGCAACTCCCTTTCCATTCAGTCCGCCCTCATCCCATTCAAGCCCGAGCCAGAGCAAATCATCTTCTATCATCTCCGCATATTCTCGTTTTGAACGTTGTGGATCCAGATCTTCTATGCGAAGAAGCCAACTGCCGCCTTTCTTCTTGGCCGATAGCCAGGAGAGGAGCGCCGTATACACATTTCCGAGATGCATACGGCCCGATGGAGATGGTGCGAACCGTCCTTTGACTGCCTGATGCATGTTCAGTGTTTCAGATAGGCGCGATGCACACGCGGCGATACTGACGTGAGAATCTCGTAAGGAATCGTGTCCAGGGTCTCGGCAAGACGTTCAACCGGCATCGACGGTCCGAAGATTTCCACTTCGTCTCCAACCTTCACTCCATGAACATCAGTCACGTCAATCATACAAAGGTCCATGCAGATATTGCCTATCGTCGGGCATTCGACTCCGCGCACGAGGAAGTTTGCCTGCCCTCGTCCGAAATGACGGTTAAGCCCGTCGGCATATCCGATTGGCACGGTTGCTATAACAGACGGACGTGTTGTTACACCCCGGCAGCCATACCCGATAGGCGTGCCGGCAGGCCATGTCTTTAGAGAGATAATCGTACTTACCAGACGAGCTACGGGCCGAAGAATGCGTCCGCTGGGCAATTCTGCCACCGGCGAGATGCCGTATAGTCCCAATCCCAGACGCCCCATGTCGTATGCCGAACCGGTACGCCCGAATCGCTCGATGCCTGCTGTATTCAGCAAGTGACGTTTCACGTCAGTCCTGTAAGGAAGCGCTTTGAGAAGTTCCGAGCTCATCTCCTCGAAATTCTTGCGTTGGAGTGTTGTGTATTCATCCATATCAAGACAGTCGGCCGTTGCGAGATGCGAGAATATCGAACGTACACGCACCTTATCTCCCGCCTCATGCAGGAGTGATATCAGTTCGGTAAGTTGGTCTTGGGTGAATCCAAGTCGATGCATTCCTGTATCAAGCTTGATGTGTACATCTACTGTCCTGACATCATGCAACGCTGCCTCCGAAAGAAGCCTTTGCAATTCATCTACAGAGAAAACTGCCAGCTCGAGATGTTCGCTGAACAAAGCTCCGTATTTGTTAGTCATAGGATTGAGAATGATGATCGGCATCGTCACACCGGCCTTACGCAAAGCCACACCTTCGTCCACAACGGCAACAGCAAGGTATGCTGCTCCGGCACTCTGAAGAGTCTTGGCAATCTCAAGAGAACCTAAGCCATACGCAGACGCCTTTACCATGACAACCAATCCCGTACCTTCGGGAAGAAGAGATCGATAGTAGTTGTAATTGTACAATAAGGCGTCCAGGTCTACCTCAAGAGTTGTATCGTGTCGAGCCTGTTCAATAAGGGAGGAAATCTCCTGCGGCTCGAACCTTGGATCAGCTTTTAGAAGGAAAAGCTGTTCGCGTCCGAGAAATCCTGACTCAATCGCTGTCCTCAGGGCATCCGTATTTTCAAAAGACGCGGAATCCTTACTGAAATTAGTAAGGTCAAAGAAGCGTTTGCTTTCCGGGCCGATCGTAATTACGCGTTCCACTCCGAATGCCCTAAGAAGCTCTCCGGCTTCGGCGTACATAGACGCTACTTCATTTGTATTCAAACTCGGAGCGTGAGAAAAATCACTGAATATTACCGTATTCCTCCTGTGTGGTGTGAATCGTCGCCTCATGAAATCAAGTGCATCCCGAAGGGATCTCGGATCATGGGTAAACCGATCGTATATGAGCACACTGTCGTATGCCACGTCTTCTACGTCAATACGTGTACTTAGATACGGCTGTTGTCCGATTTTGGTTGCGCTGCAACCGGATTGTCTGTGTTCTGTTATTTCGTCAAGGGCTGCGGTTGCCAGAGCTTTGATTCCTCGCACAGCTATTGCTTTGCTGTCCGGGAGTATTTCCGCAACAAGAGGAGCGACTGCATTGTCGCAATCGTCGTAAATAATTGTTTCCGCACCCTTCAGCAGCTGTAGCTTTTCACGTATTTTTTCTTCATGGCCTCCTTTAAAAGCCTCATCATGCTCCGAGTCGATAGGGGTGAGGATGCCGATCTTCGGGTGCAATAATGAATGATAGTACTCGGCTTGGCCGGGACCATCTATGCCTACTTCTGTGATGATTATTCCTTCCGGAGCATCAGCTACATTCTCAATTATTCC
The DNA here is from genome assembly GCA_947175605.1 of uncultured Porphyromonadaceae bacterium. Classification (GTDB taxonomy): domain Bacteria; phylum Bacteroidota; class Bacteroidia; order Bacteroidales; family Muribaculaceae; genus CAG-873. Next base: position 18,209 of record CAMWNH010000028.1, read on the forward strand.
GGCCGGGACACCGATACGGGAATTCCAGCTTCGCGGGCTTCTGGCAACTGCGAAATTATCCTGTACAAGTGCCCGAAATATCAGCTCCTTTACCGTGGTTTTTCCACGAGAACCGGTAATAACTATCTGTCTGATACCGGGAGCTCCGGCTAAGCTTTGAGCTGCCATGTCGCGCAGAGCTCCAAGTGTATCGTCTACAAATGTAAAGCTTGCATCAGGGAAGGGAGTCGTATCGAAATCGCGGGCCACGATAAACTCCCGTACACCACGTTGATATAGCTCCGGGATGTATTTATGTCCGTCGGCAAGACCGGTGTGGAGTGCGACAAAAATAGTTTCTTCGGGGATGAATACCGAACGGCTGTCTGTATGCAGGAATTTTCGCATTGTATCAGCTTTCAAGAATTGGTCGGTGTGCGGCTCGGGCACTTATCTTTCTGGCTTCAGTCGCACGTTGTACTGTTGGTTTAGAGAAATAGCTTTGCATGAAAAGCTCGTATATGTAGTCGGCCGCTTGTTCGCTTGGATGCTTCATGTCTGCGGATGTAAAGCGATAGTCACGCAAATCATCTATAAGAGCCTCATAAGCCGGGAAATAGCTTACGAGCCCCGGGTGCATGCCACAAAGCTCTTCGCATGCAAGATGCAACGTAGCCTTACTCAGCGTATTTCCATGGAGTGTATCTGCCGTGTGGCGTACCGGGCTTACTGTTAGAACTATTTGCACACTGTTTGAAAGTAATGCTTCTATAGCCGGGCTTAGAATCTTCGTGCAGTCTTCAACGCTAAGACGCTTCCTGTCAAAAAGTGCGGCAGGCAGTTTGTGGCAGTTGCCTGCAATTCTTCCGTTCTTTCGCCACTCGAAGACCCAAGCAGTTCCGAAGGTCAGAAAGCAGACAGCCCCGGGGCAGATTCTTTCCCGGATGAGGCTAAGAACGGAATTTGCTTTTTCGATAACATCGGACTTCGATGACCCGCTGAACGCTGTTGCTAATGCAAGGAGATGGAAGCCTCTCGGACCTTCCACGAGTTCGTTTTCCATGAAGTCTCTGTTGCTTACCGCACGATTTATGACTTCAGCGATGGAGGCAGGATTGTACAACGCACCACCCGGATTTGCGACGGGGTTGAACCCATCGCGGACAAGGCGGCATGCCATGTTGTCCGAAAAGCAAGAGCCCAACAGAAGCAACGGCGTATCGTGATCTATGCTGACATGAGGCGATGGCTCAATCTCAACGGGCGTTCGGAACTTCATGGACCTTAAAACATTTGGTAGTCTATGCTAAGCACCTGAAATTCCGTACGGCGGTTTATCTGGTCCGCAGCTTCACGATCACTTTCCTCGGGCAGTGCAAGGATATATTCTTCAGTAAGCACGTCGCCTTCCTTGAACTGAGGGAACTCACGGGCCAGTTTCTTGGTGATGGTTTTAGGACGCGATTCGCCATAGCCCTGACTTTGTAGACGATCCGGTGAGATGCCTACGCTGATAAGATAGTCGATAACCGAGCGGGCACGTCGCGATGAAAGTTCAAGATTATACTGGTCTGTGCCCATACGGTCGGTGTGTGATGCCATCTCAATAGTCACGTTTGGATTCTCGCGTAACACCTGGGCCAATTCGTCTAATGCCGTCATCGATTCCGGACGAAGAGTAGCTTTGTCGAAGTCATAAAATATATTATCGACAACGACAGGCTTGTTTATGGATGCAAGGATGAAGTCCACTCCATACTCGGCATCTTCTTCGGCCAGATCGCTCGTGAATTCCTGCTTTTGATTGAGGTAGCCTTTGGCTCCGGCAAGCATCACATAGCTTACGCCGCGGTTGAGCGGAAAGGAAAAGGAGCCATCGTCACGGGCAACCTGTTTCTGATTTGAGCCGTCGTTGCCTACAATTCGGATAACCGCTCCGCGCACAGGCTCTTCATCTTTGTCAAGCACCCAGCCGCTGATCATAATTTTAAGTTCCGGAAGCTCGAACGTGTATATGTGGTCGTAACCACGGCCATCGCCACGGTTGGAACTGAAAAAACCGCTCTCGCCTTCTCCGAATGTAATTCCGAAGTCATCGGCTGCTGAGTTCATGGGCGACCCCATATTCACGACTGTCCATCCTCCGGAAGGTGTCTGCTCGGCGCGAAAAATATCAAGACCGCCGTAACCGGGATGCCCGTCGGAGGCGAAATACAAAACGCTGTCGCTCCTGAACGTCGGGAAGACTTCATCTCCCGGTGAATTTATCCATTCGCCCAAGTTCTCGAGGGAGCCGGCGCGTTCGCGCAGATTGATGCGCCAGAGATCGCGTCCGCCCTGGCCGCCTGGCATATCGCTTGAGAACACAAGCCACGTCCCGTCCGGCGAAACTGCCGGATGACCGTAGTTGGATAGCGTATCGGCTGTAATTTCAAACTTCACGGGTGCACTCCACTTCGCATCAGAACGCTGCGACGTGTAGATTTCAACACCTGTTGGCGAGTTAGGCTCGCGGCGCGCTTTCGTCAGATACATTGTGGAGCCATCCGGCGAGAACGCGACGATACCTTCTTCAGCATCCGAGTTCAGTTCGCCTTCAACAGGTTCCGGACGTTTCCATTGTCCTTTCTCATCCTTGGTGGCGAACCATATGTCAGCCTTTTTCATCCCCGTAATCTCGGAATGACGAGTACCGGTTGCCTTTTCGTTTGTTGTAGTGTAGTACAGCTGATCCAGACTCTTGTCGAGATACACAGGCGAGAAATCGGAGCGACGGGAGTTGAAAAGCCTGGCCTGACGCACTTCATAGCGCGTCTGCCCTTTCTTGTCAAGGGCCATCAGCGCACCTGCAAGTCCCGTCTGAGCCAATTTATCATCAGGTTTTATGGCTAAATAGTCTTCGTATTCCTTAATGGCGGGTGCATATTTTCCGTCAGCATGAAGCATCTGAGCGATACGGATACTCATCGTAGAATCTCCGTAGCCATATCTGCGGGCATTCTGAAATGCTGCGGCTGCACGCGCAAACTGATTCAGTTCTGCGTGGCACAAGCCCATTTTGTAGGCTACTTCACCGCGGAGTTCTCGATCCTCCTTCTTGGTAAGCTTATTGTAAATCTTACGGTAAGTTTTAGCGGCATCGCTATACTCGCCTCGATCGAGTTGTTCGTTGGCCGTGGCAAGCTTGGGCCCGCGGCACGACACTGCGAGTCCTAATATGGCAAGGGCGAAGAAAATGCCCGATATTCTGCTGGTTTTCATCGTCAGTATAACGGAGTTTACCCTCCAATTATTGCATGGTAATGGCGTTCAGCCGATTCTCAAGCTCTGTGGTACTCAGGCGTGTAGAGAGTTTGCCTCTGTGGGCCATGGAGATATTGCCTGTCTCTTCGGAAACAACTATAGCCACGGCATCGGTTGCCTGCGCAATACCCAGTGCCGAGCGGTGTCGAAGACCGAGAGATCGGGGAACGTCAGAGTCATGACTCACCGGAAGGATACATCCTGCGGCCTCGATTCTGTCGCGCGCTATTATCATGGCACCGTCGTGCAGCGGAGAATTTTTGAAAAAGATATTTTCAATCAACAGCATGTTGATGTTGGCGTCTATGATGTCTCCGCTTTTTGCAAAATTGTCGAGAGGCACAGTCTGCTCTATCACGATAAGCGCACCGGTCTTGCTCTTGCTCATGCTCATGCAGGCGTAGACTATCGGAAGCACCCACTTGTGTTCGTCGCCCGCGTAATCATCCTTGTGTCGATGGAAGATTTTTCCGAAAAATCGCCACCTGCGATTGGAACCCAGCTCGACAAGGAAACGTTTTATCTGATCTTGAAATAATATCACAAGTATGAGCAGGCCGATACTCATGAACTTGTCGAGTATGGTACCGATCAGCCTCATTCCGAAGATTTCAGAAGCCACAACCCAAACCACAACGAAAGCCAGCACCCCATAGAATATGTTGATTGTTCCGGACTCTTTCATGAGTCGGTAAACATAGTACAGCAGCACTGCGAAAAGCAGAATATCTATAATATCTTTTAGTCCGAAGCTAAGCACGGCAGGGTAGGGTTTTTAATTGTTATGTTGATTCAAGAGAGCGTACAAATCGGCTGCTTCACGGGCAGCTCGAACGTCATGAACACGCAGGATATCCGCACCTCTGTCCAGCGCGTATGAATGTAGCGCCGTAGAGGCGTTAAGCGCGTCTTTTGTCTCTATGGACAGGGCTTTGGTAATCATAGATTTGCGTGACACCCCCACGAGGACAGGCCTATGGAGCACGTCCAGCAGCTGAAGATTCGCCATAAGCTCCCAGTTCTGGGCCAATGTCTTGGCAAAACCGAATCCGGGGTCGATGATTATATCACATATTCCGGCAAGCTCGGCATCTGCAACTCGCTCTGCAAGCTCTGCGAGTACTCCACCGGTCACTCCTTGCGGATACTCACACAGCTGCTGCATGTTTTCAGGATTGCCGCGCATGTGCATCAGTATGTAAGGAACATGCAGACTGGCGACAGTCGCAAGCATATCACTGTCCATCAGGCCTCCGGAAATATCATTGATGATGTCGGCTCCGAATTCCTCGACAGCCATGCGCGCTACGGATGAGCGGAATGTATCAATGCTTACAAGTGCCCTATCTCCGGCTTCTTGACGTATTATTTCAAGGCCCTGGCGAACACGCTTCAGCTCCTCCTCCTCGCTTACCGACGGAAGTCCGGGTCGGGTGGAACACCCTCCCAGATCCAGAATATCAGCACCCTCCCTGATATGTTGTCTCACGGTATGTGCAAGTCCGGAGACTCCATTCCCTTTTTTTTCAGGTGTATGGAATGACTCCGGACTCATATTCAGGATGCCGGCAACAAGAGGACGCTCGCCGAATTCAACGAGTTTCCCGTGGATGTTGAGGCTGAACTGTCGCATGACCTTTCAGAATTTATTGAGGAGTAGAGGTATGGATAAGGCCGTTAACGATTGGCGCGTTTGCGCTCCAACTCATCAAGAATAATCTTGCGCAGACGGATGTGGTGTGGCGTAACTTCCACATATTCATCTCCCTTTATGTATTCGAGAGCTTCCTCGAGCGAGAAGACCACGGGAGGAACGATGCGGGCTTTATCGTCAGCACCCGATGCGCGCATATTGGTGAGTTTCTTTGACTTGGTCACGTTGACGACTATGTCGTTATCCTTGGCGTTCTCACCAACGACCTGTCCTGCGTATACCTCCTCTTGGGGGAAGATGAAGAATCGTCCGCGATCCTGAAGCTTGTCAATGGCATAGGCAAACGCTGTACCGCCTTCCATGGCTATAAGCGAACCATTTGTGCGACGTTCTATATCACCTTTCCAAGGCTGGTACTCCAGGAAACGGTGAGCCATGATTGCTTCTCCGCCTGATGCCGTGAGCACATTGCTTCGAAGACCGATAATGCCGCGCGACGGTATCTGGAACTCAAGCTGCACGCGGTCGTTTTGCGCCTGCATGGAGGTGAGCTCGCCTTTTCGACGTGTGACCATATCGATCATCTTCGAAGCGGATTCTTCAGTCACGTTTATGGTAAGAAGTTCCACGGGTTCGTGTTTCACTCCATCTATTTCCTTGATTATCACCTGTGGCTGTCCAACCTGAAGCTCATAACCTTCGCGACGCATTGTCTCGATAAGCACGGAAAGATGCAGCACGCCTCGGCCGAAAACGGTCCAGACATCCTGTGTAGGATCTTTTACAACACGAAGCGCAAGGTTGCGGTCCAGTTCGGCGGTCAGACGGTCGCCGATATGACGTGACGTAACATACTTACCGTCTTTGCCAAAGAAAGGACTGTCGTTGATTGTGAACGTCATGGACATTGTGGGCTCGTCGATAGCGATACGGGGCAGCGCTTCCTGAGTTTCAACATCGCTCACCGTATCTCCGATTTCGAAGCCTTCGATGCCAACGAGTGCACAGATATCTCCGCTCGAAACCTCACTTACCTTCTTGCGTCCCATGCCTTCAAAGGTATGGAGTTCCTTGATTCGCTGGCGAGTGACTTTTCCGTCCTTGCCCATCAGTGCTATTTCCTGACCTTCGCGCAGAGTGCCACGGTGTACGCGACCGATGGCGATTCGGCCTACATAGCGAGAGAAGTCAAGCGAGGTAATGAGCATCTGCGCCGGACCATCGAGTGTTTCAGGGGCCGGAATATGTTCGATGATTGCATCCAAAAGAGGGACGATAGAATCAGTAGGCTCTTTCCAGTCCTTGCTCATCCATCCGTTTTTGGCAGAACCGAAAAGGGTGGGGAAGTCAAGCTGGTCTTCAGTCGCATCCAGATTGAACATGAGGTCGAAAACCATCTCCTGTACTTCGTCAGGACGGCAGTTAGGCTTGTCGACCTTATTCACGACGACAACAGGTTTCAGTCCTATCTGTATAGCCTTCTGAAGCACAAAACGTGTTTGAGGCATGGGGCCTTCAAAGGCATCGACAAGCAGGATGCAGCCGTCGGCCATATTCAGCACACGCTCCACCTCACCGCCGAAATCGGCGTGTCCGGGAGTGTCTATTATATTGATTTTGTAATCTTTGTAATTGATTGAAACGTTTTTCGACAGAATTGTAATGCCGCGTTCACGTTCAAGGTCGTTGTTGTCAAGAATCAGCTCGCCTGCATTCTGATTATCGCGAAAGAGATGTCCTGCAAGAAGCATCTTGTCTACAAGCGTGGTCTTTCCGTGATCGACGTGTGCGATAATGGCGATGTTGCGTATTTTCTGCATACTCTATTGGACTTGAAATAATGTGCAAAATTAATCAAAAAAAAGCACATCTCACCCCAATATTGCCTAAAAATGTCAGGATTACCACGGCTTTGTAAAAATTAACACTCACAAATGCCCAAGCTACGGCATTTTACGTAACTTTGCCCGATATTATACAATTTCTCAAATGAAGGAAGAAAATATTCTTACAGACCTCGTGCGTCGGCAGGCGCGGAAATATGACACCCGTGAGGCCATAGCCGTAGCTCCCTGTGCCTCAGCCGGTACGCAGGCAGAAGCAATATCATGGGATGGTCTTGCAGAGAAGGTTGAAAATCTGGCGCTTGCTCTTGAATCGCTGGGTATTCAGCCACGCAATATGATTGCTTCCGTGGCTCATAACTGCCCGGAATTGATTATGATAGACTTCGCCGCTTTCAGGAACCGGGCTGTTCCGGTATCTATCTATGCTACGTCAAGCAAGGAGCAGATAAGTTATATTATCCGGGATGCCGGTGCGCGTATAATTTTCACCGGCGATCAGCACCACTATGACTCCGTGCGTGCAATTGCCGGCGAATGCCCCGAACTCTATAAAATTATCGTTATAGAGCCTACGGTGCGCATTGATCCGGATGATCATATGAGCATGTATTTCGGCGAGCTTCTCGCCTTGGGAAGGGAGGCAAACGAACTCAGCAGAGCCGCTGTCGAGCGTCGTACAGCAGAGGCTGTTCCTGAAGACATTGCTACACTTGTTTATACTTCCGGAACTACAGGAGAACCTAAGGGGGCGATACTCCCTCACAGCTGTTTCAATGCCGCTCTTCCTGCCCATACCCGCAGGCTTTCGTATCTGACTGACGCCGATACGTCTGTTTGCTTCCTGCCTCTCAGCCACATATTTGAGAAGGCTTGGTCATATTTCTGCCTCATGTCCGGTATGCATATAACTGTAAACAGGGATCCGCGAGAAATTCAGGATACACTGCGACTCGTGCGTCCAACGGTGCTATGTGCCGTCCCCCGATTCTGGGAGAAGGTCTACGCGGGCATCCAGTCGAAACTCGGGCGTGTGAGCCCTTTCAAGCGATGGCTCATGGGTGTTGCAATGAAGGTTGGGCGGCGGCGTAATCTCGACTATGTCCGTTGCGGCAGACCTGTACCCTTTATGCTCCGAATTGGATATTCCTTCTTCTACAATCAGATTTTCAAGCCAATGCAGCGTGTTGTAGGCGTGGATCGTGGTGTGATATTTCCTACAGCGGGGGCTCCTCTCGCGCCTGAAATCACGTCCTATCTTCTGTCTTGCGGTATTCCTATTGTGATTGGCTACGGTCTGTCCGAAACAACGGCTACGGTTTCGTTCTATCCTCATACAAACTATGAGATCGCATCAATTGGGACAGTCCTTGACGGGGTGAATGTATGCATCAGCAAGGATGGCGAGATTCTGGTGAGTGGTCCTACTGTCATGCGAGGCTATTATGGACGCCCTGATGATTCCGCGAATGCTTTTACGTCTGATGGTAAATGGTTCCGCACCGGTGACGCAGGTTATTTCGATGAACAGGGACAGCTTGTCCTTACGGAGCGTATCAAGGATCTGTTCAAGACTTCCAACGGAAAATACGTCGCTCCTCAAGCAGTGGAAGGTCGATTATTCACCGATCCTCTTTTCGAGCAGGTTGCGCTTATCGGCGACCAACGCAAATTTGTCTCAGCTCTCATCGTTCCTTCGCGTGAACTCATTCAGGAGTTTGCAGCCGGAATGGGAATTTCAGCATCTGACTATCGCAAACTTCTTCAGGATCCCAGAATTAATGAGTGGGTTGAGTCGAAAATCAAGGCGCTTACCGCTGGTCTCGCCCGTCACGAGCAAATAAAACGTTTTACGCTTCTTGCCGAACCGTTCACTATGGAAAAAGGCGAGCTGACCAATACTCTTAAGCTTCGTCGTCGAGTAATCCTTGAGAACTACGCAGATACAATCGAAAAGATGTATTCTTGAGAGAATCGACAATATTTTAAAAGTAAAAAGCCCTGAAATTCAGGGCTTTTTTTATGCGGAAAGAGAGGGAGTGTCTTGCGACGAACCCTCTCATTGAAAAAAGCCCTGAAATTCAGGGCTTTTCTATGCGGAAAGAGAGGGATTCGAACCCCCGGAGGTGTGACCCTCAACGGTTTTCAAGACCGCCGCAATCGACCACTCTGCCATCTTTCCAATATTTTCGCCTGCAAAGTTACGAAAAAATATTATCACATCCAACCATTTTCAAATTTATTTCCTTCCTGATATTTAGAGCTAGTGGAGGTTGATGAGAATGTCCGGCGAGTATTATATTCGTATAACCCTGCTCTTTAGCGAAGTTGACGATGCATTGATATCATCGCATATGTCGTCAAAAATTCGTTATATGAACCTATAACCTCGGTCTCTCCTTTTGAAAAGAACGCCGCAAGGAGTATTCCGTGCCGTTGGCAGACCTCGGCGACAAACTCGCGGTCGGGGCCGTCGGGATTGGAGATGAACCAGTTATACATTTCGCGCACACGAAGCACCTTATCCACAAGTGCTTGCGGATAACGGTCGCGCAACTCAACCTCTTTGGTAAAGAGTTCGGCGCGGCAAACTTCGATTGCGTTAGGATATGACATAGAAAACGGCTTATGTACCGCGAAGATACATAAGCCGTTCTATGCTGTAAAAGACGAGCTTTCTATTCGTTTGAGTTGATCTTATCTAATGGGATAGGAAATATAACAGGTAGGGCATACCATACTTTTACAGGCGTACCATTATTTTTCCCAGGCTTAAATTTCCCCAAGTGCTTGACTGCTTCTTTAGCGGCATTTACATATTCATCCGGCAACGTTGTTTTACGTGCCAATTTGATAGTTTCAACGTCAATAATTCCATCCTTAGATATAGCAAATTTAAAGACACATCTCCCATTAATACTGTCAGATTGAGAACTTATTGCGCTTGAAAGATTACTATATAGGTCTCTTAATAGCCCTTTATCTCCACCGTTGATATAAACAGGTTTTTCTTCTACAGTGGTCGCATTTGTTGACGGAGTGTTAAATGACACAAAGAGCAACAAGAAGAATAATATTTTATAGAAATTTTTCATGGTGCAAATATACGAAAAATATTTTACTCATCGTTGCTCCGGTAACAAAATCGTCGAACACGATTATGTTATGTTATTTCGTGGGTCTGCCCGGAAAGTGAACACCGCTCCGACACGGTGCTTCGAGGCTGCACTCGGCATAAGTTGAACAAGTTAAACATTCTGCCCTCGTTTTCACTCGATGTTACCGTCTTCGGTTTCAAGCGTACCGACATAGAAGGGCGCGAGCGCTTCGTCATTTGAAAAAGTCCAATAAGAAATATAGGTTTAAATTACATCAAGTGGTTGGATTGTCTAAAATAATCCATATATAAGCTTATTTAGGGGTGAAGTTCTTAATTCAGCTTAACAATCTATGTAATAGTCAATGTGTTGAGCGATATGATCCCGTATTCGCCTGTGTCGGAGCCTAATGTATACACCATATAGATTTAAATAGTAAGCAAGAAGATAACTATAAGGACTCTGCGTTTTGTCCTTATTAATATGTTTTATTTCAAATTCTTGAATCCGGGCTCAATAGACTCTTGCGGATCCTACAAAGGTGAATAGGCGAGATATGCAGGTATTTGGCGATCTCAGCCTGTGGGATATCCTGCTCTATTTGCGGATGTTGTTTTATCAGTTCCTTGTATCGCTCTGTAGGGGAGCATGCACACAGAGAATAATATCGTTGAAGCAGGGAATTATAAGCGGATTCCATGAAAAGCCTGCCATGTTCGCTGTATTCCACCTTCTCCGAATATAAGTCCGGTAGAATGGTAGCATCAATTATCCATGCCTCGCTTCTACATCCTGCTACTAAATCGAAAGTAGCCGGTTTGTTGTACATGCAATTCGGATAATCTCCGCAAAGAGCATCCGGAAAGGCAAACCCTCCAATATTCGGTTGTTTTGAAAGGCCCGTCATTCGGTTGTTTTGAAAGGCCCGTCATAGTGTATATGAAATATCCTGACTTTACAAATCCGCACACATTGGTGCGCTCTCCTTTCCGGCATATGTACTCGCCTTTTCGGTAAGATATAAGATTACCTCGACTCATTATCAAATTATGCCAAAACTCAAGATCGAGGCCCTCGATATGTATGTTGAAGTGGCGTTTCATGTCACAAAGATATAAAATTCCCGGATAATATCCTTTGC
>CAMWNH010000029.1 GCA_947175605.1 uncultured Porphyromonadaceae bacterium
GTTGTATTTGATTTGTTTTTCGCTCGTCTCATTATGTCGTGGGCGTGAGCGTTCGGAAACTTCCCGCCTTTGACAAAAAACACTTTCACGCCCAGAAGAACTACAGCCGCCAGGAGCAGAATTACTGTCAGGAGGAGTGTCTTCATTGTCGTGCGTTCTGTGTTTTGCGCTACAAATATAGGAAAGAAAATGCGATTTTTTTCCTTATCTAAAATTTATTTTGTAATTTAGAGGGCCAAAAGTGGATGATTTAACATCTTTTCTCTTTACGAAAACTTTATTAAGCCCCTCCGGGCCGTCAAAAAGATATTTTCAGAACATTTAGCGATATGACAATCAAAGACCTCAAACCCGCCCTGGTCTTCTCGATTTTCGATGAGATCAATCAGGTGCCCCGTCCTTCCAAAAAGGAAGAGAAAATCCGCAAGTATCTTCTGGACTTTGCCGCCAAGCACAATATCGAAGTGAAGGCAGATGCCATCGGCAATGTGGCAATGTTCAAGCCCGCTACTCCCGGCAAGGAGAAGGCTCCCTGTGTTGTAATGCAGGCTCACATGGACATGGTGTGCGAGAGCAACGACAAAAACTTCGACTTCGAGAACTCGCCCATCAAGACTATCGTCGACGGCGACTGGCTCCGTGCCGACGGCACGACGCTTGGTGCCGACAACGGCATCGGCATGGCCGCAGCCCTTGCAGTGCTTGTCGACAAGGACCTCGTACATGGCCCTGTTGAGGCCCTTTTCACCGTAGATGAGGAAACCGGGCTCACCGGCGCTAATAATATCGGCGACGGCATGATTGCAGGCAGCATTCTCCTGAATCTCGACTCCGAGGACGATGCCGAAATCTTCATCGGTTGCGCCGGTGGTGTCGACACGACATGCACCTTCAAATACAAGCGTTCCTTCGCTCCCACCGACTTCCACTACTTCAAGTTCGATGTAGCCAAGGGTCTCGGCGGTCATTCCGGCGGCGATATCCATCTTGGTCGCGCCAACGCCAATAAGCTCGTCGCACGCTTCCTCTACGCCTTAAGCCTGGAGCATGAGATCTGTGTGTGTGAGATCGACGGCGGCAATCTCCGTAACGCCATTCCTCGTGCTGCACATGTCCTCTTTGGCGTGCACACCTCCAATAAGGAGAAAGTCGTGGCTACCTTCAATAAGTATGTTGCCGACATCGAAAACGAATACAAAGGCCTCGAACCCACCCTCGAACTCACCATCGAAAGCATCGAGCGTCCCGAGTACTGCATCGACTCCGACACCTGCATGCACCTTATCGAAGCTCTCTACAGCGCCCCTCATGGCGTGATATCCATGAGCCGTGAGCTCGAAGGCCTCGTTGAGACATCCACAAACCTGGCCTCCGTCAAGATGCCCGCTCCCGACGAAATCCTCGTCACCACCAGCCAGCGTTCATCCGTCGAGTCCCGCAAGTGGGATATCGCCCGTCAGGTCGAAGCCCTCTTCAAGCTCGCCGGCGCGCACGTGTCCCATGGCGACGGCTATCCCGGTTGGGCTCCCAACATGGATTCTACCATCATGCATATCGCTTCCGACGCTTACGAAGAACTTTATGGCATTAAGCCCGCCGTGAAGGCTATTCACGCCGGCCTCGAGTGTGGACTCTTCCTTGAAAAGTATCCCCACCTCGACATGGTGTCCTTCGGCCCGACACTACAGGGCGTGCACTCGCCCAGCGAGCGCATGTATATCCCCGCCGTTGAACGCTTCTGGGGACAGCTCACCCGCACGCTCGAAAAAGTTGCCGACCTTAAGGCCTGAGCCTTGAGTCTGCAATTCCATTCATAACGATTCTGCCTGCCGTCCGGAAGAGCCTCAAAAGCAACTCCGGACGGCAGTTGCGGATGTTTCCCTCACACGTTCCTCAACTCCCGTACGCCATGAAAAGACTCCACCTGCCCTTGTTTCTTGTCGCAGCCATGCTCACAGCGATGGCTCTCAGTGCCGCCGCTCCCAAAATGAGCAACAGTGGCTTCGCATTTCCCGAGGAAGATGCTTCTGGGGCCGGAGTTGACCGTTTCGGACGACCCTATATCATCATTGAAGGCGATACCATGCATGCCGCATACCTCCCCGGCATCGTGCCCGAATCATCGAGACCTCTCGACGACGACGATTATCGCCGGGTAGCCGAGGAGTTGGGGGTGGAACCCGCAGCGATTAAAGCTGTCGTCAGTATAGAGGCCGGTGCTACGCAGAGAGGTTTTTATGCCCAAGGTAAGCCCGTAATCAACTTCGATTTGGGCGTATTCCGTCAGATGGCCGCGCGCAGAAACGTGAATCTCGGTAAGTACGGCCGTTCGCATGCCGTGGTCTTCAATCGTCCGAACACCGCCCGATACGGCTCATATCAGAAAGCCCAGCAGGCGCGCCTCGACGCAGCCATGTCCATCGACTCCGTTTCCGCAATTCATGGCACATTCTGGGGCATGTTCCAGATCGGAGGATTCAATTGGAAACGCTGTGGAGCTTCGTCAGCGCAGGATTTCGTTCGCCGCATGGCGGCATCCGAGCAGGAGCAGCTAAGCCTATTTGCCGAATTCATCCGTAACTCCGGTCTGCTGGAAGCACTTCGCAACAAGAATTGGAGTGCATTCGCCAGAGGATATAATGGCCCGGCCTATGCCTCCCGCGGCTATCACACCAAGCTTGCCAACGCATACGCCCGTTTCAAAAAAGATTTTCAATAAGCAGAAACACCTAAGGAAGATTGAATTTAAGTTATTGGTTATCGCGGCACTTCAGGGTCCGGCGTGGGTCCGGCTCTGATGTTGGAGCCCTCATTGCAGTCATCGGCGTAGCTCTCGCTTTGCTTGTGCTGGAGCTCTCTTTAGCCGTCTCCCTTGGATTCAAGGATGAAATTCGTCGCAAGCTCGCCGGCTTCGATGCCCAGGTCACGGTCCTTCCTCTTTACGACCCTGCCACAGGTGGCGTTATGCCATGGCTCGAAGCAACTCCGGAACTTGTGTCCTCAATTCGAAATACGCTTCAAGATGCATCCGTGCGCCTTTCCATCCGTCAGCCGGGCATACTCAAGACCGACAGCGACTTCCATGGCATCATCCTCCACGCCCACGAAGCTCTTGACCCGGAAGAGGGCTTCGAATTCGAGCGCTCCAATATCGTCTCCGGGCGTTGGCCCGACTTCTCCTCTCCACACGAGAAGGAATCCATCGTGCTCTCGCGTCCGGTTGCCTCGCAGTTGGGCCTTAAGCTTGGCGATAAGATATACTCCAACTTCTTCATAGACGGAGATATCCGCGCCCGCCGACATACGCTCGTCGGAATATACGAATCCTTCTTCGGAGAATACGATCGCAATATTGCCTACGTGTCGCCTGCCCTCCTGCGCTCCGTTGCCTCGCGGGATAGTCTTGCAGCCATGAGGATCGACCTCCGGGATATCCCCTTCGACGATGTAGAATCCTCGGCCTCTCGGCTGTATTCCGCACTTGAAATGGCCACAGCTTCCGGCCAACTCCCGGGCATATATCCTGTCTCGGATGTCGAGCGCGCCGACGCCGTTTATTTCAACTGGCTCTCCTTGCTCGATACAAATGTCATAGTTATATTCATACTCATGCTTTTCGTCTCGGGCTTTACTCTTGTCTCGAGCCTCTTTATCCTCATACTTGACCGTATCTCCGAAATCGGCATACTGCGTGCCCTCGGAGCTGACGGCCGCATGGTCAGTCATGTCTTCGTCTGGATGGCCCTGCGCCTCACCGGTCTCGGAATGATTATAGGCAACATCCTTGGCATAGGACTGATACTGATTCAGTCCTTATGGCATGTCGTTCCCCTCGACCCCGAAATGTATTATCTGGCCTATGTGCCCGTTCGCATGTCGTGGACAGGAATAATCCTGCTCAATATCGGAGTCCTTGCCGCATCCTGGATTCTTCTGGTTTTACCCGCTCGACTTGCATCAAGAATTGACCCCGCGAAAACTATGCAATACGAATAATTGTTAACATGTAGAATCGGGCCCGCTTTTTGCAGGCATGCTTCAATAAAATTCATTAATTTTGCAAATTATAAGTTCATCACACCCCTAAGAACAAAGCATAAGACTCACATATGATCGAAACAGACGCATTGCAGCAATTCATAATCGAAGGTATCCAGGAGCGTAAGGGCCGTGCCGTCACGGTCGTTGATCTCTCCCATATCGACGCCGCTTCCGCCCGCAAGTTCATCATTGCAGAGGGCACCTCGCGCCAGCAGGTTAGTGCCATTGCCGAGAGCGTGGGCGATTACGTCCGCATACATGGCTCCGAAAAGCCATTTAATGCCGATGGTGCCGACGGCGACGAGTGGATTGTCCTTGATTACGGCGATATATGGGTGCATATATTCACTCGTGAGGCACGTCAGTACTATAAGCTCGAAGACCTCTGGAGCGACGCTCGCATCACCGAAATTCCCGACCTCGACTAATCCCGTTTTATTATATGGCCAGTAACAACAGCTCCGGCAATCCCATGAAGCCATTCAAGATGCGTTTCAGCATCTGGTGGATGTATGCCATTGTGTTTGCCGTAATTTTCGGCATCGTATATCTCGATAGCAACGAGGTGTCGAAGGAAGTCTCATTCACCGACTTTTGCACCTACGTCGAAAAAGACCGCGGCATTACCAAAATTATTATCAACACCGATGGTAAGACCGCGCAAGGTCTCCTCACCGACTCGCTCGCACGTGCCGTTTTCAAGAATTCAAATTTCTCCGAGAAGTCTACCGCGAGCCATGCCTATGTCGTCACAAATATTTCCTCGGCCGACGATCTCACTCGTCGCATCGACCAGTGGCGACAGAGCGGCGACTTCACCGGTAGCGTCGACTACGAAAAGTCCAGCCCCTACGGAAATATTTTCCTCAACTTCCTTCCCTTCATCCTCCTTATCGGTTTCTGGATATGGATGATGCGCCGCATGAGCAACGGAGCCGGTGGCCCCGGAGGTGGCGGTGGTGTTTTCTCCGTAGGCAAGTCCAAGGCCATGCTCTTCGATAAGGACAATGCCGATAAGGTTACCTTCAAGGACGTGGCCGGACTCTCCGAAGCCAAGACCGAAATTGAGGAAATAGTGCAGTTCCTACGCAAGCCCGACCGTTATACCGCTCTCGGCGGTAAAATTCCCAAGGGTGCGCTCCTCGTGGGTCCTCCCGGAACAGGTAAGACCCTTCTTGCCAAGGCCGTTGCAGGCGAGGCCAATGTCCCCTTCTTCTCCATGAGTGGTTCCGATTTCGTGGAGATGTTCGTGGGCGTAGGTGCTTCGCGAGTGCGCGATCTCTTCCGTCAGGCCAAGGAGAAAGCCCCCTGCATCGTTTTCATTGACGAAATTGATGCCGTGGGTCGTGCTCGCGGGCGAAATGCCGGCATGGGTGGCAACGACGAACGCGAGAATACGCTCAACCAGCTCCTCACCGAGATGGACGGTTTCGGCTCCAACAGCGGCGTCATCATCCTCGCCGCCACCAACCGTGCCGATATTCTCGACAAGGCCCTGATGCGAGCCGGTCGTTTCGATCGCCAGATATATGTCGATCTCCCCGATCTCCCCGATCGTGTCGAGATCTTCAAAGTCCACCTCCGCAAGGTCAAGACTGCACCCGATCTCGATGTAGAGCTTCTTGCACGTCAGACACCCGGTTTCTCCGGCGCCGATATCGCTAATGTCTGCAACGAGGCTGCCCTCATCGCCGCGCGCCATGACAAGGACGAGGTCTCCAAGGAAGACTTCTCTGCTGCCGTCGACCGCATCATCGGCGGTCTTGAAAAGAAGTCTAAGATCACTACCGCCGAAGAGAAGAAGGCCATTGCAGTCCACGAAGCCGGACACGCCACCGTCTCCTGGCATCTCCGCTACGCCAATCCTCTCGTCAAGGTCACGATCGTGCCCCGAGGCAAGGCTCTCGGCGCAGCCTGGTATCTTCCTGAAGAGCGCCAGATCACGCCCTCGCAGGTCCTCCTCGACGAAATTTGCGCTACCCTTGGCGGTCGCGCTGCCGAAGAACTCTTCCTTGGGCGTATTTCCACCGGAGCTGCCAACGACCTTGAGCGCGTCACCAAGCAGGCTTATGCAATGGTTGTTTACTATGGTATGAGCGATCGTATGCCCAACCTCAGCTACTACGACTCTACAGGTCAGGATATGGGCTTCAGCAAACCCTATAGCAACGAGCGCGCAAAGGTGATAGACGAAGAAGTTTCGCGCATAATTGCTGAGCAGTATGAGCGTGCCAAGAACATTCTTCGCGAACATGCCGAAGGCCATGGAAAGCTTACGGAAACACTCGTTACCCGCGAAGTTATTTTCACGGAGGATGTCAAGAACATCTTCGGGCCGCGTCCTTGGACCTCCCGTACCGACGAGCTCTTCGGCAAGAATCCCGAAGATCCCGCTTCACAAGCCTCCGATTCCGGACCTGTGCCCCCGCCCATCGACGTCGAAGCCACAGAGGTGACGCCCTCCGAACCCGAATCGAACTCCGAGGAAAAGAAATAAATTTCTCAACATCTCGTAAATACAGGCGATGCATTGCCCCCAAGTTTTTGCAAATGGGCAATGCATTGCCTGTATTTATGTATGACTTTTGCTTATCAACAATTTATCGAGCAAATTTGTATTTGTAGTACAAATGTATTACCTTTGCACACAAAACATGTCATTATGGATATAGCAGTTCCTAAAAAAGCACAGAGTTTCAGACTCCCTGTCCAGCTCATAGAGCGTTTGAAAGAAATGGCAAAGCGCCAGAATCGCAGTCTTAATAATTTTGTAGAGTGTGCTCTGCTCGACCTTGCCTTTTCCGAACCTAATGCTGATACAATAGCAGCAATTGAGGAGGCTAAGAATGGAAAACTCAGTGGACCGCTTGATGTCTCGAGTCTTGAAGCCATGTATAAATCCATGGATTTATGAAGGAACTCCGTTTCTCAAGCCAGTTCAAAAAAGATGCGAAGAGATTTCGGAATCAACCTAAAAAGATGGAGAAGGTTGCTGAAATCCTTCGGATGCTAAGGGATGAACAGCCTATTCCTACGAAATTCCGACCGCATCTATTGACAGGCGATTATAAAGGATGTATGGAATGCCATGTCGAGGGCGACTTTCTTCTGATCTGGATTGATGAGTCTGAAGATCTGATCGGTGTTTTGCGTCTCGGCTCACATTCCGAGCTTTTTGGCTGACAGCGTTTTATTCGTCTGTTTTCTCGAAGAAATTATATCTCCATATTTCGTCCGCCACTGTGTAGGCCTCCTTCTCTCGTTCACTTACAGGCCCGTATTCCTTGCCGTAGGGAGTGTATGCCGAGTCCACGTTCCCGCTAAGCATACTTGCTCCCAGTCCGTGGTAATAAGGATTGCACTCCATGCCCATTATCTCCAGAATTGCAGGATAAATATTTACTTGTCCCGTCGTGCGCTCTATCCTTTCGCTGCGTCCGCAGTTGAACGCCCCGAAGAACGTGCGTTGCGGATCTTCATCTCTCGTCCTTGGCTCGAAAGTATTTTCATGGTCCGACATTACGAATACCACCGTATTGTCGTATAGTCCCATTTCCTTAAGCTTATTGATAAATCTGCCCAGACAAGCATCGAAATAGCTTGTAACCGTATAGTAGTCTCCCTCAAGCCCGCCCACGGATGAAAATTCAGGAATGTGTGGAGCCGCCGTGTCCTCGTAGGGCAGATGCATGCTTCCGCTGATGAGTTCCATAATGAAGGGTCGAGACGAGCCCTTGCTTACCCGTTCGCCGAGTATTCCGATTGCATGGCGGAACATGGCCCCGTCCACATCGTGCGTTTCACTTTTCTCCGCGAAATCATAGAGTGTACTCGTCTGTTCATAGCCCGTCAGCAGCGCAGCATCCCGTTCTCCCCACACAACTCCTTTTGTACCCATGACCGCATACGAATCATAGCCCTTGAAGATGCGGGGTAGGGATGGCAGGAAAGGCAGCGACGCTCGCGCCGATACCGAGGACACTCCTTTATCCAGAGGTAAAAGACCCGTATTAGTAAGTAATTGTCCGTCTATCGAGCGCCCGTATTTCACCTGACTCACAACCTCCGTGCTGAATACGCATCCCTCCTCGCGGGTCAGTCGGTTGAGCACGGGTGTCACTTCCCGGCCTCCCACGCATTTGTCGATTAGCTCGCCATTCAGCGATTCCACAATTATAAGCACTATATTCTTGCCTCTGTTGGCAAGGAATGCGGAATCCGCCTCATATCCCGGGATATCGTGTAGAAACGATTCGATTCTTTTAAGTTCCTCCGACGATGGATTTTCCTCATATCCCATCGCCATAAAGTCGCGCGCTATGTTCACGGCATGCAGCACAGGCCCTCTTTGCAATGAGGCGAGCTGCACTATCTTCGGATGTTCCAACAGCTCGTCCACAGCATCCTTTACGCTAAAATTCAGGGCATACTCTATACGGTTGAAGACGATAATCGAACGTATACGCACACCCACGCTCAAGCCGTAAACACCCAAAGAACAGAGCACAAGCAGCCATCGGTTTCTGACGGATGGTCGCCAATCCGGGCGATCTAAAATAAACCATGCCGCAACGGGAATTAGGGAAATCAGAACGAAAAAAATATCACCCGGATTAATCAGGGCTCCGGTTGCCCTTAGAAGATTGCCGTCCACATTTCCGGTGTAGGTCACAGCCCATGGCGGGATTATATCGCCCCATGCATTGAAATACCATAGATTCACAAGCAAGACCGCACATGCTGCGGGCGCGAGAAACAATCCAACCCTGCGCCATACACGCCCCGAGAACCAGTAGGGACAAGTCAGAAGCACTACATCCCCTGTAATTCGCGCGTAATCGCCCGTGAGCCGCGATGAAAGCGAGTCCGTGCGCCAAAGGAAAAGAACCCAAAGCGAGCAAAGGCAGCCCACAAGAATAGCATAAAACGCTATAGCTCTTACTCTCGCCGATGTTCTCTCGCTTGTCTTCATGTTCCCCTTCATCCTTTGGCCTAAACAGGATCTACGTCATAGTGTATGGTGAGCGATCTCGTCGTCGGTGCCGACACAAGCCGTATGTATGCATCGCGAAGTATAGCTTTGACTTTTGTCATGGACGCATCAGCTTCCACCTTCACCATTATCTTGCGTATATAGCGGTTCTGAACGCGGCTCACGGGGGGCTCCTGCACAGCGCTGACCCTATTACCGAGCACATTCCTTAGATCCGCGCATAACGCCTCAGCCCCGCGTTGCGCTACTTCTGCATCCCTGTGCTTCACGAATATATTGATGATACGCGAGAAAGGAGGATAATTGAAGCTTCGTCTCTCTTCAAGTTCCCCTATATAGAACCCTTGATAATCATGCATTGCTGCATGCACCAGCACAGGATGCTCCGGGTTGTATGTCTGCACCACCACACGCCCCTTCGTGCCGTCAGCGCGCCGTCCCGAGCGGCCGCCCACCTGTTCCAGCATGTTGAATGCTCTTTCCGCCGAGCGGAAATCCGGAAAATTGATGAGCGAGTCTGCGCTAAGAACGCCCACAAGCTCCACATTCCCGAAGTCAAGCCCCTTGGTCACCATCTGCGTTCCCACAAGGATGTCAGCCTTGTGCTCGGAAAAATCATCGATTATCCTGCTGTATGCATCTTTGTTGCGTGTAGTGTCGAGGTCCATGCGCATGATCCGTGCATTGCTGAAGGCTTCCGAAATTTCTTCTTCAAGCCTTTCCGTGCCGAAACCCACTATTTCTATCGCCGGCTCACCGCAGTTCGGACACACGCGCGGCACCGG
The DNA here is from genome assembly GCA_947175605.1 of uncultured Porphyromonadaceae bacterium. GTDB lineage: Bacteria > Bacteroidota > Bacteroidia > Bacteroidales > Muribaculaceae > CAG-873. Next base: position 9,820 of record CAMWNH010000029.1, read on the forward strand.
ATAGCTGGCACCGCAGTAGTGACACGTCAGCGAATTATGACGGCGGTGGTAGGTGAGCGACACATCGCAGTAGTCGCACTTCGGCACGAACTGACACATCTTGCACCGAGCCATCGGTGCATAGCCGCGGCGATTGTGGAATAGTATGGCCTGCCTGCCTCGCTCGTTCACCGTTTCGTTTACTGCCGTCAGAAGTCGGTCGCTTATAAATTCATGGTGCATGCGTCCCATCTTCCGCTCCGTCCGCATGTCTATGATTTCAATCTCTGGCAAAGCTGCGCCCTCGAATCTCTCCGTCAGGCTCACCAGTCCGAATTTGCCCGTCTGAGCCTTGTAGTAGGTTTCCACTGTCGGAGTAGCCGAGCCGTAGACAGTCTTGGCTCCATGCATGCCCGCAAGCACCGTGGCCGCATCGCGTCCGTTGTAGCGTGGAGCCGGATCATATTGCTTGTATGACGCCTCATGCTCTTCATCCACAATCACGAGCCCAAGTTTCGCAAACGGTAGGAACACCGACGATCGGGCTCCTATCACCACCAGCGGCTCATTTGTGTTCAATAGCCTGCGCCAGATTTCCACACGTTCGCTGTCCGAGAATTTGGAATGATATATCACTACTTTCGAACCGAACACACGTTGCAGACGTCTGGTCAGCTGTGTCGTCAATGCAATTTCAGGAACAAGATAAAGTGCCTGCAGCCCTTGCCGGAGCACGTAGTCTATCAGGTGTATATATATTTCTGTCTTTCCAGAGCCTGTCACACCGTGTAGCAGCGTCACGGCATGCTCCAAAAACGATCGATGCACCTCCCGCAGAGCCTTCTCCTGGGCCTCGGATAATTTGGGCAGTGCATCGGTCCGGCTATTTTCAAGTGCGAAGCGCGAAAGCTCTTTGTTGTAAATTTCGCATATGCCTTTATCTGCGAGAGCCTTGACGTTCGCTCGCGTCACCTCCGCCTTTTCCGCCAGTTCCTCAAGGCTCACTTCCTTAAGCTCTGAGCCCTGTTGGTTGAAGCCGCTTAATCCTATCAGACCCACAAGCGCGGCCTCCTGTTTGCCTGACCGACGCACCTTGCCGAAAGCCTCGGACATCGCCGCGCTGTCTCCACGAGGAATGGTCAGGCGCACGTATGCCTTCTTTACCGCTCGATAGCGTTCGCGCAGACGCTCGCTCACAAGCACCACTTCCGAGGCTACAAGTTTCGCCACCGTACCTTCTGCGCTCCGGCCTGCAGGCATCGGCACCTTCGACGCTATAGCCGAAGCGGGCTGTCGGCCGTTCGCTCGAAGAAAATTCACTACTGCCATCTCGACTTCCCCGAGCGATGCAATGGCCTCTGGCTCCAAATCCGGATTGAGTTCAACAGTAGTTTCGCTTTCCACCTTCAGACCCGCAGGAACTGCAGCCTTATAAACCTCTCCGCGTGTACACAGATAGTAGTCGGCTATCCAGTCCCAGAAGCGCAGCTGAGGATGGCGGATAATGGGGTGGGGGTCCAGGACGCTTACAATCTCCTTTGCCTTCAGTCCCTGTGGCGCACCCACGTCTGTTGCATCTACGATTCCCGTGTATAAATGTCGCGAGCCGAAAGGAACGAGGACGCGTGCGCCCGGCTGCACATCGCTCGGCGCGATATGCTCGGGCAGAGCGTAGGTGAAGGAGCCCTGCAGCGGAACGGGGAGCAGTACGCTAACGTAATGCATTTTCTGCGTTTAAAACCGAGTCGATCACATTGTATGCCGCACGCGAGTATGCCGCTGCACATGAGTCGAAGCCCTGGTCGCGCAATTCAGTTTCACGTGCGCGGATTGCAAGCACCCCTCCCTCGCGTTCCATACTTTCAGGCTTCAGCGCCATAACCTCCAATGCATCCCTATGCCCTGCTTCGGCAGCTGCTTTCATTGCTGCACTGCTGTGGTCGCCTCTGCAGGATGTCGCCATGGCTGCGATAGCTATAAGTGTGTATGTCCAACTTGCTTTTCTCATTACAATGGCAAAGATACTCATTTTTCACTCCACGAACGGTATATCCGAGTCCGAAAATGAATAGCGGAGGGCGTCTTCCATCGCCGTAAGTTCCTCCGGCTCGAGGCCATAAGTTTCTCGGAGGGTCGATGCATAGCTCGCCATTGCCTTTCCGAATGCTTCGAATGTGCCGGCCTCCGGATTCGGGACGAGGCTCCGCCTGAATGCAGCGAAAGCTTTGTCGCGCTGGTGGCCTGCCAGTAGCGATAGTCCTGCGAGAAACTCTCCGCGCTTGCGAAGTTCGGGCTTAAGTTCCGTCGCCAGAAGTTCTTCGCAAATTTCCGTAGTTCCCAAGGGATTGCCGTCATCAAGCATTACTGCTGCAAGCTGCAACCGCGCTTCGTCTGCCGCCTGTTTGGGCGCGGAATATATGATTTTTGAAAGTACGGTTTGTGCGTCCTCATAGCGCTGCATCCGTCGGAGCTCTCCGGTATAGATAAATAGCGCATCTGTGTTGTCCAGCTTGTCGATTCCTTCCCGGTCAAGGAGCTCCAGCACTTTGCCGTGTTCGTTTCGTTTCGTCAGGAGGAGTACCTGCCGAAGCAGTGCCTTCTCATTAGTCGGGTCAAGCTCGTAAGCCTTGCCATACCAGTCCTGTGCCTCCTGGTCGTAGCGCGCAAGCTCTGCGCTTTGAGCTGCCTGGAAATATGTTTTCGCACTCAGGTCTATGCCCGAGCGGATTAAACCCAGATAGAAGGGAAAGGCAAGAACGGAAACTCCGGAGTTCACAAGCCGATCGGCAATGGGTAGCACTGTCTCCGGACTTGTATAGAGTGCACTGATGTCCTGTGAAATATTGAATCCCGTTTCCGGTTCGAATGGGTTGTAGAACTCATTCTTCCGGCGGAAAAGCGAATAGAAGCGGAACGCATTCTTCATATAATTGGCGGCTGCATGACGGAAGCGTGCGTCATAGCTCTCGTCGCGACCTCCCATTTGTTCCGCTATCATGCTGTATTGCTCTATCATCATGGACAGTGTATTTGCCCGAACGCCTTTCGGTGCTGCGGCCACTGCCATCAGCACGGCATATTTATCGCTGTCGCATAGAAAGTCAAGTTTGTCGAACATCTCTCCAAGCACTGCGCCCTCGTCCGAGAATATTTCGGAAAATTCACTCCTGGTAGTATCGAACGGAAGCCACCAGTTGGCGATGTCATTGAAAAATCCCTGTGCGTGCATTGGCTTGAGAAACGCGAAGAACACATCGTCCCCGGCCTCGGCCAAGCGGTTGATGTTGAACAGAGATTCACGCGTCTTCCCGTCCTCCATCTGCGGCAAGCCTGCTCCCGACAGCAGTTCGGCCAGCTCTTCCGGACTCTTGCTCGAGAGGTCTATCCCTGCCATACGCTGCATCAGCGATGCCCCCAGGCTGTTCAGACCCGGCAGAACCTCGGTCTCCACTCGCTTTGCAAGTGCCGGAGTACCCAGCTCCCTGCAATATTCGTAAATCAGGGTGCGCATATCCTCCGCGAAATCAGGATCGGCTTTGAGCGTATTCATGGCCGAACGGACGGCCGGACTTCCCGACATGAACCACCAGCGGTGAAGCGCAAAAAACAGTCCGGCAAGAGCAGCGGCGCGCATTCGGGTTTCGGGCATTTGGGAAAAGCGTGCTAAAAGCTCTACTCGTGTGGGATCGAAGCTTTCGAGAAGTCCCAGCGATACGGCGCCTATCCATGCCTCGCGGTCTGCAGCCGGAACATCTCCCGTCTCGATTAGATTGGTCAGCGCCTCACTCGAATCGGCATCTAATGGATACTCCACCCACGTACGATGGAAAATATCACGGCTGAGACGCTCCAGTGGTGCGCGACGTCCGGCATCGGTGAGAGCCGCGGAGTCCGACAGCACTGACGCATGTTCGCTTAAGTAATCCACGGCCAGTGTGGCTATGCTTTCCTCGCCGCGAATCGAAGCGTAGCGGGCATAGGAGTCGCCCAGAGTTTCGCCGCTTGCCTGCGATGATAGTTTCGCGGCACGATGCGCAAGCATGAAGGCGCTGTCAAGCATTCGCGACGTTTCCTCGCTTTGTCGGGGATCCGGCATTCCCTGTGCCATGCTGCGGAGCATGTAGTAATACCGGCGCTCGATGCCGTCGCTGGCGGCTGATATCTCCGGCAATTGCTGTTCGCGGGCAAAAGCACGGATGCGGGTCAGGGCTGTACGGAGGCGACGGCTGCGGACATCGCCCTGTATCAGTTCGAGAAATTTATTTATTCGTGGATTCATATCGTTCAAGTATAATGGCTGTGATTTCGTATCTCGCAAATCTTATGCCAAAGTTACGTCATCATCCTCATCCTGCGTCCGAAAAGCAGCGACGCCGAGTATTTTAACAATTTCCACATCAAGATGTTCGATAGGCGCCAGCAGTATTGCGTTATCGGCTCTGGTCGTGTGCACACGCCACCACGACCCTTGTCGTTCAAAACCGCATATATCGGATAATTGAATGTTTATCGAACTCTCGGGAGCAGCTTCCTCGCTGTCCTCGAATCTGAAAAATTCTATGTGAAGCTTTTCCTCGCCCACGCTCCAGCGCTGAGGTCGCATCCGCAGTCGGGCATCCTGGCGCCCCGTCATCCCGAACCAGAGAAAGAAGAAAGCCGCCGGAGCGAGAACCATCACAAACATCATGCCCGCAAAAAGCCAGCGAACATCGTATAGAGCCCCTGCAAGCGATGCAAGAAATATAATCGCCGCAATCGGAATAAAATACTTCAGGACTCGCCCTGATTCAGCTCGCGCATAGGCGGTCGCCGATGGGCGAAAAGGCTCTTTCATCCTTCCCCCCCTCGCGTTTATTTGGGAATAACCAGCATCGGCATGTCCGTGTGGAATAGGATGCGGTTGGCTATCCCCGGACGGAACAGACGCGAGAATGCGTTGCGATGGCGATTGGGCACCACCAGCAGTGTGCACCCGTGGCTCTTGGCAAGACTCTCGAAGTCGTTTTCCTCGGGTTTGGGTAGCATGGCCGTCTCGAATGTAAATCGCCCGAAGTTATTGTCGCAATAGGTCTTGAGCCGTTTAAGCCCCTCGCTCACCGCCATGTCGCTAAGGCCGCGCCGACGAGTCATGTATGAGAGCAGCACACGGGCCTTTGTCTCCGGATATAGTCGGTACAGCACGTCCAGCGCAATAATATCGTTCTGATCCAGATCGCCCAGAAACAGTATGCTTTCCGGATTCATAAGCTGACCGGGATCACATGGATCAGGCACCGTCAGAACGGAGAAACGTCCCTCGTCGAGAACCTCCCCGGTCACGGATCCGATCAGATCCCTCGACTTTTGCTCTGACCCGCGTGTTCCCATAACGATCAGCGACGGACGCTCAAGCTGGCCCATTTCAGCTATCGAATCTTCCGGAACTCCCTCCACAACCTCTGTCTTGATTTTCACCTTGGTAATGCTTCCGTCGGCGATTCCGCGGTTCACGCGCTCAAGAAAATTCCGCATCATCAGCTGCGCGTTGTCCACCATAGCCTTCCGCGCACCCGATTCTCCGATTTCGTAACTGATATTGTCCGAAAATTGCAGGTTCCCGGCAATATAAGGGTCTATATAGCTGTATAGCAGCTTTATCGGCGTATTAAGGCGCGAGGCCAGCCCTGCCGCAACAGTCACAGCCTTGAAGGAATGCTCACTGAAATCAACCGGCACGAGGATATAGTTCCCGGGAGTCGGTGAAAACTCATCACCCTCGACTATTCGCAGTGCAAGTGGCAGCTGGTCCTCGGGTATGCGCACACGCACTCCGGATGTGAATTCCGGGGAGTCGTGAAGCACATCGCTTAGCTCAACACTTATGCCGTGACTTTCAAGTGTGGATCGAAGGGCAAGTGCTCGTTCGTAGGTGTGGATAGCGAGGGTAATCATAGTCGTGGACTTTTTGGGGTATGGATATAAAAAAATGTCCGGGAGCCTGATCGCTTTTGCCTGGCTCCCGGACATTCATTCCTTTTATTCGCCGGCTTCCTGGGCCTGGAGAATTTCTACTGCCATGTCGTAGATGGTGGAATCGTCAAGTACTACGATGCCGCCGTCGGGGCCCGGCTCGATATGCAGACCTGCGTTCTTGCCGTTGTCATAGTTGCAGCCGCCAAAATAGTTGCGTACGGTCTGAACGGTCGTGTTGAGGCGATCTGCAATCTGGTGCATCGAGCCGTCGGGCAGTCTGTCTTTCAGACGGCGAAGCTCGTTGAAGGTGATGGTTTTGGTCATAACTTATCGAGTTTTTGAGGGGGTTAGTTATTCAGGTATGTTTTATGGACCTAAAATTACATTCAATTTTCGAAATATACAAATCTTTCAGCAAAAAACTTTCTATGTTTAAAAGCATGATGACATGCCTTTTCAGATTTTCTCCACGTCTACGGCTCTGAGCCAAGCCTTTGTGCTGTTGTTTATCTTTACGTTATACCATTTGGGGGAGCTCGGATCGTCTGGTGTCGAAATTGAATCGATCACTTCAACCTTTGTACCCTCATGGATAGCCACAAGTTTGTCCGAGGATCCGGCCGACGGTCGGGGTGACGAGCTGAGATAGGTCGTGGGAACGATTACGACGGCCGACCCGTGGCTGCGTGCGTACGATGCGGATGCCAGTGCCGTACTGAGCGTGTACACGAAAAGCACACAAAGCACTATACCTCCGAAGAATCCGAACTTCCGCACGCTCACACCGGTCGCGAAAATATAAACGGCCACAGCACCAAGAAGCATTGCAAACAGCGCCAGTGCGCACCAGGCCCACGCGTTGGCTGTAAGCGAATCGCTCACGTGCCGCTGCAGGTTGCTTAGAAACGAGGAGTCATCTTCAGGTCGGTCGGCTATGCGGCTGTTCACGAATTCAAGATTCGTCCGGGCATCCTCATGAGTAGGATCAAGCTTTAACGCACGCTCGTAAGCCACGACCGCGCGTCCCGTCTGTCCTGTGCGGAAATACGCGTTTCCAAGGTTGTAGTATGTATCGGCTGAAGGGCCTTCCTCGTTCAGCGAACGTTCGTACATGCTCGCTGCATCGCGGAACTGCTCGTTGTTGTAGAGCGAATCGCCCGCCGTGGCCGGCGAGGCTATGGCGCTCGTTGCAGCGCCTGCGAGCAATATCATGGATAAGAAAAGAGCTTTCATTTTTCTATGCTGCGTATTGCCTCAACGGCTTTGTTGTACATTGCGGACATCTCTGTATCGGAGCCCATAGGTGTGAATCGTGCCATCTCGCAGGTGTCAAGCACTTCAAGCACTTCCGCCACCGTCTCCGGCGTAGCGCCCCGCTCCTCAAGACGGGAGGCTATGTTCTCGCGCATAAGCTGCGAGGGTGCTATACCGAACTTGTCGCCCAGATACCCGCGCAGTGCCTGCGACAGCGATTCGTAGAACTTGTCGCCTTCATGGGCTTGCATATAGCCGCGCGCCTCCTTGAGCCGTTTGTTGGCCACGCGTCCGGCACGGGCAAGCTTTCTGCCGGCCACATCTGCGTTCAGTCGGATATTACGCCTGTATATCAGCACAACACCGACCAGGGCAAGCGTCAGAGCAATGAATATGCTCCAGTACCAGATGCTGCACACGATGTATACAGGACTCTTGTGCACGCCTCCCTTTAGGCTGTGAATATGCAGGATATCATTGATTTCCGTATTGATAGCCTTTTGCTCAGGTGCTACTGATGATGTCGCGGCGCCGCGGGCAACCTTTATATCGATGGCGGGGATGTCCACCGTGCGGTATTCATGTCGATCGGGATCAAAATACACGAATGGCTTCCCGGGAATGGTGAATGCACCCTGTTCCTGAGGCACTATTGTGTAGATGGTCGTGTGAGTCCCGCTCATGTTTGCGCCGGCCACATGTGCGTCAATGTCGGTTTTAGGAGTATAGACATCTATGCCCGCCGGGAACTCCATTTCGGGCATGTTCAGGAATTTGATATTGCCCGTGCCCTTGACGGTGTATGTGTAGGTGGCCGCCTCATTTGTCTTAAGAAGTTCTGGACTCAGAGTCGCGGATGCCGTGAAGCTGCCCACAGCCCCATTGAAGCCTGCAGGTTTCGGTTCCGGAAGAGCCTCGACGGTAAGTGAGGCTGCGTTGGATGAGGTCATCAGCTGACGTTCCACAGGCCGCTGCGTACGGAAAAATCCCATATTCACAGTCTCGTACTGCACAATGGACACCTCGTATTTGCCGGAGTTCACGCTAAGTTTGCCGGACTTTTGCGGATAGAGCAGCAGACGCTTCAGCACGGCCGTATGATAGTTCTGGCCGTTGTAATGCTCAAGGTTCATTTCCAGATTCACAGGAAGTTCCTCGCAGAGAAAGCCTTCGAATGCAGGCTGTGTGGTGACCATGAAGGAGCTGATTTCGTATTTCGTATACACCTTGATGGTGGCCACGACAGGCTCCTGTTCATAAACTTTGGATTTCGAGAAGCTAACGCGCACCATAAGGTCATCCTTGCCTACCGTACCCGGAGTCTGCGTGCTGTAGTCGTCGGCCTGAACGTGACGTCCTCCTTGACTGCTTGAGCCCGATGAAGGTGTGGGGCTGTCGGACGGAAGGATCTTGAAAGACGCCGTACGCGACCGCAGGGTCTTGCCTTCGCAGCTGATGCTCACTTCCGGAACCGTCACGTCTCCGGGTTCTTCAGCACGATATACGAAAGTGTAATCAATCGAATAAGTGGACGACATGCGCCCGTTGACAATCTGTGTGGACTGCATCGTGGATGTCGATGGCCCGTATAACAGACGGCAGTGAGGAAGCTGTGGCGCAGAAGGCGGATTGCCTTCTCCGTCCGTAAGCCGGAAAGTGAGATTAAAGTTCCTGCCCTCCACAACCGAACGTGGCTGCACGAGTGAGAACTGCTGGGCCGAAGCTGCGAGGCTTCCGGCAAGTGCCAGCAGAACGAGTATTAGGTGGAGTCTGAAACGTGCTGTGTTCATCATTTTACGCTTTGTAAATGCTGCTCTATGGATCACCATGGCTTGTCAGTAGTGTATTGGCCGGCCGGTCTTTCCTCCTGGCGCTGCACCTTCTGTCGCGTGGCGTTTTCTTTATTCTGCATGGACTGGAGAATCTGTTGGGCAGAGCCGGTCATCTGTTGCTGCTGCTGTTGTTGTTGTTGCTGCTGTTGCTCCTGTTCCTGCTGTTGCTGCTGCTGTTGCTGCTGTTGCTGCTGGTCCTGTTTGTCGTCTTTCTGATCCTGCTTATTGTCCTGATTCTGTTCCTGTTCTTGCTTTTTAAGCTGCGCCAGTCGCAGGTTCTGTCGGGCAGCCAAATCATTCGGACCGATGCGAAGCGACTGTTTATAGCGCTTTATAGCCTCGTCGTAATTCTCGTCATTGTAGGCTATATTGCCCAGATTGTAATATGCCCGGCGGGCGATTTCCGTGTCTTCCTCGGCAAGCGCAGCGCCTGCAACAGCCTCGAACAGCTGCGTGGCCGCAACGCGTGGATCATTTTCCGTGCCCTTGTTGTCTTCCGAGAACAGATGACTGAGTGCGAGAGCCTTGTTGTAGGCAGCCCTGACACTGCGAGGATTGGCTGCAAGAGCGTTTTCATACGATTCAAGAGCGGCATGCCAGTTCGAATCGGCATATTCCTTGTTGCCCTGACGTATGTAATTGCGCTCGGCTTTGATGGAGCTGTCCTCTGCAGCGGATATCGCCGGAGCACAAAGTCCAAGGAGAAGCAAAATCATGAGGGCCTTCCGGCCTTTGCCGCCATCACGCGTGAAGAAGTTCACGCCACGCAGCCAGCTTATCTTGCGGTCTACCATAAATCCGTCTATAATCAAAAGTATAAAGGCTATCCACGCAAAGGTGGGGAACTGTTCGGCTGCAGCAGAGTACGATACGGATCTGAATTCCGACTTCGACAGTTTGTCAAGTTGGTCTGTCAGCTGGTCGAGAGCGTTGGAGGCTGCGCCGTTCACATATATGCCGTCACCGGCCTGGGCTATATCAACACCCATTTTTTCATTCACAGAGGTCATGACGGTCTGCCCTTCGGCATCGACCATATATTGGCCGGGACGACCGGGCACGGGTATCGGCGCTCCTTTCGCGCTACCAAGTCCTATCACGTCCACCTGAATTCCGTTTTCTGCTGCCAGCTTTGCAGTTTCCACTGCGGCTCCCTCGTGGTCCTCCGCGTCGGTGATAAGGATAATGGCCTTGTGCACGTCCTTTGCCGGAGAGAAGCCGTTCATTGCCATTTTCATGGCCGAGGCAAGCGATGTGCCCTGATGGTTGATCATCCCCGGCTGTAGCTCGTTAAGATACATCTTGGCGCTGAAAAAGTCCATCGTCAGGGGAAGCTGCATCTTGGACTCACCGGCAAAGACCACGAGACCGACCTTATCATTGTCCAGCTTGTCCAGAAGTTTCTCAAGGAGCAGGCGTGCGCGGTCAATACGGGCGATGCCGTCCGGAGCATCGTTGGACGATGCAAGCATCGAGTTGGAGACGTCGAATGCAATCATGACCTCGATACCGGCCGACACTTGTTCTTGCTCTTTCTGTCCTGCGCGCGGTCGGGCCACTACGATAACCAGTGCCACTAGTGCGAGTATCTGCAACACAACCTTCACGGTCGGTGTGTAGCGAGATGCATCGGGCATCAACTGAGCTATGATATCCGGACGTCCGAACCTGCGAAGTCGCGCCTTGCGTGTCGCACGGGCATACACGTACAGGAGCGCCACAATCACCGGGAGCCCGAGGAGATATAGATATTGAGGATTTGCAAAGTCAAACATGTCTTTATCTTATAGTTAAGAAGAGCTTAGGGTATAGACCGGAGAACCGTGTAGCGCAGCAGAAGTTCAAGCATCACAAGCCCGAGTGCCAGCCAGGCCCAAAGCATGTAGTTGTCCTCGGTGTGCGAGAAATGGCGTACATCCATGTGAGTCTTCTCCAGTGCGTCGATTTCCTGAAATACTTCCTCAAGCGTGCGGTTGCCCGTGGCGCGGAAGTATTTGCCTCCCGTGCTTTCGGCAATTGTGCGGAGCGTGCCTTCGTCGATCACCACAGGCTGCGGCGTGAATTCGATTGCGCCGCTCATGGTGCGCGTGGGGTAGGGAGCGTTGCCGTTCGTGCCTATGCCGATGGTATAAATCTTCACTCCCAGCTCCTTGGCCACTTCGGAAGCGGTGACCGGCGCCACAACACCTGTATTGTTCGAACCATCGGTGAGCAGTATTATGCTTTTGCTCTTGGCCTTTCCTTCCTTGAGTCGGTTAAGCGCAGTCGCGATACCGTCGCCGATAGCCGTGCCGTCCACAAGCATGTTCATGTCAAGGTTCTGCAGATAGCTTATCAGTTGCGAACGGTCAATAGTCATCGGCACACCCGTAAGGCTTTCGCCTGCGAAGATCACGATACCGATATTGTCGCTCTCGCGTCCTGCAATAAATCGTGTGGCAACCTCTTTGGCAGCTCCGAAACGATCGGGCTTGAAGTCGCGGGCAAGCATACTCGTAGACACGTCAAGCGCCAGCACTATATCCGTACCCTCGGTGGACGAGGTGCGCCATGAGTCCTTGATTTGCGGGCGCGCCAGAACGATGATCAGACACGCCAGCGCACCGAGGCGCAGCAATACGAGGATATACCGCAGGTATTCCTTCCAGGAGCGAGGCAGCTTGGCAAAGGGTGCCGTGGTGCTCATGGCCATGGTGGCATGGGAATTACGCAACTTCCAGATGTACCACCCCGCAAGAGGTAGCAACAGAAGCAGAAGCCAGAGTATATGAGGATGTGCGAATTGCATTTTCGGTCAGTGAAATTCTTTATTTTTTATTTTTGTCATCGCTGCTGCCGTCGGTTTCTTCCGGTTCCGGAGCGGGCTTGGTGGCTTCCACAAACTCCTTTGCACGACGGAAGGAGCGGGCATTGTCGTCGGGAAGCGGACGCACTTTGGCAAACTTCACGAAGTCGGCCATCTCGAGCACGGTCTTCATCTCGTCAGCGCTCATTCGAGTTTCATCGTTACCACGCAGGGCGCGGATGATCTGAGGTGATGTCATCTCCATTGCGTTAATCCCGAATCTGCCTTCAAGATATTGACGCAGGATGTCAACGAGTTCCGTGTAGTAAGCCTTTTCATTGCCGCTTTCTGCAAGCTTGCGGTCGGCAAGGGCGTTAAGTCTTGCCATGGCCAGTTCGTATGGCGGAACAGGCTTGGAACGCATCTCAGTAATCACAACCTTGCGGCGACGCAGATACCACACTATTGCCGTAGCAAGAGCAATCAGAGCGATTGCAAGCAGAACCCACGGCGTCCACGAAGGCAGATAATCGTACCACCGCGTGCGGGCATCAGCTACAGGAGCCAATGGGTTGATATTTTCGAGCGAGTCCACGTCAACCGGCACGACTTTCAACGTTACGATGTCGGAGAATGCTGTATCAGAGGCATTTCCGGCCACTGCGCCAAACGGCGGCAATGTCACCATCCCGGGGTCGAAAGCCTGTATGAGGAAGGTATAATCCACGACCTGCTTACCCGACCCAGATTCGACGGTGTCGGCGTTTACGGCCAGAATATCCACGCCGTTATATTCCGTGCCGGCCTGCGGCATAGGCGCAAGACGCACATTGTCTAGATTCTCGGCGGATATAACACGCACACGCACATTCAGTTGGTCGGCCATTTCCACAACCGTAGTATCGGCTTCCGCAGTAATGCTTAAGCCAACCGGTGCGGCTGCAGCCATCCATGATGTTGCGGTGGCCGCAAGGAGGGATAATATGTGTTTTTTGAATATCATATGTTTCTGCTACATTGACGACCGTGTCTTGAACAAAGCCATGAGTGCGCGCACATAGTCTTCGTCAGTTGCAACTGATGCAAAATCTACTCGGGCTGCACGCAGGACACCGGTCATGGCCTGCTGACGCTCATACCACCATTTATTGTATGCCTTGCGTACTCTTTGCGAGGATGTGTCCACCCAGCGCGTGGCGCCGCTTTCCAGATCAAGCACGCGCATTAAGCCCACATCGGGAAGCGATGCATCGCGTTTGTCATAGACCTGGATACCTATCAGATCATGGCGCGAGGAGGCGACGGTCACCGGTTTCGAATAGTCCGTGGGACAGATGAAGTCCGAAATCAGGAACATCGTGCACCGGCGTTTCAGAGCATCGGTCGCATAGCGTACAGCCTGCGCGATATCCGTGCCCTTGCTTTCCGGTTGGAAATCAAGAAGCTCGCGTATCAGAAACAGAATATGGCGCCGTCCCTTCTTGGGCGGTATGAATTTCTCAACCTTGTCGGAGAAGAAGACAGCTCCTACCTTATCGTTGTTCTGGATTGCTGAGAAAGCTATTGTAGCAGCGATTTCCGCAATCATCTGTCGCTTTTCCGGACCTTCGGCGCCGAAGTTGCGACTTCCGGAGACGTCGATAAGCAACATCACCGTAAGCTCGCGTTCCTCCTCGTAAACCTTGATGTAGGGCTTGTTGTGGCGAGCGGTCACGTTCCAGTCGATGTCGCGTATGTCGTCGCCGTATTGATATTCACGCACCTCCGCAAAGCTCATACCGCGACCTTTGAAGGCCGAGTGATACTCGCCTGCAAAGATATTCTGCGACAGTCCGCGGGTCTTGATCTCTATTTTGCGGACTTTTTTTATGAGGTCGTTGGAATCCACTTGTTGTCTTTAGTGTGTGTGATTGTTGGGATTAGGGCACCTGAACCTTGTCGAGGATGTCCGTAATAATCATGTCTGTTGTCACGTTGTTTGCCTCGGCTTCATAGGTCAGACCGATACGATGGCGCATTACGTCGTGACATACGGCAATCACGTCTTCAGGAACGACATAGCCGCGCTGGTGGATGAAGGCATAGGCGCGGGCTGCGCGTGCCAGTGAGATGGAAGCACGGGGCGAAGCTCCGAAGCTGATGTAGTGTTCGAGATCATTGAGCCCATATTCTTTGGGAGTACGGGTAGCGTAAACGATATCAACGATATAGCGCTCGATCTTCTCGTCAAGATAAATTTTATCTACGATCTTCTGGGCCTCGATCACTTCCTCGGGTTTGATTACGGGAAGAACTTTCTTCTTCTCGTTGGAGATATTCTGACGGATGATGGTCATTTCCTCTGATTTGGTGGGGTAGCCGATGACTACCTTCATCAGGAAACGGTCTACCTGCGCTTCGGGCAGAGGATACGTTCCTTCCTGCTCCACGGGGTTCTGGGTCGCCATCACCAGGAAGGGCTCGTCCAGAGGGAAAGTGTTGTCACCGATTGTAACCTGACGCTCCTGCATCGCCTCGAGCAAGGAGCTCTGGACCTTGGCGGGCGCACGGTTGATTTCGTCGGCCAGTACGAAGTTGGCGAAAATCGGGCCTTTTTTCACTTGGAAAGTCTCGTTCTTCACGCTGTAGACCATTGTGCCGATTACGTCGGCAGGAAGGAGGTCAGGCGTGAACTGTATACGGCTGTATTTTGCGTCGATAAGCTGAGCAAGAGTTTTGATGGCAAGAGTTTTGGCAAGACCCGGAACACCTTCGAGGAGTACGTGCCCGTTGGCAAGCATGGCAATGAGGAGTGATTCCACGAGATGTTTTTGTCCGACGATTGTCTGGTCCATGCCGTGGGTTATAAGCTTGATGAAGTCGCTCTTACCGGCAACCAGATCGTTGAGTTCGCGAATATTGACGTTGTCGCTCATATATGAAGTGTAAAAAATAGGTTGTATAATTTATTGCAACACAAAGTTAGTTATATAACAGCCAACACTATAATATGGAATGTTAAAATTATCTATTAAATCTTTCCCCGCTTAAAAGTTTAAGATTTTTTAATTTCGCGGGTTTTTACAGTCGCGGCATCACTCGGAATATTGATACGTCGTACATGTTTTTTTCTCCACGGGGGTTGTGTGTTTAAAAAAAAGGATGTAATTTTGTGGTGATGAATTTCGTGGTACGACATATCGAATACCTGCTTCGTACGGGTGATGGCTGTGTAGTCATTCCCGGAATTGGTGCGTTGCTTGCACGCCGTTCTCCGGCGCGCTTCGATGCGTCAGCCGGATGCTATGTTCCGCCATCCACAGTGTATGCCTTCAACGGTATGCTGCGTGATTCCGATGGTCTGCTCGTTTCATCGATAGCCCGTAAGGAGGACATTTCCTTTGATCAGGCGGCGAGACGCGTTGACGATTTTGTCACGTCCGTTCGTTCGAATCTTAGGTCAGGTCGTCCGGTTGCACTTGGCCGTATCGGTTCGCTTGTCATGTCGGACGGCAACATGGTTTTCATGCCGCTTGAGGCCAAGACCCCGGCATCCTGGCTGTGTCCCGTTGCAATGCGTCCGCTCGTGGCTGCTCCCGTCGTACGGATAGAATCCGAAGAGCATGAGGCCGATGAATTTGCTGAAACCATACGAGATGCATGGCGGCGCACTGCCATACGGATCGGTCGTGTAGCCGCATCCGTTGCTGTTGTTGTCGCTGTAGGTTTTGCAGTGGCGAATTTCTTGGGACGAACTGCTCCTGTTGCGCAGCGAGCTTCCCTCGGTCTCGAATTTTCTTCTCCTGCAAAGGAGAATTCAGGTTTGCTCAATCGCCCGGGCACATCGAGTTCGCCTTTAGTGCTTGTGCTCCGGAACTTTGATGATGCTGCGACAGTGGTAGACACTATGGCCATGGCTGTGGCCGACAAAACTGAGCATCATGCAATGCCTGCGGCACACACCGGCAATGGCGCATATGTGTATGTCGTTGCGTCTCTGGGCAGCCGCGAAGAAGCGGAACGATACATGAAACGCCATAAGGGCGATCTGCGTGTATTGAGCTCGGAAAGCGGTCGCTATCGCGTTTATGCCGCCTCGGCCTCCTCGTCGGCATCGCTTCGCGATAAGATACGGACATTGGGCATGGAAGATAGCTTCCCCGGAGCATGGATCTGCCGGGGCAACTGAAACTAAGATTTTTAATTATGCGATACTACACGGAAGAGCCCCACGCCTGACGCACGGGGCTCTTCTGTATAAACAGATAAACGTAAAACGATAGAACATGGAAACCGTACACGAACTTTTTCTCCGTCGTCACAGTATTCGTCGATACACCGACGAGCCGGTGAGCCCGGATGACGTGAAGACCATTCTTGAGGCCGGTCTGCTCGCGCCCTCATCGAAGAGTGCGCGTCCCTGGCAGTTTGTGCTTGTCGAGGATAAGAAAATGCTCGAGCACCTTTCGGATTGCAAGCCCAATTACGCGCAGTCCATCAAGAATGCCCCCCTCGCCATTGTCGTGTGCTCCGATCCGGCCAAAAGCGACTGCTTTGTGGAGGATGCCGCAGTTGCAGCGACCATGATGCACATTCAGGCTACGGCTTTGGGCCTTGGTTCCTGCTGGGTTGAAGTCCGCCACCGCTATAGTGCCGACGGCGAGCCTGCGGAGGTGATGATTCAGGAGGCTCTCGGAATCCCGGCTGACCTTCCCGTGATGTGCATTCTTTCCGTTGGCCATCCTGCTGAAGAGCGTCGTCCGGTGGATCCCTCAAAGCTCCTGTGGGAGAAGGTTCATATCGGGAGTTTCCGTAACGAAGAGTAAATCGAAGGGTCAAAGGGATGAGAATAGCTGTAGTCGGAAGCGGTAATGTGGCCACGCATCTGGCATGCGGACTGGCTGAAGCCGGACACGATATTTCCGGTGTCTGGAGTCGGACAGCGGCTCACGCTCTCAAGCTTGCCCGGAAGCTGGGTGTGCGCACATACGATGCTCCGTCGCAGATAGCGGAAGATAGGCCCGATGTCGTGCTGTTCAGTGTAGCCGACGGAGGTGCTACCGAGCTTGCCGCTACCATCCCGCCTGTTCCTGGAGCCGTCGCTCTGCACACATCCGGCACGCTGCCGCAGGAAATATTGTTGCCGCTCAGTGCCGATTGCGGTATTCTATATCCGTTGCAGACATTCTCTAAAGGTACGCCCGTGGATCTCAGCGAAGTGCCGTTCTTTGTTGAAGGAGCTACTCCGCGTGCCTCCGAGACAGCCCGTGCGCTCGCCGAGAGTCTGTCGCATGAAGTGCATTATGCCGATGCGGCACATCGCAAGAAACTCCATATTGCGGGAGTGCTGAGTTGCAATTTCCCCAACTATCTCTGGGAGTGCTGCGAAAGGATACTGACCGAGACCGGCTATCCTCTGTGCGTTATCGAGCCGCTTGTGCGTGCTACAGTGGATAAAGCGTTCTCAATCGGACCGCACGCAGCCCAGACAGGACCGGCAAGGAGAGGCGACCGGAAGGTGATGGCTGAGCATGCCGCCTCGCTGGAAGGACCACTGAAAGATATTTATAAAGCATTGTCAGAAGAAATATATAAAAGTCACAATGAGTAAGATAGCATACGATCTATCAAAAATGAGGGCCGTCGTTTTCGATATCGACGGGGTTCTCTCGCCGGCCACTGTGAGCCTTGGAGAAAACGGGATACCTTGTCGCATGGCCAATCTGCGTGACGGTTATGCAATGCAGCGCGCTATTCAGACAGGGACATTGGATCTGTGTATAATTTCAAGTGCGGATGCACCCGGTTTGCGCGAGCGATTCCGAAATCTTGGAGTCAAGGACATTTATCTTAATGCCGGCGATAAATTCGAAATCCTTAAATACTGGATGGAGCGCCGAGGCTATCTGCCGGAGGAAACAGCATATGTGGGAGATGACATTCCTGACCTCAGCTGTATGCGTTACGTCGGGCTGCCCGTTGCGCCCTCGGATGCTGCGCCCGAATGTCGCGATGCCGCCCGTTATATCACTAAAGCTGCGGGAGGTTATGGTGTAGCCCGGGAATTGCTCGAACAGATATTGAAGGTAAGAAGGGTATGGAATACTGAAACGAACAAAGAGAATGCGTAAGGATAAGTCTATGCCGCTCCCATACGGGCTCCGTCCTGTGCTGGCCTCCAATTCTCCCCGCCGCCGTGAGCTGCTCGGCATGATGGTGCCCGGATTCCGCATGAGCTCAGCTCCGGATGTGGTGGAGACATATCCCGATGCCCTTCCTCACCGCGATGTTCCTGCTTTTCTGTCGCGGCTGAAGGCTTCCGCCTGCGATCTGTCGGAACTTGCGGATAACGAGGTGTTTGTCACGGCAGACACTGTTGTGCTCTGCGATGAGAAAATACTTGGGAAGCCGCATGACAGGGAGGAAGCTATCTCTATGCTCGAGATGCTCTCGGGCCGATCTCACGAAGTTGTGACGGGTGTCACGCTTACTGACAAGAAGGGCCGTATGCACACGTTCTCCGACACCACGCGCGTGCATTTTGCCAAGATCAGTCATGAAGACATCCGCACGTATGTAGACATCTTCGAGCCCTATGACAAGGCCGGTGCCTATGGCATTCAGGAATGGATCGGAGCTGTCGGAATCCGAGGCGTGGAAGGCTGCTTCTACAATGTAATGGGGCTGCCGCTTAGTGCCTTATACCGCGAGTTAGGAAGGTTCGCCTGATTCGGAATCAGCTGCCGCGGCATCATCTATCATTTTCTTGATGCCGGGATTTCCCCATGTGAGTTTTTTCACGGTGAGATCTTCTTCGGCCAGGCGATCGGCTTTGAGAAGCTTCTGCTCGGCCGCCTCGAAATTGGCCTTGACCTTGCGCAGATTCTCAATCTGTTTCTCGAGCTCCTTGATGGACTTGTCCACACCGTCGATAGCGGCGGTGAATTTTGTGTGCGCCGCCTGGGCGTTGTTGTTGAATGAGGTTCGGAATTTTTTGAGTTTATACTCGAAACGAGCGAAATCGAGCGACTGCGACCGTGCACGTTCCAGTTCTCCGGCGAGCGCCTTGCGCTCGG
>CAMWNH010000030.1 GCA_947175605.1 uncultured Porphyromonadaceae bacterium
TGCCCTTTTCGGCTTTTTTGTAAGCCTTCTTTGTAGCCTTGGCCGTCTTGTCGTAGGCTTTCACGGTCCCTTTCTTTATTGCTTTTGCGTCTTTCTTTACTTCTTTTTTCGTTGCGTCGAATGCCTTTTCGATGGCGTTTTCGCTACGTTCAACAACTGTCGGCTCATCAGCATATGCCGTGAAACCGGTGGCCGAAATAGCAGCCAATGCTAAAAGTAATAAGGTCTTTTTCATAGTCGTGTGGTGTGTTTTAGATTAAGTTATATAAAATACAACACCCACCCCGCCGAAATGTTGACTAACCTTATGCTTATAGCACCGTCTTGCGCGATGCGTCGAGTTTCAGAAGCACGAACAGCAGGATCGTGAATCCCCACAGCGACGAGCCCCCATAGCTGAAAAATGGCAGAGGAATGCCTATGACCGGACATAGTCCGATGACCATGCCTATATTTATGCAGAAGTGGAAGATAAAGTAGGAGGCCACGCAATAGGCATATACGCGCGTGAACGTATTCGGCTGCCTTTCGCCTATGGCTATCACGCGAAGTATCAGTGCCAAAAATAGAAGCGTCACCAACGCCGAACCCACGAAGCCCTCCTCCTCGCCAATAGTGCAGAAGATAAAATCCGTATGTTGCTCGGGCACATATTTCAGCTTGGTCTGTGTCCCGTTCAGGAACCCCTTGCCCGCGAAGCCTCCCGAACCGATGGCTATCTTCGACTGATTCACGTTGTAGCCCGTGCCGCGCAGATCCTCCACAATACCTAATGCAACCTTGATACGCATCTGCTGGTGAGGCTGTAGCACCTTGTCGAAGGCCATGTTCACCGAGAATAGGAAACCTATAGCCAGAACAGTCGTGCACACCGGAATCCAGAGCTTCGACCGCGTGAAGGCAAGTATGGCAAGGTAGACCGTCGCTACCCCTATCGCACCAAGCATCACGGGAAGCAGAGGCAAAGCCACGCCGGCCCATGCAAGCAGTCCGCACAGCAGTGCCACACCACCATACCAGATCAGAAGATTGCGCACCGTCTGGAATCTTTTTGAATAAAGGGCCGCCATTACCACCGACACAATCACAGTCATTATCAGCACGGCAAACTCTCCCGTCGGCATCCCTCCCACAGCCGTTTCAGCAAACTTCAGGCCCACGACGAAGATCACCACCGCGAACATCGCCGCGAATAGAATCAGACCGCTCATCCCCTCGCGGTATAAAACGAAGAACAAGGCCATGAACGTCAGCGCCGACCCCGTCTCGTTCTGTGCCAGAATAAGTAGGATAGGGAGAAAAATAATGGCAAGCGCGCGGGCATAGTTTTTCCACGACGAATTCAGCACAAAGTGATAGCCGCTGAATAACTTGGCCAGCGCCAGCGCCGT
This sequence comes from uncultured Porphyromonadaceae bacterium, assembly GCA_947175605.1. GTDB lineage: Bacteria > Bacteroidota > Bacteroidia > Bacteroidales > Muribaculaceae > CAG-873. The sequence continues at coordinate 1,392 of CAMWNH010000030.1, forward strand.
GGCGAACTTCGCGAATTCCGCAGGCTGCAGACTCATCGGGCCCAGCGAGATCCATGAGCGCGAACCCTTGATGTCGTGCGCCACAAAAGGCGTAATGAACAGCAGCACGAGCAGAACCACATATATCGGATAGGCGTATGTCTCATACATCCGCGCATTCACCATCAGTAGCACGAAGCCCAGCACCAGCGAAAGACCTATCCACAGCAGTTGCTTGCCCGAAAATTCCGAATATGAGAACATCGAAGCCTCGTCGAAATCATACGACGCGGCATAGATGCTCACCATGCCGGCGAACACCATGATCAGGTAAATGACAATTGTAGGCCAGTCCAGATTCCTGAACGTTTCGATGGCCTCACTGCTTCTTCTTGCTTGTGGGCACATTGTAGACAATCGTTGAGTTCAACATCTGCGTTTCCATCGCCGTTCTCGAAGGATCGATCTTCCCCGTGAGATATTTTTCCATCACCAGCGAACCGATAGGCACCCCGTAGGTGGCGCCCCAGCCGCCGTTCTCCACATACACTGCCACGGCGATTTTCGGGTCCTGATAGGGGGCGAAACCCATGAAGGCCGAGTGGTCCTTGCCGTGCGGATTCTGCGCCGTACCCGTTTTGCCGCATACCTCGATTCCCGGAATCGCAGCTCGGCGGCAGGTGCCCCCGGTCACGGCCATGCGCATGCCTTCCGCGATAGCATCGTAGTGCTTGGCATTGATTGTCGGATAGCGCAGCGAATCCGTATGCGTGGGAAGTACCGTATCCTGTATCGCCTTCACCACGTGTGGTGTCCGGAAATGCCCGCGGTTGGCTATCGTGGCGCTGAGATTTGCAATCTGAAGCGGAGTGGCCAGGATTTCACCCTGGCCTATTGAAACCGAGATAATCGTATTGGCGCTCCAGTGCCCCTCGCCGTAGAACTTGTTGTAGAAACGATCGTTCGGCAGGAAGCCGCGGCTTTCCGACGGCAAGTCCACCCCCAGCTTGTATCCGTAACCCATCGACACCAGATGCTTCTTCCACACCTCGAAAGCCTTCGCCGACGACCCGTACTTGCTCCGGCGGTCAATCATCGCCTTGAAGCCCCAGCAGAAGAAAGCGTTGCACGATGTCTGAAGCGCAGGTTTCAGGGGTAAAGGCGAGCCGTGGCCGTGGCATCCCACACGGAGGCCCCCGCTTATGTATCCGTGTGCGCAGGGATAGGCCGTATTCAGGTCTATGATGCCTTCCTCAAGAAGGATCAGACCCTGGGTAGGCTTGAAGGTCGAGCCCGGAGGGTAGGCGCCCATCAGAGCGCGGTCAAACAGCGGCCAGCGCTCGTCCTCCACCAGTGCTCGGTAGTTCTTGCCGCGTTCGCGACCCACGAGCAGGCGTGGATCATAGCCGGGCGTGGACACCATGCAGAGGATTTCGCCCGTCGACGGTTCTATGGCCACCACTGCGCCGCGCTTGCCCACCATCAGCGACTCCGCATATTCCTGCAGCTTGATATCGAGACTCAGCGTAAGGTCGCGGCCCGATACGGGGCGGATGTCGTGTGCCCCGTTCTCATATCGGCCCTGAATGCGCCCGCGCGCATCGCGGATAAGAATTTCAACGCCCTTCACCCCGCGCAGATAGTCCTCGTAGCTCTTCTCCACGCCAAGGTCGCCCGTATAGTCGCCCGGAGCGTAGTATGGATCGCGGTCTATATCCGCCTGCGACACCTCGCGTATATTGCCCAGCACATTCGGTGCTGTCGGGTGGTTGTACTGACGCAGGATACGCTTCTGTATAAAGAAACCCGGGAAACGGTAGAGCTTCTCCTGCAGGCGTCCGTAGTCCTGGGCCGAAAGCTGCGCTATCAGGCGCTGCGGTGTGTAGGAAGAATATCCCACGGCCTTGCGCATATCCGTGAAACGCTGGCGCAGGTCATCGGGAGTGATGTTGAGCGTTCGGCAGAAGTCAAGCGTGTCGAAAGGCTGCACGTCACGCGGAATCAGCATGACGTCATAGGCCGGCTGGTTGTACACCACCAGCTCGCCGTTGCGGTCGTAGATCAGACCGCGCGAAGGATATATCGTTTTTTTCAGAAACGCATTCGAGTCGGCCGAGCGCTTGTATTTCGCGTCGTTGAGCTGAAGGTCGAACAGACGGCCCATGAAGATCAACGCTATGATGATTACAAAGCCCCCGATCACATACTTGCGTTTCTCGAGATTATAGTCTTTTCTCACGTCGGCGTAGGAGTAGGCTGTCGAGTGTGTATAAAAGCAGGAATGTGTAAAGTGTGGAACCCGCTATGCGCGCTATCAGTAGCTCCGGAATAAACAGCTGGAAGGCCTCGATCGTAAATACCAGAACGCTATAGCATAGCGAGAGAGTCAGTACATATTTCAGAAACGCCGCCGCGCCCATTGTCTGCACCGTGGGCGAGCGCCCTGCCAGATCGTCATCCATCGTCACGTAAAGATGGAACAGCGGCTTCCGCGCAAAGGCAAGCACCGTGCAGCTCAGCGCGTTCATCCCCGGTGTGTCCGCGAAGAGGTCCATGCCCAGACCCGTCAGGAAGCCAAGTATTACGGATACGTTCGTGTTGAGTGTCACCGGAAGCATCACGATCAGGTATATGAACACAAATGGCACCGCCACATTGAACAGAACCATGTGGTCGAACACAAGGGCCTGAAGCGGCAGTAGCAGCAGATACGCTATCGTGAATCGTATGGCAAATTGGTTCATCGTCTCGTCCTTTGCGTTTAGTTGCCGAAGGGCTTGCGTTTGGCGTCCTCCGACTCGCCCACAGTCAGCGAGTCAAGCTCCGCGCGGAAGTTATTCACCACCACCTGCACATTGCCCAGCGTCGTGAAGTCCGCCAGAAGGCGCACACGCAGTGTGAAGAAATTCTCGTTATGCTCATTATTGTCCGGCATGATCACGCCCACGGGCAAGCCTTCCGGAAAGACCGCCGAATAGCCCGAGGTGACTATCGTGTCGCCGGGTTCGAAAACCGTGTGGCGCGGAAGCTCCTCCAGCAGTGCCTCACGCGGATCCTTGCCGTCCCATACGAGCGACCCGAAGTAGTCGCTTCGCTTGATCTTGCAGCTCAGACGGAAGTTCGGATTCAGAAGCGAGATCACGCGTGCGCTTCCCGAGCCCACATTGCTCACGATGCCCACAACACCGTTCTGGTCTATCACTCCCAGTTCCGGACGCACGCCGTCAGCGCTGCCCTTATTGATGGTTATGTAGTTGAACGGACGGGCTATGCTGTTGTTTATCACGTGCGCCACGATGAAATCGAAGTGCCGCACGCCGGCTTCCGTCACGAGCGTATCGCGGAACCCGAGCTCATGCAGGCGTTCTATCACCTCGTTCTGGGCCGCTATTTCCGCCTGCAGCTCCGCATTGCGGCGGTTCAGGTCCTCGTTGATGCTGCGGAGATTTAAGTACGAACTGAGCATGCTGCCGCTCTTATACACCGACGAAACCGCACGACCCGCGCTCGTCAGATACAAGTGCTGGTGGTACGGATTCGATTGGAACAGCATCACGCAGCTCACTATTGCGCATATTGCGAATACAAACCACTTGCTGTTCTTGCGTATAAAGAGGAGAAGCTCGTTCATAAATACGACGATGAGGCTGTGTCAGTCTGCGGAAGCCTGTCGGCTCGTGGTTGACACAGCCTCCGGTATCTCTATCGGATTTAGCGGATGAGGAACTTGAATTTGTCGACGTTCTTGAGCGCAACGCCCGTGCCCTTGGCCACGGCAAGCAGAGGATCCTCCGCTGTATGGAACTGGATGCCTATCTTGTCCGTCAGGCGCTTTTCAAGACCGCGCAGAAGCGCGCCGCCACCGGCAAGGTAGATGCCGTTACGGACGATGTCGGCGTAGAGTTCGGGCGGTGTCTGCTCCAGTGCGCTCAGCACGGCTGCCTCGATTTTCGAAATCGTTTTCTCGATGCAGTGGCTTATCTCCTGATAGCTCACCGGCACCTCTAAGGGCAGCGATGTCATCAGGTTCGGGCCATGCACGATATAATCCTCCGGCGGATTCTCCAGTTCGGTCAGTGCCGAGCCCACGTGCATCTTGATCTGCTCGGCCGTGCGTACGCCCACCTTCAGGTTGTGTGCACGGCGCATGTGGTTGAGGATATCTTCCGTCAGGTCGTCGCCCGCAATCTGGATACTCTTGTTCGAAACGATACCGCCCAGCGAGATCACGGCGATTTCCGTCGTACCGCCGCCTATGTCCACGATCATGTTGCCTTCCGGAGCCTCAACGTCCAGGCCGATACCTAAGGCCGCTGCCATGGGCTCGTAAATCATGTACACGTCGCGGCCGTCGGCATGCTCCGAGGAGTCGCGCACGGCGCGGATCTCGACTTCCGTCGACCCCGAGGGGATGCCCACGACCATACGGAGCGAGGGCGAGAACCAGTTGCTCTTGGCGCTGGCCTTCTTCACAAGACCGCGGATCATCAGCTCTGCAGCGTTGAAGTCGGCGATCACGCCCTGGCGCAGCGGGCGCACCGTGCGTATGCCCGGGTGGCCCTTGCCTTCCATCAGGTGGGCTTCCTTGCCCACGGCTATCAGTTTCTCGGTGCGGGTGTCAAGGGCTACGATGGACGGCTCGTTGATTACTATCTTGTCATTGTGGATAATGATCGTATTGGCCGTGCCAAGGTCCATCGCTATTTCTTTGGTAAGAGAGAAAAATCGCATTTTCTTGGAGTGGGGGAGAGAATGTTTGGAATATTGAATTTTATATCGTGGCTGTCGCGCTCGTTCCGCTCATTAGTGACGGAAGTGGCGGAAGCCGGTCATTACCATTGTCATGCCGTGAGCCTTGCAGTATTCCACCGATTCAGCATCGCGTATGGAACCGCCCGGTTGGATCACGGAGTCTATGCCTGCCTCATGTGCTATCTCCACACAGTCGGCGAAGGGGAAGAACGCATCCGATGCCATCGTTGCGCCCTTGAGGTCGAAGCCGAAGCTCTGCGCCTTGGCTATGGCCTGCTTCAGTGCGTCAACACGCGAGGTCTGGCCAACGCCCGAGCCCAGCAGCTGTCCGTCCTTGGCCAGGACGATGGCGTTGCTCTTGGAGTGCTTCACGATCTTGTTGGCGAAAAGCATATCGGCGATCTTCTTCTCGTCCAGGCCGTCGCCGCTCACAAGATTCAGGTCCTCGGCGCACTCTGCCTTCGTGTCGCGGTCCTGAACCAGTACGCCGTTGAGAATCGTGCGCACCGTCTTGGCAGCGGGTTTGCCGTCCTTCTTCACCAGAATGATACGGTTCTTTTTCTGGCGCAGGATGGTCAGCGCATCATCCGAATACTCGGGAGCGATGATCACCTCGAAAAAGATTTTGCCGATTTCCTCGGCTGCGTTAGCCTCGATCTTGCGGTTGGCGATGATCACGCCGCCGAATGCGCTAACAGGATCGCCGGCCAGTGCGTCCTTCCATGCCTCGGCGATGGTGCCGCGAGTGGCAAGGCCGCATGCGTTGTTGTGCTTGAGGATAGCCACGGTCGGATGCTCCTCGAATTCCGCTGCCAGCGAGCAGGCCGAGTCGATGTCCAGAAGGTTGTTGTAGGAAATCTCCTTGCCGTGAAGCTGTTCGAACATCTCGTCGAAATGGCCGTAGAAGCTGCCCGCCTGATGAGGATTCTCGCCGTAGCGGAGATGCATCTCGCCGTCAATCGCTAATCGCATAGCGCCCGCGGCAGGTGCTTCCTCAGGTGCCGTTGCGGCAAACCAGTTGAAGATAGCCGAGTCGTAGGCCGAGCTTACTGCAAATGCCGTCTGGGCCATGTAGCGGCGCTCGGGAAGGCTCGATGCTGCACCCGTACCCTCGAGAATGCCCATCAGATAGCCGTACTGGTGCTTGGAGGGAATGATCAGCGTATCATTGAAGTTCTTCGCTGCGGCGCGGATGAGCGAGATGCCGCCGATGTCGATTTTCTCGATTATGTCTTCAGGAGTGGCCCCGGGAGTAGCCACGGTTGCTTCGAAAGGATAGAGGTCCACAAGCACCAGATCGATAGCCGGAATCTCGTATTCCGCAAGCTGGGCCACGTCGCCCTCGTTGTCCCGGCGCGCCAGAATCCCGCCGAATACTTTCGGGTGAAGCGTCTTTACGCGTCCGCCAAGAATCGACGGATAGCCCGTCAGTCCTTCCACGGCCGTGCAGGGAAGGCCAAGGCCCTCGATGAAGCTGCGGGTGCCCCCCGTGCTTATAAGTTCCACGCCCAGGCTGTGGAGTTTGCGTACTATCGGTTCAAGACCGGCCTTGTCAAAGACCGAAATCAATGCGCTGCGTATCTCTTTCGTTGCTGCCATGACTGTTCTTGTGTCTTTTCTACTTGAAATTTGAAGTGTGTGTTGCGGTGATAACCTATTGGTATGCAAAATTACAAAAAAATAATGGTCCGTGTAAGTTATTTCTCCACTTTTTTCCATTTAACAATACACTTACCCCCTTTTTTTCTCCTTTTCGTGCCCGCTGACCCTCGGAATTTGCGTATTTCACGGATAAAGCGTACCTTTGCATCGATCATTATTGCAGATAAATAATTCTATTACTTGAAAATCATGCGCAAATTCCTTTTGACGGCTCTGGCAGCTTTCTCTTTCTCCGCTGCCTTCGCGGCCGAAACCACGGTCGAGCCCCTGGCCGACACTTCATCATTCGAGCGCCCCGACCTCTCGCAACCCCGGCGCGTTTCCGTGCCTAAGGGCGAGTGGAATAATATCGGCACAGGCATCTGGTTCGACGACCTCTTCTCCTACTACCAGCTCGTTTCCCCGGGCGACTCCTGGGAAATCACGTTCGAACAGAGTGCCGAAAACCCCGCTTGGTATCGAGTCCTCCCCTATGGCCCGGAATCTCCCGTTGCCAAACTGATAGGCGACGACGACACGGAAAATTACGTCTACATCAACACCGCCGACCCCGACAAAGTCTATATCCCCGACTTCTTGGCTTTTGATACATACCGCTTCTCGCAGCATGTCGACGAGAACGGTTGGTGGGACGAAACTGAATACGGCACACTCAAGGATGGAGTTATTACCTTCCCTGCCAATTGCTTCGGCCTTCAGCCCTCTAAGGGAGAACCCTGGAGTCGGGTGAATGCGTCCGGCAAAATGAAGATTGCCCTCCCCGGCACAAAGCTCGACGACTTCACCCTCAAGCTCGAATGTCCCTTCTGCGTCGACGACGAGGGCAAGGTGCGCATCGTCATAACTCGCGGTGCAGACCTCGTGAACGTCAAGTATGCATTGCTCGAAGGCGAATATTTTGCCGAGGGTGGCAATATCGACGCTGTCGTGGCCCAGGGATATGATCTCGTTGGCGAGGCGCTCCGTGCTACACCTCGCAAGCGTGCCATTTTCTCGCTCCTTGCGGTTGGTCTCGATCGCAACAATTCACCCGTGGCCGCAACGCAATGTTTCTTCTTCGGCCCCGATTCCGCGGATGAAGATACGTGGATTCTTGCCGGAACCGCCAACTTCACCGAGAGCATTTTCTGCTCCATCTACGGCAATCTTACCGCCGAGGCTCTCATCGTTCCCTACGAGGAAAGCCTCGAAAATCCCGGACGCATCCGTCTCATCGAGCCTTATTCCGAGCATGGATTCGCGCCCGTTCTCGAGCATGCACATCCCCACTATCTCTACATCGATGCCATGGCTCCCTCGGCCGTCTATGTCGAGGCATCGCCCATAGGCGCCGATTTCGGCGGTGGACAGAGCGCCGTCTGGTCGCTGGCCGGAAGATACGTGCACTACGGCATGGCCTCCGAAGCCTACAACCTTGGCCTTTTCGGCACACGCACCGGCAATGTCATCACCATGCCCGACAATACCCTCCTCGTAGGCGAGAAGAACTATGCCGGTGGTGAGTTCGCCGCTGTCGGTCGCGACTTCCGCATCTCCCTGCGTCCCTCGCAGTCCGGAATCGAAAACGTTGCCCTTGACTCCGACTCCGATGCCGAGGCACGCTACTTCACTATCGACGGCAAGGCCCTCCCGGCCGCTCCCGCAGCCCCCGGTCTCTACATTCGCAAGACCCCTGCCGCCACCACCAAAGTCCTCATCCGCTAAGTCATAGCCACAAAACACGACGCCCGGCCTTATCTCCTGTCGAGATGGCCGGGCGTATTTTTTTCTGTCCTTGTTCAGTACCTGTATTTCGTGAGCCGCGACGCAAGCCCCGGGCCCAGATACGACACAAGGGCGCGCCAGTGGTTGTAGAGCACCGTGCGCGGGTTCACAAGCGTCTGAAGCCTGTATTTCTTCACGCCCTCCCAGCATTTGCGTGCAAGCTCCGCCTCGCCGTTCTGGCGAGCAAGAAGGAAAATGTTGAAACTGATGAAAAACATCCGGTCCTCGGCCGCTCGCTTCAGCCGTGAATTTCCCTCCGTCTCCCCCAGAATCTTCTCAACCACGGGGAAGCAGTCCCTCCGTTCTGCCGACCATTTCCGGAGAAATCCGTCGGCGTGTATCCTGTAGAAGTACACGCGGTTTTTCAGGTGAGCCACACCGCGGCAGGCGCTGTACACACGATGGCTCACGGCGATGTCCTCGTAGCGCAGACCCTCCGGAAAGCGGATATCGTTATCAGTGAAAAGTCTCCGCTCGAACAGCTTTCCGCAGATCGAGCAGTCCACCTTCTTGCGGTATAGATGCAGTTCCGTGGCCGCTTCCGGAAGGAAATACTCCACTCCGCAATTTTCTATATCCAGCCGTTGGAATATCAGTGTGCTGCTCCCGCGTATGGGCGAGGAGATTATATCCGCCCCCGTCTTCAGAGCCATGTGCACCATCAGCTCCACTGCTTGCGGATGTAGTTCGTCATCCGCGTCCACAAACAGCAGGTAGTCCCCCGTGGCAATATCCATGCCCGCATTGCGGGCCGCCGATACGCCTCCGTGAGGAATGTGCAGGGCTCGTGCACGTGCGTCCGTAAGCGTGCACGCATCCACGCGGCTCCCCGAGTCATCCGGAGACCCGTCGTCCACCATGATCAGTTCCAGATTGCGGTGCGTCTGCCCCAGAATACTCGAGGCACAGCGCTGCAGCCATCTCCCCGCCATATACACGGGCACGATTACACTTACTTTCTTACTTTCTGTTAGCGCGCTCATCCTCATTTTCATTTTATAAGCACGGTTTCCGATGCGCCCGATTCGATATTGGTTCTCGACACGGACGTAACAAAATATTTTCCCGGTCCGGGCAGTTCGCAGTAATGCTCGCCAGTCAGTACAAGCGGCCCCGACGATTCCTCGCCCGAACGATACACGGCAAAGCGCACTGCATCCTCCGCGCGTCCCTTGGGCCGCTGTGTGTTCCAGCGCAGAAATTTTCCGTCGCGGCGCACTTCGCGAGGCCGCTCGGGCGCCTTGTCCGAAAGCCGCTCGTATTCAGGCACCAGAGCCGGGCGCCCGTGCAGCCGCTCGCTGCATAGCACCTCGTGCACGCCGCCCGAGTTTTTTGTCACGGAATATCCCGGCCACCAGCATAGTCCCCGCACGCGTTCCCCTTGCCGCATAAGTTCCAGCTTCGGATCGAGTTCGCCCGCATTCATCGTACGCTCCACATCCTGTCCTATGTACAGGTGGCAGCCCTCCGGCGTCATCTCGTTCCACCAGGGCACGAGCACCCTGTAGGCAGCAGCCTTATTGTCCATGGTCCAGTAGAGCTGCGGCAGTAGATAATCTATCCACCCCTTTTCCGCCCAGAGAAGCACATCCGCATACAGCGAATCGTAGTTCTCCAACCCGTTGGTGTCACTGCCGCGGGGGTCGCTTTTCTTGTTGCGCCATATCCCGAACGGACTTATGCCGAAGCGCACCCAGGGCTTGATGGCACGGATTGTATCGCTCACCTGTTCGATAAGCAGATCCACATTGAGGCGTCTCCAGTCCGCGCGCGACAGCTTCCCGCCCGTACGGCTCCAGAGTTCCTTGTCCGGAAAGTCCGCGCCCGCAACAGGGTAGGGATAAAAATAGTCGTCGAAATGAATGGCATCCACATCGTACCGGCGCACGATGTCGCCCGTCACCCGGGCAATGAACTCGCGGTTCTCCGGCAGACCCGGCTGAAAGTACTTTTTGCCGTCGGCATAATTCACGAAACGCTCCGGCTCGCGCAAGGCCAGATGCCCGCGGGGGAGCCGCTCATTCTTCGAGGTCGTCACGCGGTAGGGATTCATCCATGCATGCAGCTCCATGCCTCGCTTGTGCGCCTCGGCCACGATAAACTCCAGAGGGTCCCAAGCTGGCTCGGGTGCTTTTCCGGCAGTTCCGGTCAGGAAGCGGCTCCATGGCTCCAGCTCCGATGCGTAGAATGCATCGGCCGACGGGCGCACCTGAAACAGCACGGCATTCACGCCCGCTGCCTTCAGCTTGTCCAGCTGCTCGCACAGATAGGCCTTGTTCTCCGCCGTGCTCTGTCGGGCATACTGCTCCTGATAGACCGTATGCAGCCACGCACCGCGGAATTCGCGTTTCCCGCGGTCCTGGGCTGCCGTATGCCATATGCAGGCCAGCAGCAGAAGCAAGATGGATGTCAGCCGCCGCATTTATTCCACGTTGTGCAGGTTATGGCCCATGCGCGCCTTCTTGGTGTGCATGTAGCGCAGATTATAGGGGTTGGGCGCAACCTCGATTGGCACATTCTCGACCACCTCGAGTCCGTAGCCTTCGAGCCCGATGCGCTTCACGGGATTGTTGGTCATCAGGCGCATCTTCTTGATGCCAAGCAGATTCAGAATCTGGGCCCCCACGCCGTAGTCGCGGTCGTCCGCGCCGTGGCCCAGGTGCAGGTTGGCCTCCACCGTGTCCAGACCCTCCTCCTGGAGCTTGTATGCCCTGATTTTATCCATAAGTCCTATGCCGCGGCCCTCCTGACTCAGATACACCAGTGCACCGCGTCCCTCCTTCTCTATCATTTCCAGAGCCTTGTGCAGCTGCTCGCCGCAGTCGCAACGCTTCGATCCGAAGATGTCGCCCGTGGCGCAGGACGAATGCACGCGCACCAGCACGGGCTCGCCGTCGGCCACATTGCCCTTGATCAGTGCTATGTGTTCCAGCCCGTTGCTTTCCTGGCGGAAAGGTATCAGACGGAAATGTCCGTAAGCCGTGGGCATATCCACCTCCACACCCTGTTCCACAAGGCGCTCCGAGGCAAGACGGTAGGCAATGAGATCGCGGATGCTCACGAGCTTCATACCCCATTCGTCGGCCTTCTGGCGCAGCTCCGGCAGACGCGCCATCGTCCCGTCGTCACTCATTATCTCCATGAGTGCGGCGGCAGGCTGCAGCCCTGCGAGACGAGCCAGATCCACCGCAGCCTCCGTGTGGCCGCTGCGGCGAAGCACGCCCTGGTCCTGGGCATACAGAGGATTGATGTGGCCCGGACGGCCGAAGGTCGCAGCCGTGGATTCCGGGTCGGCAAGAGCGCGGATCGTGGCGCAGCGGTCGTCGATGCTCACACCCGTCGAACAGCCCTCGAGCTTGTCCACGGTCACCGTGAAGGGAGTGCCCAGCACCGACGTATTGTCTTCCACCTGATGCGGAAGTTCAAGTTCGCGGCATCGCGATATGGTCAGCGGCACACACAGCACGCCGCGTGCGTTTTTCAGCATGAAGTTCACCTGTTCAGGCGTGATCTTTTCTGCGGCCACGATGATGTCGCCTTCGTTTTCGCGGTCCTCATCGTCCACCACGATCACCATTTTGCCCTGGCGGAAATCCTCAATTGCTTCTTCTATCGTATCGAGTTTTATCATAGTGCGTTATCTATATTGTCCGTATATTCTTGTTCCTGTTCAGTATTGTCGTATAATTTCAGCAGTCCGTCTGTCGTCTGCTTCAGACTCTCGAGCTTTCCGGCTCGGGGCGAGAACGGATACTCGTTCAGCATCCCTATCACATACTTGCTCTCCGTGTTCGAAAGATATTCTATCAGAGCGTCCATCGCCTCCTTCACCGGCATCATCATGCGCCCCTGACGCAGACGGCGCTTAAGTCGCGGCATGTTCGACAGCTGCGTGCCCGTGTCCTCCAGCAAGCCGCGGAATGCAAGCAGCCGCCGGCGCGCCTCGGCCGGATCCGTGTCCTCCATGTGCACCTCCTTAAGCGTCAGCGTCCGCTTGCCCTCCTTGCCGGTGAGTTTGCGGAAGAAGGCCCGGTAAGCGTCGAGATTGAACACGGCCGAATCGCCCACCGCCTTGTAGGTGAAGAATACTCCCATCGGCAGCAGGATGGCCGAACTTAGCCATATTCCGGCCCACACCGCTATCTTGCCGTCGCGAGCCATCTTGTAGCCCGTGTTGTCTATGATGTAGTACACAATGAACAGCAGTACCGAGATCACAAGCGGCGTGCCCAGACCGCCCTTCTTGATGATGGCTCCTAAGGGAGCACCGATGAAGAAGAAAATCAGGCAGGCAAACGACAGCGTGAACTTCTTCTGCATTTCTATGTCGTGGCGGCGCATCAGCTTTTCTTGCTCCGCAAATGCCATCGAGCGGTACTCATACTCCTGCTTGTTGCGGCGCACCTTCGCCAGCGCCTGGTTGAGATAGCTTTTGGCCAGCGAAGGGGTAGGGCCGCTCCATAGCGAGTCGAGCTCCTCCGGGCTTAGTCCTTCGAAGCGCGAGCTGTGCTCCGGCTCCCTGAAGGTGGAGGTCGTCCCCAGAATCTGCTGCGCCTTCAACTCGTTGCCGTACAAGGTGCCCACCGAGTCGATGCGCTCCTGTATCGAGTCGATCGAGTGGCGGAGTTCGCTCACGTTCTGGCCTATATACTGCGCTCGCATGGCCGATTCGTCCATGCGGTTGAAGTTCATGTCGAACGGGAAATAAATTTCCTTGTCCTGGAACTCCTCGCGGCGGAAGGGTAGGTAGCGTTGCGAGGTGGCGCCCAATGAGTTGTCCCTCATATTCTCGAACATCTCTCCCGAATGAAGACTCAGAAACAGACGAGTGCGGTCCTCGGTGAAGTTGAAGCGTCCCGAGTCGGCCAATATCACGCGTGAGTTGTCTATGCCCTTGCTCAGGTCGTAGATGATCATTCCGTAGAGCATGCCCGTCTCCGGATTCTTGCTCTCCACGTAAAGGTTCATGTTGGGAATCTGGTCGTAGAACGACCGCTCGGGAATCTCTACCTCCGGACTTTTCTGGCGCACGGAAAAAAGCAGCGTCCACATCTTCGTCTGTGCCACGGGCAGCACGTTGTTCTGGAAGAAGAATGCCCCCACGGCAATAAAGCACATCAGCACTATCAGCGGGCGCATAATGCGGAACAGCGAGATGCCCGCAGCCTTCATGGCCGTAAGCTCGAATTTCTCGCCCAGATTGCCGAACACCATCAGCGAGGCAAGAAGCACCGCAAGCGGAAGCGCCATAGGCACCATCGTCAGCGCCGCATAGAAGAACAGCTCCGCTATCACGCGGATTTCCAGTCCCTTGCCTACAAGATCATCGATTGAACGCCAGAGAAACTGCATCAGCACTATGAACAGACAGATAAAAAACGTCATCGACAACAGTGGCAGAAACCGCTGAAGCATGAATGTGTAGAGACGTTTTATCCGGAACATAAATTACTCTTTGGCTCGGATGTGCGTGTTTGCTTTATTCGCTTTTCTTTTGGTTGGCGCGCGGACGGCGGCGGTGGTGCGGGCGGCGCTTCCCTGCCGTCTCGCTTTTGCCTGTCTGCTCAGTGGCCTGCCCGGGCTTGTCTGTGCTCCCGGTGGCCTTCTCCTTGGCGCTTTGGTCGCGTCCCTCCTTGCCGGGGCCCTTGGCTTTTGGCGCTCTGTTCTTTCCTCCGCGCTTGTCCCGGCCTCGGCCGCGTTTACGGTCGCGGGCTTTGTCGTCCTCCTCGGGTCGTGCGCTTGCGTAGGCTGTCACCCCGAGGCTCTCGGGCAGTTCTCCCTTGCGCACGGCATAGCCCAGGAAACGTTCTATATCCTTGAACTTGCGCCTGTCCTTTTCGCCCACAAGCGTTATGGCCATGCCGTCGGCATTGGCGCGCGCCGTGCGGCCTATGCGGTGCACATAGTCCTCCGCATCATGAGGCACGTCGTAGTTCACCACCATCGTAATGTCGTCGATGTCGATGCCGCGGGCCACGATGTCAGTGGCCACGAGGATGTCAATCGTGCCGGCGCGGAAGCCGTGCATCACCTTGTCGCGTTGCTCCTGATCCAGATCGCTGTGCATCTCGCCCACGTTCAGATTCATCTTGCGCAGGCTGCGGGCAAGTTCCTTCACCTTCAGCTTCGACGCTGCGAACACGATCACCCGCTTCGAGTTGACGTTCTCGAACAGATGGCATAGCAGGGGCGTCTTCGCCGCCTCTGGCACGATATAGGCGCTTTGGTCTATCTTCTCCGTAGGCCGTGACACGGCAATCTTGATTTCCACGGGATTGTTCAGCACGCTCGACGCCAGTTTCTGAATCTTTGCGGGCATCGTCGCCGAGAACATCATTGTCCGCCGGCCCTCCTTGGGCAGGTGCGAGGCAATCGTCATGATATCGTCATGGAAGCCCATGTCAAGCATACGGTCAGCCTCGTCAAGTATGAAGAACTCCACTTCCGAGAGGTCCACATAGCCCATCTGCAGATGCGCAAGCAGGCGTCCCGGGGTGGCTATGATCACCTCCACGCCGCTCTTCAGCGCCTTCTGCTGCTGTGCGAAGCCCGCACCGTCCGTGCCGCCGTAGATGGCCAGCGAGCTTATCGGAAGGAAGTATGAGAAGCCTTCCAGCGCCGTATCTATCTGTATAGCAAGCTCACGCGTGGGCGTCATCACCACACATTTTACCTTCTCCGACGGTTCGCGCTGCCCCAGTTCGTTTATCACCGGAAGCAGGAAGGCAGCCGTTTTGCCCGTGCCGGTCTGTGCAACGGCTATAAGGTCGCGACCTGCCAGCGCAGCCGGGATTGCCTGTTCCTGTATCGGAGTGCATTCCCGGAAGTTCATGTCGTAGAGTGCGTCCAGCACATCGTCCGTCAGGTCAAGTTCTTCGAATGTCATTGTCAGATTTTTCAACTCATGAGTCCGGCCATAGGGCCACACCTCGGAAATATCGGCAAATATACGAAATTCCCGCAAGCCCCGCAAATAATGCCCGATTTGTTTGGCTGTGACGTGGATAGTCTGTATCTTTGGCCTTGTGGAGAAATTAATGCAATACGTCTGGCAGCATGGCCTCTGGATTCCCGGCGATCTGCGCACGGTCGACGGCCGTCGTGTGCGCGTGATCGACCGCGGATGGCTCAACACCGATGCCGGTCCGGATTTCTTCAACGCCAAGATCGACATCGATGGCCGCGTATGGGCCGGGAATGTCGAGATTCACGTGCGTGCATCCGACTGGATGCGCCATGGCCATCATTACGATCCCGCCTACGATTCCGTGGTCCTCCATGTCGTGGGCAAGGACGATTCGCGTGTCCTGCGCTCCAATGGCGAGGAAATTCCGCAGATCGTCATGGACTGCGCTCCCGATTTCGATCGCCGCTATCGCGATATGGTCTTTGCCCGTGCCGACCTCGCTTGCTCGGAAGGGCTGCCCTCCATCCCCGGAATCTATATTTCCGACTGGCTCACGTCCCTGGCCATGGCACGCCTGCAGGACAAGGCCGACAAGGTCCGGGCGCTCGTATCCGACACATTCAGGGGCGACTGGCGTTCCGCTGTCTATCTCACTCTGGCGCGTGCCCTCGGCTTCGGCACGAACAGCGATGCCTTCGAGCGCCTCGGACGCCTCGTGCCCCTGCGCAGTCTCGTCAAGCACTCCGACGCGCTCGAGACTGTCGAGGGCCTGCTTTTCGGACAGGCAGGCCTGATTCCGGATGCCGGCACTCTTGGTGCGCCCGATTCCGTCGACGAGCTTTATGCCGCCACGCTCCGCCGCGAATATGCGTTCATGGCGCGCAAGTTCAGCATTCAGCCCCCTGCGGCTCCCCTTGGGTGGAAGATGGCCCGGATGCGCCCGCAGAACTTCCCGCATCGCCGCATCGCGGCGCTCGCCGCCATGGTCGTGCCTTCCTTCGAGCTGGGCTTCCGCATTCTCGACGTCGCCACCGCCGCCGAAGCCGCCTCGCTGTTCACCGTGCCCTTGAGGGGATATTGGTCGCATCACTACAGTTTCGGCGCTCCGGCCTCCGGAAGCCCCTCCGCCTTCGGCGCTACAGCAATAAACACTCTGATTATAAACGTCGTGGCCCCCGTGCAGTATGCATATGGCGAAATGTTTGGGCGTGAGGACCTGTGCGCGCGTGCCGTGGACTTGCTCGAGTCTATGAAGCCCGAAGACAATAATGTCGTGCGACTGTTCGCCTCCCATGGCGTCCCTTGCCGAAGCGCCCTCGACAGCCAGGCCCTTATCCGCCTGCGGCGAGATTATTGCGAGCCCCGCAAGTGTCTCTACTGTCGCATAGGCCATCGCATTCTGGCCTCCAAGGTCAAGCCCTGAGCCTTGGCCTCTCTCCCCCTCCTCTCGGATTCGGCCCCCTTCCCCGGGGGGAAACACTTATTCACCCGCTTTGATTGCCTGTAGCGCGCGCAGAAGCGCCCTCGACTGGCGGAAGAACTTTCGCTCCTTGCTTATGCCTATAGCTAAGCCTATTATGCCCCCTGCAACTCCGCCCCAGAAGACGCTGCGACCCTCCGGCAGGTCCCAGAACACCATGCCTAATGGAATCAGCAGACACAGCCCGAGGCATATCCCGAAGGCAAGCAGCGTCCATTGCATGCGCCGGATGAGCAGTGCCTTGTCTATGGCCTGCACTACAGGCAGCCCCATAAAGTCGATATTCCTGATGTAGAGCCCGAACACGGCGTTGAGGCTGCCCATTATCAGTCCGAATATCCCGTAGAAAATACACAGGCCCAAGGGTGCCTCGATAACGTAGTACAGCGGCAATGCCAGAAGCATCACTATTACGCCCAGCAGCGAGATGCGCAGATAGTCGCGCGACATCTTCCGCGCAATACCCATGCTCTTTCGTTTCTTCTTGGCCACGGCGCGCACGCGTTCGGCAGTCTCCTCCAGTCTGCTCTCGCTCACGCTCGTGCTCTGCCATGATTTCTTCAGTTGTTCAAGTGTCAGTTCGTCCATAGTATCAAAGTGTTTTTCCCTTCTCGATCAGTTGGTTCTTGATGCGCGTCAGCCTCACGCCCACATTATTTTTCGACAGACCCGTCACGGCCGAGATCTCCTCATAGGGCCGCTCGTCCAGCCATAGAGTTATGATTGCCTTGTCGATGGGATTCAGGTCGGCTATCATCGAGTGCAGCATCTGCAGCTGCTCCAGCTGCTCGGCCCGTGCGCCCGGATCCATGGCCGTGTCGCTGAGCCCGAAAGCCGCTTCCACATCCGTCATCCCCGACCCCGTGTGGCGGTCGTTCTTACGATGCCAGGTGATGCACGTATTCAGGGCCAGACGGTATATCCACGTGCTCGCTTTCGCCTCGCCGCGGTAGCTTTCCAGCCCCAGCCAGAGATTGATAAGGGTTTCCTGGTACAAATCCTCGAAGCTCGCGCCGGGCCCCGCATAGAGATAGCACACCTTGGCCATCAATCCGCCATACTGGCGGGTCAATTCCTCATAGCGTGCCGTGCGCACGGCGTCTTGCTTCCGTTTCATGTCATATATGACGCATCACGCGTCGGAAAATTACACTCTCCCCCCTGAAAAAACTTCACCGGACGTTCACGGCGCAGCCCTATTCCTCCGAATTGCTCCGCCTCACCGCCGCCTTGCCCTCGCCCGACGGAACGGAAGTCTTCTCCTCGTGCTTGTGACTGTTGATTTTCACCTTCAGCTCGTCGAACCCGTGGCCGTACACACCGCTCACGTTAGCCTGCGTCACGAATGCATGAGGGTCTATGGCCTTGATTATGCGCGAGATGGTCACAGACTCAATCTTGCGGCACATCACAAGAAGCACCTTCACGTCCTGCTTGCTGTACCAGCCCTGCCCGTGAAGCACCGTGCACCCGCGGTGTGCGTCGCGGATAATGGCGTCCGCAATCTCCTGCCACTTGCGCGAGATGATGGTGAACTGCACAGCCCGCCGATTGGTGTATATCACCTGATCCGCCACATACGACACGAAGAACATGAACACGAAGCCATACACCATCTTGTCTATCTGATGGAAGATCAGATAGCCGCTCGAAATGATGATGCAGTCCACATACAGCATCGTGCGTCCTATCGTCACGTTCGACTTCTTCGACACCATGGCCGCTATGATATCCGTTCCACCCGACGAACCGTTGTGCACGAAGGTCGTGCCTATGCCCAGGCCACACAGCGTGGCGCCGATCACTATGTTCATGAACGGCTCGTGCGTGAATCCGCCGGCCAGCAGCGGCTGGAATATGCCTATGAACAGCGAGATCATCGTGGCGCCGAATACTGTTCCCACCACGAACTTCTTGCCCACGATCTTATAGGCTATCGCCAGCAGCAGAAGGTTCAGCGCATAGTTCGACACGGCCACGGGGATGCCCCACAGCAGATATATCAGCGTGGCCACGCCCGCCAGACCGCCCGTCACTACCTTCTCCGGAAGAATGAATCCGCAGAACCCGAAGGCATATAGCGCAACGCCAAGGGTGATGAATATATAGTCGCGCGTCGAGCGCCAGATTTTTACTGTGTTTATTTTCTTGTCAGATAACATTCGCTCCTATGTTTGTCCTCGTTATGTCGTATTAGCTGAAAAGCAGTCTCATCGCCGCATCGAGCCTTGCAGTGCGGTGCACGCGTATACCCTCGGGCAGAGGCTCGTCCTGACGTCCCTGTTCGGCTGTGAGAATGTCGGTGAAGCCAAGGCGCTGCGCCTCGCGTATACGCGCCGCAGGCGACGCCACGGCACGCAGTTCGCCCGAGAGGCCCACCTCGCCCGCAAAGCAGTAGCCCCCCGGCACGGGCGCGTCCAGTGTGGCCGAAATCAGAGCCACGGCCACGGCAAGGTCCAGCCCCGGATCGGAAGCCTTGAAGCCTCCGGCTATGTTCAGGAACACGTCTTTCTTGTCCATGCGCAGCCCTAAGCGCTTCTCGATCACGGCTATCAGCATGTTCAGACGTTTGGCATCGTAGCCCGTCACCGATCGCTGCGGAGTGGCGTAGGGCGATGCGCTCACCAGCGCCTGTGCCTCTATCAGAATAGGGCGCCGTCCCTGCAAGGCCACGCCTATGGCAATACCCGAGAGCGGAGTGGCGCCGTCAGCGCCGTTAGTAGGCGAGCTTATGAGTATCTCCGAAGGATTCGGCACCTCGCGCAGTCCCTTCGAGCCCATTTCGTAGATGCCCAGCTCCGATGTCGGGCCGAAACGGTTTTTCGACGTGCGCAGGATGCGGTAGGAGTGGCGGGCATCGCCCTCGAATACGAGCACCGTATCCACCATATGCTCCAGCACCTTGGGGCCTGCAAGCGTGCCGTCCTTGGTTATGTGGCCCACAAGAAGCACAGGCACACCCGCCGTTTTCGCATAGCGCAGCAATTCGGCCGCGCATGCCCTCACCTGGCTCACGCTCCCCGGAGGAGGCGAGGCCGTCAGGCTGTCTGTCGTTATGGTCTGGATTGAATCTATCACCAGAATCTCAGGCCGCAGATCGGCCACGTGCTCGAACACCCGCTCGAGGCTCGTCTCGCACACGATGTAGATGTTGTCGCTCCCCTTGCCCAGCCGGTCAGCGCGCAGCTTAAGTTGCGCCGCCGATTCCTCGCCGCTCACATAGAGTATTCGTTTCGTCCGTATGCACAGCAGGTTCTGAAGCAGCAGAGTGCTCTTGCCTATACCCGGCTCACCTCCCAAAAGCACCAGCGAGCCGCTCACGAGCCCGCCTCCAAGTACCCGGTTCAGTTCCACCGAGGGCATCTTTATCCGTCGCGCCGCCCCTTCCTCGTCTGCATTTATCTGATTCACCGTCAGCGGCACGCTTTTCTGCAGGGCGTCGCCGCCCCATAGCGCCGCCGCGGACCCTCCCGGAGCCTTCCCCGTATGCACCCTCTGCTCCGTCATCGTGTTCCATGCTCCGCAATCCGGGCAGCGGCCGGCCCATTTGGGCGATTCCGCACCGCACTCGCTGCAAAAAAAAGCCGTCTTCTCCTTTGCCATCAGTTTCTGGATTTCAGTTGTCGTGAACGGAATTGCGACAGCGCGATGGCCGTTGCCGTAGCCACGTTCAGGCTCTCGCCCGTGCTGCGCTCGGGAGGGAACGACGGTATCAACAGCCTGTCCGTCACGCAGGCGCCCGCGGCGGCTCCTATGCCCGAGCCCTCGTTGCCCATCACCAGCGCGCCCGTCGCGCCGAGCGGAGCGGCGAAAATGTCCGCCCCGTCCAGGAAAGTCCCGAAAATGCGTGCGCCGCACTCGGCAGCCTCGCTCAGGAACTCGCCCAAATCCTCCACATAGGCCACGCGGACCCTCGAGATCGAGCCCATGGTCGCCTGGATGGTCTTAGGGTTGTATTGGTCCACGGTGTCCTTCGAGGCCACGATCGTGCTCACCCCGAACCAATCGGCCGTGCGCATTATCGTGCCTAAATTCCCCGGGTCCTGCACGCGGTCCAGCACAAGCAACAGTTCACGTGCGCACAAATCCGCTTCCACGGCCGGAGCTTCCGGAATCCTGTACACGGCAATCACGGGCGGCGTTGCCGTCAGAGACGTCAGTTCGCGCAGCTGCCCCTTCTTGCAGGGCTCGACCACGGCTCCGCGCCCGAGGGCGCTTTCGGCCTGCGCGGCGTGTGCTGCCAGCCAGTCCTCCGTAGCGAACAGCATCGCCGGCTCGAAGGCCTCCAACGTATCGCATACACACTTCGACCCCTCGGCCACAAAGAGCCCCGCCTCGCGGCGCCCCTTGTGCTCCGCAAGGCTCCGCACAAGCTTTATGGTTTTGGTAGTCAGCATGGTCAGAAGTTCATTCCGGCTTCTTCTACCATCGCCTTGTCCTGCGCGACGGTCGAACCTAATGTCGTCAGAAGGTCTCCGACTACTCCCGCGTTGATGCCCACACGCATAGCTTCGATCTGCGTATCGCGGCTCAGTCGTGCACGGCCGCCCGCAAAACGCAGCTCCGTCCGCGGATGCGCCATGCGGAACAGGGCCACAGCATCTATAAATTCATCCTCCCCGAGCAGTGGACTCTTCTCCAGTGGCGTCCCGGCAATAGGTGCAAGAATATTCAGAGGGATGGATTCCGGATGTGCCCTCCGCAGCGTCAGTGCAAACTCCGCACGCTGCCGGCGCGTCTCGCCCATGCCTAAGATTCCACCCGAGCATATCGAGAACCCGATTTCACGTGCAGTCTCGATTGTGCGCAGCTTGTCCTCCACCGTATGCGTGGTACACAACGTAGCGAAGTGCGACGGCGCTGTCTCCAGATTGCAGTGATATCGTCGTGCACCCGATGCCCAAAGCTCCTCAAGCTCCTCGCGCCCGAGCAGCCCGAGCGATGCGCAGGTCTGAATGCCGGTCCGTTCCTTGGCCTCGCGGAGCATCGAGCAGATCTCCTTAAGCGCTTTGCCCTTCACGGAGCGCCCGGAGGCTACGAGGGAGAAGCGTCGGACTCCCGCCTTGGCGTTTGCCTCGGCAGCTGCCATGCACTCCTCGCGGTCAATCAGGTCGTAGGTGTGGCAACCCGTGTGGAAGTGGGCGCTCTGCGCACACCACTTGCAGTTCTCCGAGCAGCGGCCCGAGCGGGCATTCACGATCGAACACGAATCAAACCTACGAGTCGATAGCTCGCGTGTTAGCCGTGCCGCGCCATCGCGCAGTGCCTTTCTGCCCTCGGGTGTCTCCACCTCCGCAAGGCGGTAAACTTCCTCCTCGTTCAGCTCGCGTCCATCCTCGAGCACCGCCTGCACACACCGCTCAACAAATTCTATCTCGTTCATCACAGATAATTGGTCTATTATACTTCTATCAAAATCCCGCCCGCACCATGAGCTGCGGCCGTCATCCTCAAACACCGCCCCGCCTGTAGGGACGTGCCTTTGGCACGTCAACAACGCCCGGGAAGGCGAATGTATTTCTTACTCTCAAACACCGCCCCGCCTGTAGGGACGTGCCTTTGGCACGTCAACAACGCCCGAGTGGCGAATGTATTTCTTACTCTCAAACGCCGCCCCGCTCTGTAGGGACGTGCCTTCGGCACGTCAACAACGCCGGAAGAATGGACTCATCTCCATCGCCGTGTTGTGCTGCGGGCCGCGCAATCAACTATATAAATATCTCTTTATCGAACGCTTGGGCGTCTTTTCGAACTCCTCATGATGGATTATCATCTCGCCCACCTGACTGTATGCCGGCTGCGACACGTTCAGCTGTCGCCGGTTCTCCTCCATGATTTCCTTGAGGCGCTCCTCGCCGATATTCTCGCGGCTCACAGCCTCCATGTCCGGATACACCAGAGCCACGAGCTTACCATCGCGGCTCACCACGATGCTCTCGCCCACGTAGGGCATATTGTTCAGCACCTGCTCTATTTCCTCCGGGTAGATATTCTGGCCCGAAGGTCCCAGGATCATATTCTTGTCGCGGCCGCGTATGTATAGGAATCCGTCCGGATCGCGCTGGCAGATATCGCCCGTCTTCATCCATCCGTCCTCGTCCATCACCTGCGCCGTAGCCTCCTCGTTTTTGTAGTAGCCCTTCATCACATTGGCGCCGCGCACCCACAGCACCCCCGGCGTATGCTCCGGGTCCGCCGAGTCGATGCGCCCCTCCATCCGGTCCACAAGGCGTCCGCACGAGCCCGGGCGCTGCACGTCCCATGGTGCGTAGCATATCAGCGGTCCGCACTCGGTCATGCCGTAGCCCACCGTGTATGGGAAGCGTATCCGCCGCAGGAACTTCTCCACATCCTTGTTCAGCCCCGCACCGCCGATGATCATCTCCAGCAGATTGCCGCCGAAGGCCGCGAGCATCTTGCTGCGCACCTTATTGTACACCTTCTCGTCTATGTAAGGCAGATGCAGGAGCACCTTCATCACAGGCTTCTCCAGCTCCGGGAAGATGCGCGTCTTCACGATCTTCTCCAGAATCAGCGGCACAGCCACGATCAGCTTCGGCTTCACCTCCGCGAAAGCCCCGAGGATCACCTTCGGCGACGGCGTGCGCGTCAGGAAGTAGATGTGGCAGCCCTTGGCGAACGGATGCAGCAGCTCCACCATCAGTCCGTACATATGCGCCAGCGGAAGCATGCTTATCATCGGGTCGCCCGGCTTCAGGAAGGTCAGGCCGTCGATGCAGAACTGCAGATTGCTCCACAGATTGCCGTAGGTCAGCACCACACCCTTCGAGAAGCCCGTCGACCCGCTCGTGTAGTTTATCAGCGCGGCCTCGTCAGCCTTCTCCTCGTGCACGCTCAGCATCTCGGGCTTGAAACGCTCCGGAAAGCGCTCCCCGAAGAGCCGGTTCAGCCCCTCGCGCGCCTCCGTCAGGCGCTTGTTGCGCGAGTAGAGCAGCGAATAATCTTTTATCAGCACCACGCCCTCCAGACCCGGCATCTGCGCCGTGTCCAGATTCTCCCACGTATGCTCGTCCGTGAACAGCAGCCTCGCATCGCTGTGCGTCACGAGGTGGTGGATATTGTCCGGCTTGAACTCGTGCAGTATTGGCACAGCCACACTCCCGTAGGTCAGCGACGCCAGAAGCGCCACAGCCCACTGCGCCGAATTGCGGCCGCAAAGTGCAACCTTGTCGCCCGGGCGCAAGCCCGCATGTTCAAACAGTATGTGAAGCTTGGCCACCTTGCGGGCCACGTCCCCGTATTGAAACGTCACGCCCTGAAAATCCGTCAGGGCGCAGTGCTCGCTGAACTCCACCAGTGCCTGGCGGATATACGAGTTCAGAGTATCTTGTTTTTTCATACGATTCAGATCTTATCTGTCGTGCAAAATTAGCCAAAAATCCGCAATACGCAAAAAAATCCGCCCGACAGCTGCCGGGCGGATTGTAATGCTTGTGATTATCTGTGTGTTAGCGGACGTAAACCTTGCTGACCTGCTTGCCGGCTACACGGATATAGAGACCGTTCGAAGGATTCTCCACACGAACACCCTGCAGGTTGTAGTATACAGCTGCTGCACCATCCTCAACCTTAACATCCTCAATACCGTCGACAATTTTGGTAAAGTCTACAGCGATCTTGGCGATTCGACCGTTAGCCGAAACCACAAAGTCAACAGCTCCATTGTCATCAGACTGAGTGGCTACCTCGGGACGCGTCCATACACCATCGTATACTCCGGCCATTGTCGGAAGTGCCTGACCCGAAGGATTGGTGAAAGTGATCTTGTCGATTGTATATCCGGGAAGGATACTGATTGTCATAGTATTATTCTTGTACATGCGAAGTGCCATACCATTAAAGTATATGGAAGGATTGGTGCTTCCGGAGGCCTTGCTGAGAACGATGCTAACGCCGTTCATTGACATTTCTACGTTGTTGAGCGGGGTATTGGCTCCCGAACCGGGATATGTGGCATCGCATTCGATCTTCGCGAACTCTATTGCATCCGAGAAATCAAATATTGCGGTTGTGCCATCTACAACTTCAGCCTCCTTAACGGTATATGTAGCCGTAACAGTCTGGCTGTCAGCCATTCCTTCCATCTTGGCATAAGCTTCGATAGTCATATCTTCAGTCAGAACAATAGTCACTGGTGATTCAGCTTCTACTGCTTCGCCGCCATTGATAGTGTAAACTATAGTAGCGCCTTCGGTTTCGCATGTGAGTTCTACTTCCGAGTTAATAGTATATGCACCATTGGCCAGGCTGAACACCGGAGCTGCCACAACTTCCTCTCCTGCCTCGTTCGTGATCTCAGTGGGAAGGAACTGTACATTCGTGTTGTAAAGACCCACGATACCGCTTACGGTCAGGTTCGTGCCGTTTGCGAAGCCTTCGCATGCGAAGTCATTGTAGAGTGCGATTTCAGTACCGTCGGCTGTCACCATCGTAGCGTTCTTGCCGTTTACGCCCTTGATCTCAACACCCTTCAAGGTGTACCACTTGTTGTCGTTGTAAGCAGCAATCAGATCTGCCTCCTCGATTTCCATGGGCTTGATCACCTGGCCACCGGCCACAGCTTCGCTGAGCGTGAAATTGCTGATCTGGGGCTGACCGTAGCGGTAGGAATATACACCCTTGAGCGACGAGAACGTGTCGCCTGCGGCATAGCGGGGCTGATCGTAGCCGAAGAGCTTCACGTTGTAAGTGCCATCGGTAAGATACAGATAGTTGCCGGCCTGATATACATAGGTCAGTGTGCCTGTGAATTCGAAGTTCACCGAGCCGCCCATTTCCTGAAGCATAGCCTCATCGGCGCCTACAAGGCCTGAGAGATCGTCAAGCTTCATGGGAATGTCGATGGTCTCGGCTGCCACAAGCGAGCTTTCGCCGTCCTTGATGGCTACGGCCTTTACAGTCCACTTGCCGTCGTATATTTCGATGGGGGCCGTGTACTTTTCGGATTCAGCCGTGGGCTCTGTGCCGTCAAGAGTGTAGTAGATCTCTGCACCCTCGGTCTCGCAAGTGATCGTAGCGTAGTGACACCATTCGCCTTCCGAGAATTTAATCACAGGTGTAGCAACAGAGACGGGTGTACCCGCTTCATAGCTGACTTCAAGTGCGGTAAAACGAATTTGTGCTCCGCTTTTAAATGTGATAGCTTCTGTGGATTCGCAAGTATATGTACGAGTAGGATTGCCGGTCGCAACTTTTGTGTTGGAATCTCCGTTTACGGTTATCGCAACATTACCATAAGATGTACTGCTCACTCCCAGGAAGCTGACCGAGGTGATTTTTACACCGTTCAAAGGTGTTACAACGATTTCGTCACTCTGATACCAGCGAATGAGTTTGCTGTTGACCTGAGAACTGCTGTTATTGTTCTTTACAAATTCGATTTTAATATCACCCTCTGTATAGGTGTTATTCGCAACAGTACCGGTGAGTGTGTACTTTGTTCCCGTGCCGGTGTAGCTTGCGCCATCAGCCACGAAAGCAACGGTTTGTGCCATACCCGCGATCGTAGTTATCGCAGCCACAGCAAGTGCAAGTAGTTGTTTTTTCATGCTTGTCTGATTTGGTTATTTATTTGAATTGTATTGGTTGTTTTTAGTCCCTTAGAAGTCATTCCGTAGCTTTATGGGTGCTCGCGGAACCACACAATCATTCCGGCCGCTCCGCTGAACGTGAACGTCCGGTTCTCGTTGAACGACCGATAATTCCCTACTGTGAAATTCAATAATTTCGACATCCGGTGCTAACCCTTTCTGATTGATGTGGCAAAGTTACAAAATCTTTGTCAAACAATCAAAAAAATAATAGACCCATATCTCTCCCAAAAACGCCCCGCCCTGTAGGGACGTGCCCCGGCCCGTCCCCAACGCCCACGCCCGTCAACGCGCCACACCCCCCCCGGCCCCGGGGGGAAACAGCGCCAGGGAACGTGGTGGTGAGGCGGCGCGGGGGAGCGCG
>CAMWNH010000031.1 GCA_947175605.1 uncultured Porphyromonadaceae bacterium
AAACTCACCCCAAGCCATAAGGCAAGGAATGAGCCCGGATAGGTATGAACATACCCGTGAGCATCTACTTTAGCAGTATTCTTGGTTGTAAAATAAAAACTGGCAGGTTTTCTATTGAACAAGAATAGAGCGCGAGTAAACGCCTTTTATTTTATTACCTCCCGCCTCGCTTCCTCTCTTGGAAGACCCTCGGCGTGAGTCTATTTGCAAAATTAGCAAATTTATTTAAAACAGCAATTACCGATCCGGATTTTTTCCATTCGGGTCGCTATTAAGATGAATAACAATTCTGCTATTAATCAATCGTTTACTCCGACAGCTAATTATGCGGATTTGTCGGAACGGATTATTTTTCATACCTTTGCGGAAATTTCCAATAAGTACTATATGAAAAATTTGACAGTCGCAATCGCGACAATGGTTCTGGCAAGTGCTTCGGCAATGGCTGAAGGTTATCAAGTGAATACCCTTAGCGCCCGTCAGAACGGCATGGGCCATACGGGCACAGCCATGCACCTTGGTGCAGAAAGCATGATTTTCAATCCCGCAGGCCTCGGATTCATGGAACAGACACTCGACTTCTCAGGCTCGATGACGGCAATCATCGCCACGGCAGAAGCCACGCTACCCGGAGGCAACAAGTACACCACTGACAATACGCCCTCAACACCTATGTCATTCAATATGGGCATGAAGGTTTACGACAACTTCAAGGCCGGTGTAAGCTTCTACACGCCTTATGGCTCCGGCATAAACTGGGGAATGAACTGGCCCGGCGCAGTATTGAGCCAGAAAGTCACTCTCAAAGCCTTCACAGTTCAGCCCACTCTGGCATGGAGACCTATTAAAAATCTTTCTATCGGTGTTGGTGCCATGGTCACTTGGGGCAATGTGGATCTCTACAAAGGTCTCGTGCCCACCGGCACGTTCAACATGCTTCTCGGCTCCGCGGGACTCCCGCCCATTGAGGACACCCCCGCAAGCATCAACCTCAACGGCAAGGCCTCCATTACGGCCGGTGTGAACGCAGGCATAATGTGGGACATCAATGACAAGTGGACCGTAGGTTTCTCTTTCCGTCAGAAAATGAACCTGCGTGTTAAGTGCGGAACCGCAATGGTAGCCTATGCCAACGAAACGGCACAGGCACTGCTGCAGAACAGCCTTCAGATACTCAACGAGGCAAACTTCACAGCCTCCATGCCTGCTGCAGCCGTCTACAACTTAGGCGTAAGCTACAAGCCCGTCAAGAATCTCATCCTGGCATTCGACGCCCAGCTCACCGGCTGGAACGCATACAAGAGCCTCGACATCGAATTCCTGAGCGAGCAGCTCGCGCCCTACAATCAGTTCATCACCAAGGACTACCGCAATTCATGGACCTTCCATCTGGGCGGCCAGTATGATCTGACCGAACGCATGCAGGTGCGTGCAGGTCTGATGGTGGACACTACTCCCGTGAACAAGAGTCATTACAATCCCGAGACCCCGGGCATGACTAAAATAGAGCCATCCGTGGGCTTCTCCTTCTCGCCCATCAAGAATTTCAGCATCGACGCCGCACTGATGTATGTGGCCGGAACAGGCGTGAAAAACGCCTCGTGCACCTACGACGACCTGCTTCTGAAATCGATGGGAATGCCCTACGAACAGACTTTCACGGCCGACTATCACGTGCATGCATGGAATCCGTCTTTGGGCGTGACATTTAAATTCTAAGCACATACGCAAGATATATCAATTTTTTTTACTATCTTTGCGCCGCGAAAACTGCCAACTAAAGAATGAAAGATTGTTCCAACAATATCGAACTGCTGTTTGAATGTAGCTGGGAGGTATGCAATAAGATCGGCGGCATCTACACGGTGCTGTCGAGCAAAGCCAAAACCCTCCACGACATATACAAGGACAAACTGATATTTATAGGCCCGGATGTGTGGAGCGAGGAGCATCCCTCGCCCTACTTCATCGAATCGCGGACTCTGCTGCGACGCTGGCGCAAAGACACGCTCCTACCCGAGGGCATGAGCGTGCGCGTGGGACGCTGGGATATTCCCGGCAAGCCTCTGGCCGTACTTGTGAAATTCGACGGACTGTATGAGAGCAAGAATGCTTTCTACGGCCGCATGTGGGAGCTCTACGGAGTGGATTCCTTGCACTCTTACGGCGATTACGACGAGGGCATGGCTTTCGGTCGTGCATGCGCTATCGTCATCGAGAGCCTCGTGGCTTTCCTGAAAGCCGATCCGGCCAAGGTCGTGGCCCATTTCGATGAATGGACAGCATCGAGCGGTCTGCTCGAGCTG
This sequence comes from uncultured Porphyromonadaceae bacterium, assembly GCA_947175605.1. Classification (GTDB taxonomy): domain Bacteria; phylum Bacteroidota; class Bacteroidia; order Bacteroidales; family Muribaculaceae; genus CAG-873. The sequence continues at coordinate 2,307 of CAMWNH010000031.1, forward strand.
AAAGCCACGATGCCGGCTGTGGCAACCGTCTTTACTACGCATGCCACGAGCATAGGCCGAAGCATCTGCGGCAACGGCAAACCCCTGTATGACTATCTGCCCGGCTACAACGGCGACCAGATGGCCGGCGAACTGAACATGCAGAGCAAGCACTCGCTGGAAAAAGCTGCGGCGCACGCTGCCGACGCCTTCACCACCGTGAGCGAAATCACGGCCCGCGAGGCAGAGCAGCTGCTGGAGCGCCGTCCGCTTGTGACGCCCAACGGCTTCGAAATGAATTTTGTGCCCGGAAAAACGCGCTATGCCGCCGCCCGCAAGAGCGTACGCGCCGATTTCCTGCGCGTGGCCCGCGCCCTGACAGGCATCGACTTCGATGACGACACCTTCATTCTGGCCACATCGGGCCGCTGCGAATACCGCAACAAGGGCATAGACATGTATCTCGATGCCGTGCGCGCCCTGGAGCATGGAGAAGCTCCCTCGCGCCGCGTGCTTGCGTTCGTGCTGGTGCCCGCCTGGTGCGGTGGTCCGCGAGCCGATCTTCAGCACGCCCTGACCACGGACGAGCACACACGTCTGGCCGACCCGATGCAGACGCATCAGGTAGTGAACTATAACGAGGACCCTATCGTGGGCCGCATACACTCGCTGGGCTTCACCAACGACGCCGACAGCCGGGTATGCGTGATATACGTGCCCTGCTATCTCAACGGAGCCGACGGCATTTTCGACCGCACTTACTACGATCTGCTGCCGGGTCTGGACGCTACGGTCTTCGCCAGCTACTACGAGCCCTGGGGCTACACCCCGCTGGAGAGCATCGCTTTCGGCGTACCCACGATCACGACTACGCTTGCAGGCTTCGGACAGTGGATCCTCGACACAACGCCCGCATCGTTCGAATCGTGCGGCGTGCGTGTGGTGGAGCGCACGGACAGTAACTACAGGGAGGCCACAGAAGCCATTACGCGCGACCTGCGCACGCTCATCGAGATGCCGGCCCGCGAGATGAAGGACGTCCGCGACGCAGCTTCCAAGGAAGCCCTCCGCTTCCTCTGGACAGACTTTGAAAAATATTATGACACAGCATATTGCGAGGCCATGACAGCCGCCGCGGCCCGCAAATCCAAGTGACAAAATTCAGAAAACAAAAACTTTTAAATACGTAGATTTATGAAACTTCCGGTTAGCAACACTAATGCCCCCGTCTGGCGCGACATTACTGTGAAATCAGAACTTCCCAAGCAGCTCAAACCCCTGGAAGAGCTCGCTAAGAACCTCTGGTGGGTGTGGAACAGCCCCGCCAAGGCTATCTTCCGCGACCTCAACCCCGCGCTCTGGCGCAAGACGGGCGAAAACCCCGTGATGGTGCTTCAGGGCCTCTCGAGCGACCGCATCGCCGAAATCATCAAGGATGAGATGCTGATGGGCCGCATCCAGGCCGTCTATGCAGATTTCAAGGAGTACATGAAGAAGCCCATGCGCAAGGATGTGCCTTCGATCTCCTACTTCTCCATGGAGTATGGCCTCTGCAACTGCCTCAAGATCTATTCCGGCGGCCTTGGCGTGCTCGCCGGCGACTACATCAAGGAAGCATCGGACTCCTGCGTTGACATGACCGCCGTGGGCTTCCTCTATCGTTACGGCTACTTCACCCAGACGCTGAGCGTCGACGGCCAGCAGATTGCCAAATACGAGCCCCAGAACTTCAACCAACTTCCCATCGAACAGGTGATGGACAAGAACGGCCATCCGATGATCATCGAGGTGCCCTACCCCGGCCGCATCATCTACAGCCACGTATGGCGTGTGAACGTGGGCCGCATGAAGCTCTATCTGCTCGACACGGATTTCGACATGAACTCGGAATTCGACCGCCCCATCACCCACCAGCTCTATGGCGGCGACTGGGAGAACCGCATCAAGCAGGAGTATCTGCTTGGCATCGGCGGTATCATCATGCTGCGCAAGCTCGGCATCAACACCCAGCTCTATCACTGCAACGAAGGCCATGCCGCCCTGCTGAACCTGCAGCGTCTCGTGGAATTCGTACAGGAGAAGGGTCTGAGCTTCAACGTCGCACTTGAGCTCGTTCGCTCGTCGAGCCTCTACACGGTGCACACCCCCGTGCCCGCCGGCCACGACTATTTCGACGAACAGCTCTTCGGCAAATACATGGGCGAATATCCCGCCAAGCTCGGCATCTCGTGGAATGACCTGATGAACATGGGCCGCGAGAACCCCAACACCAACGAACGCTTCTCGATGAGCGTATTCGCGCTGAACACCTGCCAGGAAGCCAACGGCGTAAGCTGGCTCCACGGCGAAGTGTCCAAGAAGATGTTCGCAGGCATCTGGAAGGGCTATACCTGGGAAGAGAGCCACGTTGGCTACGTGACCAACGGTGTGCACATGCCCACATGGGCCGCCTCGGAGTGGAAGGAATTCTACTTCAATAAGCTCGGCGCACAGGTATTCGAAAACCAGAGCGATCCCGCCGCATGGAAGGGCATTTTCAGCGTTCCCGATGAGGAAATCTGGAACATGCGCCTGACGATGAAGAACAAATTCATCAATTTCGTTCGCCGCGACTTCAAGGAGAAGTGGCTTGCCAACCAGGGCGATCCCTCTGCTGTGATGAACATCGTGGATAAAATCAACCCTAACGCTCTCATCATCGGTTTCGCACGCCGCTTTGCCACCTACAAGCGCGCACACCTGCTTTTCACGGATCTGGACCGTCTGGCCAAGATCGTGAACAACGAGCAGTTCCCCGTGCAGTTTATCTTCTCGGGTAAGGCACACCCGGCCGACGGCGCCGGCCAGGGTCTGATCAAGCGCATCCTCGAAATCTCGCGCATGCCCCAGTTCCTGGGTAAGATCATCTTCCTGGAAGACTACAACATGGTAGTTGCCAAGCGCCTCGTGACCGGCGTTGACATCTGGCTGAATACTCCGACCCGTCCTCTCGAGGCCTCCGGCACATCCGGCGAGAAGGCCGAGATGAACGGTGTGCTCAACTTCTCGGTGCTTGACGGCTGGTGGTATGAAGGCTACCGCTTCAACGAGCAGGCCGGCTGGGCACTGACGGACAAGCGCACGTATCAGGATCAGGCACAGCAGGACAAGCTCGACGCCGCCACGATCTACTCGATGCTCGAGAACGAAATCATCCCCCTGTACTTCAAGAAGAACTCTGCCGGCTACTCGCCCGAGTGGATCCAGTACATCAAGGGCTCGATCGGCGATATCGCACCTCACTTCACGATGAAGCGTATGATCGACGACTATATCGCCCGCTTCTACGATCCCGAGGCAAAGCGCAACAGCGTGCTGAGCGCTCACGACTATGCCAAGGCTAAGGAAATCGTGGCATGGAAAGAGAAGGTTGCCGCCGCATGGGATGGCATCAAGGTGTTCGACGTGCGTCAGTCGGGCGACCTCGCACAGCCTTCCGCCGGCGAGAACGTCAAGTTCGAAGCTATCGTCGACACGAACGGTCTGGGCCGCGATCTGGGTCTTGAAATGGTTGTATTCCGTCAGGAAGACGGCGAGGAGCACCTGCACCGCACCCTCGACTTCAAGGTTGTAAAGGAAGAAGGCAACGTGCTCACCTACGAGCTCACGGACAAGCTGCTGGATGCAGGCGTGTTCCGCTATGGCTTCCGCCTCTATCCCAAGAATCCGGCCCTGCCCCACCGCATGGACTTTGCTTTCTCGCGCTGGATCTAAGCCGAAATCAACGGACACAAGATATGCCGTCCCGGAAAGCTCCGCGCTCTCCGGGACGGTTTTTATGGTCCGGGGCTTTGATAAGTCACGGAATTTTTGCATATTTGCAATGGAAACAAAAGCTTCGAAGAGCAATGCGAAAGGATAACAAATTAGTATTCAGATCAAAAATAGACTGGTGGATTGCCTGCCTGATTCTCTTCAGTGTGGTGACGGCATGGGTTGCCTTTATCGGCACAAGCCTGTGGCTCGCGCTTCTTTTTGGCGGCAGCATGACTGCGCTCTGCGCTATCGGCATTTTCGGATGTTGGTATGAAATCCGTGGTAATCAGCTGATAGTGTATCAGTTTTTCAAGCCGCACACCTTTCCCATCGACAAGATCAAGGAGGTGAAGAAAACAATAGGCTATCTTGCAACAGCGGGCATGTCGAGCAGGAGGGTCTCGATAAAGTTCGTCGACCGCTCGGTCATGAAGAGTTCAATGCCTCTTGAGATCTCGCCGGCCGACCGCGACGGCTTCATCAGTGCGCTCAAGCATATCAATCCAGAGATAATCGTGGCCGGATAAGGGGAGAGGAGGTAAAAATCCACTCCGTTAAAGATTGCTAACACACCATTTGCCGTCGAAATATGGTGCAGGTTCCAATCTTTTTGAGTAACTTTGTGAAGTTGTTGCCGAGCAACAGACCTATACCGAAAAACTAAACTCAAATCTCATACCAAAAATTTTTCCAAGAAACCAATGAAAAGAATCTTAGCAAGTGTAGCCGCCACCGTCATGGTATGGTTCGGCGCCATGGCTCAGATTGTGACTACCTCCCCGACCATCGTTCAGGAGGACAGCCCCAATGTAGTGCTAACCTATCACGCCGATTCGCCTCTTGGCAACGGCGGTCTGAAGGGACTCTCGGCCGGCACGCCGGTCTATGCCCACATAGGCGTGATCACCAACCTCAGCAAAAGCGACAGCGACTGGAAATATGTGCAGACAGACTGGCCCGCATCGGACGGCTCGAACGCGCAGACTTCCAACATGGAAAAGAACAAGCTGACCTATGTATCGCCCAACACTTACACGCTCACACTGGGCTCGCTGCGCAGCTATTTCGGCATAACGAACGCCACGGAGCACATCAAGAAGATCGCGCTGGTAATGCGTAACGCCGACGGCAGCAAGCAGGGCAAAACAGCCAGCGGCGGCGACATTTTTGTGGAGGTTCTCGGCGACGGTTTCGGCATCTCCTTCAGCCACAACGCGGAGAGCACGCTCCTGACCAAGGATACGGAAATCACGTTTACCCTCAATTCGACGGCAGCTGCCGATCTGAGCATCAGCGTCAACGGCACAACGATCGCATCGGTCAAAGGCAATACAGCTCTCACCGCCAGCTACACCTTCACCAACAAGGGCAACTATACTGTTGAAGGCAAAGGCGAGCTCAACGGAGTGGTGAAGACGGAAAGCGTGAACATCGCCTATCCCGGGGCATCGGTTGCGGGCACATATCCCGGCGGCAAGCCCAAGATGGGTCCCGTGAAGAATGCCGACGGCACGGTCACCTTCTGTATCGCCGCTCCCGGCAAGAGTTCCGCTATCCTCGTGCCCTCGTGGGACGACTACAATGTTCTGGACAAGAACATCATGAAGTATCAGGACTATGAAGGAAACCGTTACTTCTGGACCACCGTTTCGGGCCTGAAGGACAACGAATGGTATCCCTACTACTTCATTATCGACACGAAATACAAGGTTGCGGACCCGTATGCAGAGCTGGTGCTTGACTGCTACAGCGACAAGTGGCTTGACCCGAATGTATGGCCCGACATGCCGCAGTATCCCTACGAACTTTTCAACGACGTGATGCTGGCAGTGTACCGCGGCGACCTGAATACGAGCTATAAGTTCTCGGACTTCACCATTCCCGAACACGAGAGCCTCGTGATCTACGAGATGCTCCTTCGCGACTTCACGGGCACTGACGGCGAGGCAAATGCAAACGGCACGGTGCGCCAGGCCATTGCCAAGATTCCCTACATCAAGAACTTAGGCTTCAACGCCGTAGAGCTGATGCCGATCATGGAATTCAACGGCAACAACTCGTGGGGCTACAACACCAACTTCTATTTCGCGCCCGACAAGGCCTACGGCTCGCCGACAGACTACCGCGACTTCATCGAGGCCTGCCACAAGGAAGGCATTGCCGTGATCCTCGACATCGTGTTCAACCAGAGCGACGGTCTGCATCCCTGGTATCAGCTTTACGCCGTAGGCTCCAATCCTTTCTACAATAAGACCGCTCCACACGCCTACAGCGTACTGAACGACTGGAACCAGGGCCACGCACTGGTGCAGCAGCAGTGGACGGACTGTCTGGAATACTGGATGAAGAACTACAATGTAGACGGTTTCCGCTTTGACCTCGTGAAGGGTCTGGGCGACAACGACTCCTACAAGAACGGCACTGACAGCTACAATGCATCGCGCATCGCACGCATGAAGCGTCTGCACGCGGTGATCAAGAGCGTCAAGCCCGACGGCATCCACATCAACGAGAATCTCGCCGGCTCGCAGGAAGAAATCGAAATGGGTAAAGACGGCGAACTGCAGTGGGCCAACATCAACAACAACTCCTGCCAGTTCACGATGGGCTATGCCGAGGATAACGGCGGTGCGAAACTGACGGCCTTCCTCTCCACCCTGCAGGGCAACCGCCCCTGGGGTTCGACCGTCAGCTACGCTGAGAGCCACGACGAACAGCGCATGGGCTACAAGAACAACACTTACGGCATCTCGGCTGTGAAGAACAACAAGGACGTAAGCTACAAGCGACTCGGCTCGCTGGCCGCACAGATGCTCCTGACTCCGGGCCCGAAGATGGTATGGCAGTTCGGAGAGCTCGGCGCCGACCAGAGCACCAAGGACAAGAACGGCGGCAACAACACGGATCCGAAAATCGTGCTCTGGGGCTGGCTGAACCAGGAGAATCCGAAGGCTCTGATGGAGACCTACAGCAAGCTCATCAACCTGCGCATGTCCAACCCGGAACTCTTCAAGGAGTCGGCTACGTTCGTTACTTCGGGCCTCGGCACCGCATACACCAACAACCGCGTAATGCGTCTGACGGCCGGCAACAAGGAAGTTATCTGCTTCATCAACCCCAACACGGGCGGCGCAGACCAGACCGTTACTGCAACGAGCACAGTCCTCAACTACAACAACAGCCAGCTCATCTGTGCATCTCCGGGCTTCGAGCCCACGCTTAACGGCACGGGCACGAGCGTGAGCGTGAACGTTCCGCCTCACTGCTTCGCCGTATTCGCCACGAAGACGGTGACGGGGATTGACAATGTGACCGTACAGCCTGAAGAAGGCGTATCTAACGTACGCGGCGGCCAGGGTTGCATCATCATCGACGGCGACTACAGCACGGCTTCGGTCTACACGCTCGACGGTCGTCTCGCCGCAGGTCTTGAAGGCCTCACGCCCGGCCTTTATATCGTGCGCGTCGACGGCAAGGCTTCGAAAGTAGCTGTCCGCTAATCCACACTAATGACAAATCCTCCTCCTCCGCGTGCTCGCAGCCTGCGGAGGAGGATTTTTATAAGGAATACTTTTATGATGACCATACCATATTCGCGCTGTGCGACCGACGGGCTCTGTCTGGAACTGGACAAGCAGAACTGGCCGCAATTCGCCTACCGGCCGTCGGTGAGCGTACGCATGCGACATGACGGACACGCGCTCTACGTGCGCTTTGATGTAATGGAGAAGCATGTGCGCGCGCTGGAGACGGAGGACAACCGGCCGGTGTGCCCGGATTCGTGCGTGGAGTGCTTTATACTCTGTGCCGACGGACGCAACTACGTGAACTTCGAGAGCAATCCCCTGGGCACGCTCCTGGCTGCGCGGCGCATAGACCGACCTTCGAAGACGGCCCTCACGAATGAGGAACTCGGACGCGTGCGCCGCCGGGGCAACTATGCCGGACGTCCGCCGTTCGAGCTCCGGAGCGAGCGCGGGAGCCGCTGGTGGCTGGAGCTTGAAATCCCCTTCGAGCTCTTAGGATTCGCCGAAACGCCGTCGGCCGTGCAGCTGAATGCGTATAAATGCGGCGACTCGACGGACAGTCCGCATTACCTATCGCTTTTCCCGATAGACTCGGAGCGTCCTGATTTCCACCGTCCGATGTGCTTCGCAACTCTGGCACTTGAAGGAAAATGAATATTTTTCGATAAAAAAAGCGTTTTTGAATGAGCAAAACGGCCCCTCAGGTGTTAATTAGATAAGAGTGCGAAAGGCGACGTGTTGTCGGCCGCGCATCCTTGGTTCTTTTTGTCAGGCAGTGATGCCGGGCTAAAGGTCTCATAAATAAATAGTTGAAACGTGGAAGAAGGTCGGCCGTGCCGACCTTCTTTTGCATATGACCGTATTGAATCCGTAGAAATAAAACTTTGTCACCGTGGTAATAATTACCGTGGTAATAAAATGAGAAACCGGCTTCTGAACATTTCCACGCGGGAATTGTAGAAATATAAAGGTTGATTTTCATGGATGCAATTGGCAATTCGGGCAGAATTGACTACCTTTGCAGTTTGAAATAACTAATATACAGAATACGCATATATCCCCTACGAATATAAAAATGAGCACACCCCGCAATCTCGTCATCGTCGAATCTCCCCACAAGGCCAAAACTATAGAAAAGTTTCTTGGCCCGGACTATAAGGTGATGTCGAGTGCCGGTCATATCCGCGACCTGAAGAAGCACAGTTTCAGCATCGATGTTGAAAAAGATTTCGCACCTGTGTACGTGATACCCGATGACAAGACACAGCTCGTAAGCGAACTGAAGAAGGCAGCGCGTCAGGCCGACATGGTATGGCTTGCTTCCGATGAAGACCGCGAAGGAGAAGCCATAGCCTGGCACCTCTACGAAGTGCTGGGACTCAAGCCGGAGAAAACCCGGCGCATAGTCTTTCACGAAATCACGAAAAACGCCATACTGCATGCCATAGCCAATCCGCGAGGCATAGACCTGGGCCGAGTGGACGCGCAGCAGGCACGCCGCGTGCTGGACCGCATCGTGGGCTTCGAGCTTTCGCCGGTGCTGTGGAAGCGCCTCAAGCCGTCGCTCTCGGCGGGCCGCGTGCAGTCCGTGGCCGTGCGCCTTATCGTAGAGCGCGAACTCGAAATCAGGAACTTCGTATCGGAGCCTTACTACCGCGTGTTCGGCTACTTCACAGCCGCGGAGGGCCCGGCCTTCAAGGCCGAGCTGAGCAAACGCTTCGCTACGGCTGCCGAGGCGCACGAATTTCTCGAAAGCTGCGCCGGCGCAAACTTCACCATAGGCGAAATCACCGTGAAACCTATGCGCAAAAGTCCCGCGCCCCCCTTCACCACCTCCACCCTGCAGCAGGAAGCGGCCCGCAAACTGGGCTTCTCCGTGTCGCAGACCATGATGATAGCGCAGAAGCTCTATGAAAACGGACACATCACCTACATGCGTACGGACTCCGTGAATCTCTCGCAGGAGGCCGTGGCCGACATGTCGCGTGAAATCACGGAGAAGCTGGGCGAACGCTATCTGCACGTGCGTCAATTCCACACATCCTCCAAGGGCGCACAGGAGGCTCACGAGGCCATCCGACCCACATATATATCCCGCGAAACGCTCGACGAGGGCACGGATCGCGAGAAGAAGCTCTACAGCCTCATCCGCAAACGCGCACTGGCATCGCAGATGGCCGACGCCGAGGTGGAGAAGACCACGGTGGAAATAGCCGTGAGCGGACGCCCGGAACAGTTCACGGCCACGGGCGAAGTCCTGAAGTTCGACGGCTTCCTGCGAATGTATCTCGAGAGCCATGAAGATGAGGTTCTCGACGAGACCGGAGCCGACGGCCGCCTCCCAATCCTCAGGCACGGCGAGGCTCTGAACTACCGCGACATCACGGCCATCGAACGTTTCACGCAACATCCCCCGCGCTACACGGAAGCATCGCTCGTAAAGAAGATGGAAGAATTAGGCATAGGCCGCCCCTCGACCTACGCGCCTACCATCTCCACCATCCAGCAGCGCGAATACGTGGTGCGCGGCGAAAAGGAAGGCACCCCGCGCGACTTCGAGACCATGACTCTGGCCGACGGGAAAATCACGGAAGCCGTGCGCACGGAAAACACGGGCAGCGACCGCGGCAAACTCGTGCCCACGGATATCGGCATGATCGTGAACGACTTCCTCACGGAATACTTCCCCGACATTCTCGACTATAACTTCACGGCCCGCATCGAGGAGCGCTTCGACGACATAGCCGAAGGGAAGCTCCCCTGGAGCGAGGAAATAGCCCAGTTCTACAAGCTCTTCCACCCCGCCGTGGAGGGTGCGCTCTCTCATAAGACAGGTCCGAAATTCGGTGAACGAATTCTGGGCACCGACCCCGAGACGGGCCACCCCGTGAGCGTCAAGATAGGCCGCTTCGGCCCCGTAGTGCAGATAGGCGAAACCGAAAGCGATGAAAAGCCCCGCTTCGCCTCGTTGCGCAAGGACCAGTCCATTCAGGATATCACGCTTGAGGAGGCGCTGAAGCTCTTCGAGTTCCCGCGCACGCTCGGCACCTTCGAGGACAAGGACGTGACCGTGGCTATCGGGCGTTTCGGCCCCTACGTTCGCCACGACGGCAAATTCGCCAGCATTCCGGCAGACATCGCCCCGGGCGAGCTCACGCTCGACGAGGCCGTGCGCCTTATCGAGGACAAACGCCGCGAGGAAGCCTCGCGCGTGCTCAAGAGCTTCGATCAGGAGGGCACGACACAGATATTGAACGGACGCTACGGCCCCTATATAGTCCACGACAAAAAGAATTACAAGATACCCAAGAGCATCACGACGCCTGCCGAACTCACACTGGAGCAGGTGATGGAGATCGTGAAGGCTTCCGACGAAGCTCCCGCGAAACCCCGACGCGCAAGCTCGCGACGCAAAAAATAAGAACCCATGGCACGCAAACCCCTCGCCGCAAAGCCCGGCAGCAACGGACCGCGGCTCAAACCCGACGTAATACTCGACTTCACTGTCACGGCGGCCGATACGGCAGCCGCCACAAAAGCGGAAGAAGGCCTCGGACTGCTGGAATTCCTCTTCGCACGCATGCCCGACCGCAAACGCACGACCGTGAAGGACTATCTGAAACACAATCAGGTGATGGTGAACGGCTCGGTGACCACGGCTTTCAACCGTCCGTTGGCCGAGGGCGATACCGTGAGCGTGAACACCTCGCGCGAATTCCAGACTTTCAGCAATCCGCGTCTGAAAATCATTTACGAGGACGAAGACATAATCGTGGTAAACAAGGGCTACGGCCTACTCTCGATGGGCACGGACAAAAAGAAGGACGGCACGGCATACTCGCTGCTGCGCGACTATCTGAAGCGCAAGGACCCGCGCAACAAGCTCTTCATCGTGCACAGACTGGACCAGGGGACATCGGGGCTGATGATGTTCGCAAAGACAGCGGAGGCCAAGGATACGATGCAGCACAACTGGAACAATATGGTGCTGGAACGCAAATACATTGCCATCGTGAACGGTGTGCTGGAGCCGGAGGAAGGCATAATCCGCAGCTATCTTGCAGAAAATGCGGCCCACGAGGTCTATTCCACTCCCGACCCCTCGAAGGGTCAGCTGGCCGTAACGAGCTACAAGACACTGAAAAAACGGGGACCCTACTCAATGGTAGAGCTTAGCCTCTCCACCGGGCGCAAGAATCAGATCCGCGTGCACATGAAGGAGGCCGGCCACACCATCGTGGGCGACCGCCGCTATGGCGCCGAAGCCTCTCCCATCCATCGCCTGGCGCTCCACGCGCAGACCCTGCGATTCGTGCATCCCGTCACCCGGCGCGACATGAACTTCAAATCCGAGCTCCCCGCCGGCTTCAGCAAGCTCGTATAGCCCCCCTGTGGCCGGATGGCCGACTTCACTCCCGAACAGAAACTGATATTCACTGCGCGGCTCTGCTCCTACTGCGGCGCCGTCCCTGAACTGCGCAGCGCCCGCGAAGTCTTCGGCGACAAGGCCGAAGGCAGCGGGCGCTTCTACGTATGCCCCGGATGCGGGGCGCGCGTGGGGTGTCACAGATTCTCGGAGCAGGCCATGGGACGCGTGGCGTCGGCAGAGTTGCGGCGCCTCCGCGGGATAGCTCACAAGGTGTTCGACACGGTGTGGCGCGACGGCCACAAGCGCTCGCGCTACAACGCTTATTCCTGGCTTGCGCTGCGTCTGGACATTCCGCGGCATCTTGTGCACATGGGCTACTTCGACGAGAAGGAATGCAGGCGCGTGATTGCCGTATGCGCGCGGTTCCTCACCGCACGCGATGCCCGGCGCTATGCTTCATTTCTGCCTTACTGCAGCTATGATGCGGGCCCCGATGTAGAAAGTGCCCATGAGCAGGACAATGAGGGCTGAAGCCGGGACGTCCACCATGGCCGATGCCATGAGGCCACCGATGGAGCAGACAAGGGAAATGACGATAGAGCGGCGCACGATGGGCATGAAGCGCGAACTGAATGTCTCGGCACACATCATAGGCAAGGAAAGCACCGACATAAGGAGCATAATGCCCGCTACGCGAATCGTGAGCACTATGCCCACGGCCACGAGCGCGGTCATGGCGTAGTTTATGAAATTCACTGGCAAGCCGGCCACGCGCGCGAAATCGCTGTCGAAGGCGCAGGCCACTATACGGCTCCGGAACATGAAGAAGAAGCCCAGAAGCAGGGCTGCATAGATGGTGAAGGCCCAGAGATCGGAGTTGGAGACCGTGAGCACATTGCCGAACAGGAATGCATTGAGCTCGGGCACATAGCCCGGAGTCAGGAACACGAAGAGCACGCCGGCAGCCATCCCCAGCGCCCATACCACAGCGATGGCGGAATCTTCGCGTATGCTAAGCCTGCGCGCCATCCACTCCACGGCGGCCGACGATCCTACGGCGAAGACTCCGGCCGTGAGTATGGGACTTATTCCCAGGAAGTAGCCCAGGCCCAGGCCGCCGAAACAAGCGTGAGTGATGCCGCCCGAGAGAGCCACCATGCGCCGGGTGATGACGTAGGTGCCGAGCACGGCGGAGCATACGCTGATTAGCGCTACGGCTGCGAGCGCCTTCTGGAAAAACGGATAGCTCAATATCTCCAACATATATGCCTTAGTCTCCTCCCTGAGCCGACGCAAGAGTACGGGCCTCGCGAGCCTCGCTGACAATCAGCAGCAGTTCCTCGCGCACGGCGTCGGGCAAGTTGATTCCGCGCAACTGAAGGCTTCGCGCCCATGCCGCAATATTATCGGCCGGCATCGTAAGTAATATTTCGCGAAACTCCTCTTCTTCATCCGCCTCATACATATCGCCGTCGCGGCCCGCGAAACGGTCGAGTTCCTCATCGTCGAAATATTCGATTTCAGGGCTCACCGAGCTCAGGAGCGAATCGCGCTCGCAGGTGATGTGCATGCCGCAGCATCCGTCCTCGGCCTCGTCGGCGGACAGAGACGGCGCGCCGGAGGAGGAGGTGTCCGACGCAGCAACATCGCCGCCGGTAAGACGGTGGTGCAGATAGAGCACGCAGCCGGCGACGAGCAGGGAACAGAGAAGTATCAGCGCGACGACCATCAGTCTTCGGGATTCAGATATGATTCGGGCACGGGCGCATCCGGCGCCTGCACGATGAAGCCGGCTTCTGAAAGGGCCTCCCAGAAGCCCGGATATGATTTTTCGACCACTTCGGGATGATCTATAATGATTCCCGGCACGAAGACAGAGGCCGGGGCGAAGGCCATGGCAATGCGGTGGTCATCGTGGGTGTTCACCACGGGAATCTCCGTGAGCGGGCCGCGCGCGCCTTCCCACGCCAGCACTCCGCGACCGCTCTCGGCCTCGCTCTCGAGCATTATGCCGAACTTCAGCAGCTCGGAGCGAAGGGCGGCAAGGCGATCGCACTCCTTGATGCGAAGGCTCTCCACACCTGTGAGGCGGAAGGGAATGCCGAGCATCGCAGCCGTCACGGCTATGGCGGGCACGGCATCGGGAATGGCGGACATGTCGCCGTCTATGCGGGCATAGACATCCGGGAGCGCGGACAGTTCAGCGCCTTCGTCGGTAAACTCTGTGTTGACTCCGAGACGACGGAACACTTCGGCAACCGCGCGGTCGCCCTGCAGGGCATCACCGCGAAGGCCGCGAACGGTGGCCCATCCCGCCGTCAGAGCTGCCGTCTCATACCAGAATGTAGCGGCACTCCAGTCGGCCTCGCCGTCGTCGATCGTGCGCTTATAGGGCGAATTAGCCACGTTCACGTCGTAGCCTTCAATGTCGGCGGCCACACCGCGGCGCTCCATCATGGCCGCGGTCATGCGTATGTAGGGCGATATGCCTGCGCCTCCGCCGAGAAGATGCACCATCAGGGGGGCAGCCATGAGGGGGGCAGCCATCATCAGCGCGGACACGTATTGAGATGAGCCGGAGGCATCGACATCCACCCGGCCTCCGGAAAGGCGGCAGCCACGGATACGCAGAGGCGGGAATCCGGCTTCGCCGGCATATTCGATATCGGCGCCCAGACTGCGCAGCGCATCTACAAGCGGACCCACGGGACGCCGACGCATGCGCTCGCTGCCGTCAAGCGTAACGACACGACCGGGCGTGGCGGCATATAGCGCCGTAAGAAAGCGCATGGCGGCGCCTGCGCCTCCGACATTTATCGTCGATGATTCTTCGGGGAGGCAGCGGCGCAGAACGGCCGTGTCGGTGCAGAGGGCAATGCCTTCTTCAGGGAGCTGTGCTCCGCGCGTGAGGGCTGCCATGATCAGCGCACGCATGCTCACGCTCTTGCTCAGAGGCACGCTCACGGTGGCCTCCATCATTTCCTCGGGGGGGAATATTCGTATAGCCATTGTCCGGGACTCCTTCAGGATACGGGTTCGCCACAGGTTTCGAGCACAGCCACGCGAAGCGACTCCAGGGCCTTGCGGAGCACGCAGCGGGGCGTGCCTACATTCAGGCGCGCGAATCCGGCACCCTGCGGGCCGAACATCGTGCCGTCGTTCAGCGCGAGGTGCGCACGATCGAGCAGCATCTCCATTATCTCTTTCTGACACATATTCAGCGCTCTGAAATCGAGCCACACGAGGAAGCTGGCTTCAGGCTCGACCATCGAAAGGCCGGGAATGTTCTCGCGTATATATTCGCGTGTGAAGCGGATATTGTCCTCCACGTATTCGAGCATCTCGTCCAGCCAGGCCTCGCCGTTGCGGTAGGCGGCCTCGGCTCCGATGACGGAGATCATTACGGGCGAGGAAAACTCATTCACTTCGAGCCACTTGAAGAAGGGCTTGCGCAATTCGGGATTCTTCACGGCCATCCATGAACTTACGAGGCCGGGAATATTGAAAGTCTTGGACGGAGCTCCGAGCATCACGCCTACTGCCTCGGCATCCTCGCCGGCGGCAAGGAATGGAATGTGGGAGCGTCCATGCAGCATAAGGTCGCCGTGAATCTCGTCGCTCACGACCGTGCATCCGGCCTCGCGGCAGAGACGGGCCAGACGGGCCAGCGTCTCGCGGTCCCACTGTATGCCGATAGGATTGTGAGGATTACAGAGAATCATCATCCTGGGCTTCTCGGTACGCAGCAGTTCGGCCAGGCCTTCGAGGTCCATACGATACTTCCCGTCCTCAAAAATCAGAGGATTCTCGACCACACGGCGCCCGTTGCCCTGCACGACCGTGTAGAACGGAGTATAGACGGGGGGCTGTATCAGCACGCCATCACCGGGCTTGGTGAAGTAGTTCACCGCAAGGGCAAAGCCCTTGACCACTCCGGGGATAAAGGCCATCTCGTCGCGATGCAGCTCGAGGCCATGGCGATGGCGGTTCCAGTCGATAATGGAATTCCAATAGCTTTCGGAGGCATCGGAATAGCCCAGCACGGGATGGTCGAGGCGCGCATGGAGCGCGGCCGTTATCTCGGGACACACTGCGAAATCGAGATCGGCGATCCAAAGGGGCGTAAGGTCGTGACGCCCGAACATGGCGTCGAGTCGGTCTATCTTGGCGGCGTGTGTGCCGTGGCGGTCGATCACACGGTCAAAATCGTATTTCTTCATGGTGGAAAAAGCGCACGTTTTTTCTTTCTACAAAAATAGAGAAAAAACACAGCTCTCGCAAGAGCAGACGCATAAAAAAGCTCGATTCAGAGACGGAATACCGAACCAGACGGCGCGCCCGCTTGTTGTTATTGAAACGTAGAACTTATAAATGAAACAAGATTATGGAAAAATACATCTGCACAGTATGCGAATATGTCTATGATCCCGCCGTAGGCGACCCAGACAACGGCATAGCCCCCGGCACTTCATTCGAAGACCTTCCCGACACATGGACCTGCCCTGAATGCGGCGTGGGAAAAGATATGTTCGAACCAGCTTAAAACACCATGCATAAACAGATTACGGAGCACGTGGAGTGGGTGGGCAAGGTCGACTGGGAGCTGAAACACTTCCATGGCGACGAGCTCAGCACTTCGCGAGGTTCATCATACAATGCCTACCTGCTGCGCGCGGGAGGCAAAACGGTGCTCATCGACACGGTGTGGCGCCCGTACGACCACGAGTTCCTTGACTCGCTGAAGGAGACCGTGGATATACGCACGATCGACTATATCGTGATGAATCACAGCGAGATCGACCATAGCGGCGCCCTACCCCTTATCATGAAAGAGATTCCCGGAACGCCCGTCTATTGCACGGCCAAGGGCCGCGACATCATTCTCGGCCATCATCACGAAGCGGCCGACTGGAACTTCCGGATAGTGCACACGGGCGAACGCCTCGAGCTCGGCGACCGATCGCTCACCTTCATAGAAGCTCCTTTCCTGCATTGGCCCGATACGATGTTCTCATACTTCGACGGAGACGGCGGCGTGCTGTTCTCGACCGATGCTTTCGGACAGCACTTCGCCACCGAAAGCCTTTTCGATGACGCAGAGGAGGATCTTCCGGCGGCGTTTGACGAGGCTATGAAGTACTATGCCAATATCCTCGCGCCCTTCAATCCGCTTGTTTCCAAGAAGGTGGCCGAGCTCCTGGGCATGAACCTGCCAATTGCGGTAATCGCTCCCAGCCACGGCATAATCTGGCGCTCGCACATCCCCGAAATCATCGAGCGCTATCAGAAATGGAGCAAGCCCTACGCCGAGGATCGCGTGACGGTGGTCTACGACACGATGTGGGATTCGACACGCCGCATGGCAGAGGCTCTGGCCGACGGCATCCGCGCCGCCCATCCGGAGACCACAGTAGTGATTCGCAATGCTGCGAAGGACGATAAGAACGATATACTCACGGACATCTTCCGTAGCCGCGCTGTGGTGATGGGCTGCCCGACGATCAACAACGAGCTCTCCTATGCCATAGACGGCCTCTTAGGCATGATAAAGGGCCTTAAACTCAAGGGCAAACGATGCCTCACCTTCGGCTCCTACGGCTGGAGCGGCGAAGGCCCCAAGCTCATCGCCGAGCGCCTGAAGGTTGCGGGATTCGAGCCTGTAGGCGAACCGCTGCGACAGCAATGGGTCCCTACCCCCGAGGATCTCGCCGCCCTACGCTCCACTCCGGTGCTCGCAGAGCTCTAAGCTATCCCGGCAGTCATGAAAAAGAAAAACTCCCGCTCCGGCACGCCGGAACAGGAGTTTTTCTTTTCAGGGGGATATCGCTTATGCGTTCTTCACCTTCTCCACGATAGCCTTGAAGGCTTCGGGGTTGTTGAGGGCGAGGTCGGCAAGCACCTTGCGGTTGATTTCGATACCGCTCTTGTGGATAAGGCCCATGAGCTTGGAGTAGGACAGGTCCTCAAGACGGGCGGCGGCGTTGATACGCTGAATCCAGAGTGCACGGAAGTTGCGCTTCTTGTCCTTGCGGTCGCGGTAGGCGTAGGTCAGACCCTTTTCCCATGTGTTCTTGGCTACGGTCCAAACATTGCGGCGGCAGCCGAAGTAGCCGCGGGTGAGTTTGAGGATTTTTTTACGACGTGCGCGGGATGCAACGTGGTTGACTGATCTTGGCATTGTTCTGATGATTTTTGAACGTCAGCGGCTGTATGCTCTTATTGGCTGAACATTCGGTTAGAAAATTGTTTAAATCACGAATTTAATGTCTCTTCAAGAGAGTGTGTAAGTGAGGTCGGGTCAGAAACCCGGGCTCATATTACTTGAGACCTAAGAGGGCCTTTACGTTACCTTCGTCCACGCGGGCGATGAGGCCGAAGTGGGTAAGGTTGCGCTTCTGCTTCTTGGTCTTCTTCGTCAAGATGTGGCTCTTGAACGCATGTTTTCTCTTGATTTTTCCTGATCCGGTAAGGGCGAACCTCTTTTTGGCACCGGAATTAGTCTTAATCTTTGGCATTTGTTTGAAATTTGAAATTTGTGATTATTATCGTCGCCGGCTCGCGGCGGATTTTGCTTGTATCAGGCCTTCTTCTTGGGCGAGATCATGATTGTCATGCGCTTGCCTTCGAGGATCGGCATCTGCTCTACCTTGCCCAGCTCCTCCAGATCGTTAGCGAAACGGAGCAACAGCACTTCGCCCTGCTCCTTGAAGAGAATCGAACGACCGCGGAAGAATACGTAGGCCTTCACCTTGGCGCCTTCCTGAAGGAAGCCCGTGGCATGTTTGAGCTTGAAGTTGTAATCGTGGTCGTCCGTCTGGGGTCCGAAACGAATCTCCTTCACCACCACCTTGGTGCTCTTGGCCTTGATCTCCTTTGCTTTCTTCTTCTGCTGATAGAGATACTTCTGGTAGTCGAGAATCTTGCACACGGGCGGCTCAGCCTGCGCCGAAATCTCCACGAGGTCAAGCTCCTGCTCTTCGGCCATCTTACGTGCCTCCTGGATGGAATAGATGCCGGGGGTGACATTATCGCCTACAAGACGCACTTCACGGGCACGGATGCTCTCGTTGATGTTGTTGGGGAGCTGCTTGGCGGCCGGGCCGCGGTTGTCGCGACGCGGGCCGCGAGGTCCGGCAGGACGGGGGCCTGCGGGATGAAAGGGTTTCTTCACCATTCGGTGGTCGGTTGGGAAATTTGTTTTGTGGGTTGAGGGTTAATTTATTCTGTCATAGACTTCACCTCGGCATTTACGCGCTCGGCGAATTCTGCAATGGTCATCACTCCTAAATCGCCTTCGCCGGGCTTGCGCACCGACACGGCGCCTTCTGCTGCTTCCTTCTCGCCTACTACGAGGATGTAGGGGATGCGCTTGAGCTGATTGTCGCGGATCTTGCGGCCAAGTGTCTCGTTGCGGTCGTCCACCTCGGCGCGGATATCGCTCTCATCCAGCTTGGCTTCTACCTCGCGGGCATAGTCGAGATACTTGTCGCTGACAGGAAGCACAACGCACTGCACGGGAGCAAGCCACAGAGGGAAGTGGCCGGCCGTGTGCTCCAGAAGCACTGCCACGAAGCGTTCCAGCGAGCCGAAGGGTGCGCGGTGGATCATCACAGGACGATGCTTCTTGTTGTCGGAACCGGTATATTCCAGCTCGAAACGTTCGGGCAGATTGTAGTCCACCTGGATAGTGCCGAGCTGCCAGCGGCGGCCGAGGGCATCCTTCACCATGAAGTCGAGCTTCGGGCCATAGAAGGCAGCCTCGCCAAGTTCCTTGCGGGCTTTGAGGCCACGCTCCTCGCAGGCCTCGATGATGGCGTTTTCAGCCAAATGCCAGTTCTCGTCGGAACCGATATATTTTTCCTTGTGAGCAGGATCGCGCAGCGAAATTTGGGCTTCGAAATTCTCGAACTTCAGAGCCTTGAAGATAAAGAAGATGATATCCATTACCTTCAGGAACTCGTCCTTGATTTGCTCGGGAGCGCAGTAGATGTGCGCATCGTCCTGCGTAAAGCCGCGCACACGGGTCAGGCCGTGGAGCTCACCGCTCTGCTCGTAACGGTAAACCGTTCCGAATTCTGCAAGGCGCAGCGGCAGGTCGCGGTACGAACGGGGCTGTGCGCGGAATATCTCGCAGTGATGAGGGCAGTTCATCGGCTTCAGCAGATATTCCTCGCCCTCCTCGGGAGTATGGATGGGCTGGAACGAGTCCTTGCCGTATTTTGCATAGTGGCCGGAGGTCACATACAGATTCTTGTTGCCGATGTGGGGCGTGATCACCTGCTTGTAGCCGTACTTGCGCTGTATGCGGCGCAGGAACTGCTCGAGGCGGTCGCGCAGAGCGGCGCCCTTGGGAAGCCAGAGGGGCAGTCCGGCACCCACATTCTGCGAGAATGCAAAGAGCTCCATCTCCTTACCCAGCTTGCGGTGGTCGCGCTTCTTGGCCTCCTCGAGCAGGGTCAGATACTCGTCGAGCATCGACTTTTTCGGGAAGGTGATACCATAGACGCGAACAAGCTGATTGCGCTTTTCATCGCCACGCCAGTATGCACCGGCCAGCGACATGATCTTGGCAGCCTTGATGGGAGCCGTGTTGGGGATGTGCGGACCGCGGCACAGGTCGGTAAACGAGCCCTGCGTATACGTGGTGATGTGGCCGTCCTCAAGCTCCGAAATCAGCTCGCACTTATACGTCTCGCCACGGTCGCCGAAAAGCTTCATGGCATCGGCCTTGCTGATGTCGGCACGCTTGATTTCCTGCTTCTCCTGCGCGAGCTCAAGCATGCGCTTCTCGATCTTGGGGAAGTCAGCCGCAGTAAGAGTGTGCTCTCCGGGGTCAATATCATAGTAGAAGCCATTCTCCACGGCCGGACCGATGCCGAACTTCACACCGGGATAGAGATCCTGAAGTGCCTCGGCAAGCAGGTGGGCCGAGCTATGCCAGAAGGCATGCTTGCCTTCGGGATCCTCCCACTTGAAAAGTTTGATTTCTGCATCCTCGGCGATAGGACGGGAAAGATCCCACTCCTGACCGTTGACCGAAGCGGCAAGCACTTCCTTCGCAAGCCGGGGGCTGATGCTCTCGGCTATCTGAAGGGGAGTTACGCCACTTTCATATTCTTTGACGCTCTTATCGGGAAAGCTGATTTTTATCATGAGGTGATTATATTTCTGTATGCCACTAACATTCAGCCGCTTAGTCCTTCTCAACGAACTATCGGCTAAAAATCAGCCACAAAGATAATAATTCCCGCCCGAAATTCCAAATATTCCCTCAAAAAAAGCTCGCTCTGCCATTATGCACTGTCCAAAATCAATCATGCTTGACTTTTCTTATTTCGCGGGCGGAAATAGTCAAGCTTTTTCCGTATCTTTGCTGCGCAAAAAGAGAAATCATTCTGTGCATGAAAATCGGGATATTGACTTTTCACTATGCTCACAACTATGGAGCAGTCCTTCAGGCCTATGGACTTCAGGAATATCTGAAATCTCTCGGGCATGAAACTTATATCATAGATCATCGCAATCCCTTTATCGCCTCAACCATCAGACGGAACAACCATCGGGATTGGCTATCCTCCAACCCTAAAGCTTGTCTGATACGTTTATGGCAATTTATAGCAAACACAAAAATCCGGCACGAGAGGTACGACAATTTCGAACATTTTATAAATCAGCATCTTTCTCTCATAGCCAACACAGAGAGCGATATGCAAGATCTGGATGTTGTAGTCATAGGATCCGACCAAGTATGGTCAAGCCCCCACACCGGAGGCCAACTGGATCCTATGTACTTAGGCTGCAATATCAAGACTAAATTAATATCATACGCCGCAAGTTGCAGTCGGAGAAAACTATCAGACACTGACATCAGAGACTTTAAGACACATCTGCCAAATTTCCAAAACATCAGTGTTAGAGAAAGTGGATTTAAAGCACTTCTTTCCAAGCTTACGGACAAAGACATCGATGTCGTTGTTGATCCCACCGTCTTAGCCGGCGTGGATGTGTACGACAGAATATCCAAAGAACCGGACCGGAAAAAGTATATTCTCATATACGAAATCCAACGCCATAAGTCAACACTTGAGTTTGCAAAACGGTTGGCATCCGAACACGATGCCGAAATCATAGAACTGACAAACGGCGTTTACGGAACTCACGGCCACTGGATGCATGAAGGAGCTTCGCCTGAAGAATTCTTAGGTTATTTCAAACATGCCCTTGCCGTTGTTACGACATCCTTCCATGGCACAGTTTTCTCGATCTTATTCAAAAAACCATTCTACACCCTATATCAACATTCTCCATCCGATGACAGAATGGTCAACCTTCTCAAACAACTCGAATTAGATGACCGAATGGTTGAAGCTTCGGATAATGCAACACTTTCATGCCCCGATTATCAGGGCGTTAACGACAGGCTGGATTACGTGAGGGCCAATTCGAAAAATTATTTAGCTAAATCCTTGAATTAATATGGCAATAAGCATAATATGTCCGGCGGACATCTGCACAGGGTGCTTAGCCTGCATGAACGTATGTCCCACAAAAGCTATCGTCAAGACCTCTGATGAACTTGGCTTTCTAAGACCGCAGATAATAGCCGACAAGTGCATAGAATGCAACCTGTGCGTAAAGACATGTCCATCAAACAACATACCCGACAGAAATGCTTGCGACACTGCCATTGCCGCCATTGCAAAGAGTGAAGATATATTATCTAAATCGGCCTCCGGAGGCATCGCAACTCTTATATCCGAAAATATAATCGAGCATAACGGTGTGGTATACGGCTGCGACGGAACAGACATATACAACATAAAACATGTACGCATCAGCGATAAAGAATCACTGTGGCGAATCAAGGGCTCGAAATACATTCAAAGCAATATTTCCGATATTTACGCGCCCGTCCTAAGCGATTTAAAAAACGGCAAAACCGTATTGTTCTTCGGTATTTCCTGTCAAGTTGCCGGCCTCCTCAAATTTCTCAAGAAGCCATACGACAATCTGTTTTGCATCAATTTAGTTTGCCATGGAGCCGCCTCTCAAAGGATGATCAGCAGCGCGATCAATGAATACAAACACCGGTTGAAAACCGATCAGATTCGCGACATCCGCTTCAGAAAAAAAAACATCGAAAACAACACCTGCACCGGAATAGAGTATGGCCTATTCTTTCATTCCTGCGGACGCGACTATTCCTTCACAGATCATCATGACGCCTTCACCTTTGGCTATGCTAACGCCCTGCTATTTCGCGACAGCTGTTATAACTGTCTTTATACAAAGACAGAACGGGTTGGTGACATGACCATAGGCGACTTTTGGAATCTTCAAGAAAACGTTGGAGCTCATGGTAAAAAAAGCGTCTCTCTCCTCCTCCTGCATACCGCAAAAGGGCAGTTCCTTTTTGATTCCATAAAGCCATCCATCGATTACATCCAAAGGCCCCTGGCTGAGGCAATAAAAGGCAATCCACAGCTCATCCAGCCAACAGATAGAGCTCCTGAATTGCACATATTCAGAGAAGCCTTCAAAAAGAATGAATTATCTTTTGCGGTCCGACACGCCAAAAGAAAAGTTCTTAGAAACATCCGGATTTACGATTTCCTTAAGACTCTCGGTTTATCAAAAATCGTAGACAGACTGAGATAAGCGTCAAACCAACATCCTCCACCCAAATCAAGCCCCATGGGATATATCAATAAGAAAACCATAGCCAAGAACAGTGCGTTCCTATACATCCGTGTATTGGCAACATTACTAATCAGCTTATGGACCACCCGGTTTATCCTTCGCGGACTCGGAGTTGTAGACTACGGTATCTACAATGTAGTTGCAGGATTTGTCGTGATGTTCGGCGTAATATCCAACACCCTGTCCGCCGCCATCAGCCGCTATGTCACCTTCGAGCTGGGCACGGGCAACCTTCAACGACTGAGAATCATCTTCAAATCCTCAATGACAATACAGCTCCTGATAGCGCTCATCGTTCTTTTAGCCGCCGAGACTTTAGGAGTATGGTTCATTGATAATAAGTTGAATATACCGTCGGATCAGCTTGTCGCCGCCAACTGGGTATTTCAATTTTCCGTATTGGCATTTATAATCGACCTTATAAAAGTTCCGTACAACGCACTACTGATTGGTTACGAAAAAATGGACGTATTCGCTATACTTGGCATAGCAACGGCCGTCGGGAAATTATTAATCTCAATAATAATACTATACATCTCCGGCGAGCGACTTATTATATACTCATTCCTACTTTTTATAGTCAGTTTGCTGATTCTATTTTACTACATCTACTATTCACATAAAAAATTCGGCGAAGTATTCGGTGAAAAGAAATACGACTTCAGCATCTTGAAAGAAGTGTTTTCATTTGCCGGATGGAACTTCATAGGCTCCATTTCCGGCCTATGCAGGGATCAGGGTGTAAACATATTGCTGAACATCTTCTTCGGTCCGGTTGTCAATGCCGCCCGAGGCATAGCTATGCAAGTAAGCGGAGCAGCCACAACCTTCGCAAACAACATCATGATGGCTGTCAATCCGCAGATAACCAAAGCCTATGCATCCGGAGACGTTAAGGGCGCATTGAACCTCTCGAACTTTGGCACGCGGATGGGATTCGCCTTTATGATAATCGTTTCCACTCCCATCCTGCTAAACACACCATTCCTTCTGAATGCATGGTTAGGAGAAGTCCCGGAATACAGCGTAGCCTTTGTGAGACTAATTATCATCAACGCAATTATCGATGTACTCTCGACGACAACGATAATACTACTCTTAGCAACAGGGAAAATCAAATTATATCAGATTGTAGTAGGGTCAGTAACCATTCTGAATTTACCGCTATCTTACCTTGCACTAAAACTCGGATATTCCGCATTATCCACCATCTATATAGCCATAGCGGCCTCTATCGCAACGCTGATTCTTCGACTGATATTCCTGAAAAAAGAAGTCAAGGTATCATTGAGAGACTACAGCGCCTCAGTATTATCCAAAACGCTGCTTGCAAGCATCGTCATTTTCGGGCCCCTTATGCTTTTAGAGTATGCTGGAATTATCTCCGGTGAGGGCATTGGCATATCCATCCTGAACATTGCCATATGCACCGCATGGAGCAGCATAGTCAGTCTTTCTATTTTGCTCGACAGCATCGAGAGACAATCCATACTTCGTATGGTCCGTAATCGGATTCACGTATAATCCACCACACACCACCGGACAAGCCACACACAAAAAAGAAAAAAGGAAGCCGAAGCTTCCTTTTCGTAGCGGGACCGAGAATTGAACTCGGGACCTCCGGGTTATGAATCCGACGCTCTA
>CAMWNH010000032.1 GCA_947175605.1 uncultured Porphyromonadaceae bacterium
TTTTATAACTTTGTAGTGTGATTAAATATAACACATGGACGGACCCAAGAAATTCAAAGTAATAATCTCCGAAGAAGTTGATAAGTTCCTTGATGAGGTGAATCCGAAAGCAAAAGCTAAGATATTCTACAATATAAATCTTGTGGCTGCCGGACTGATTAATAAAGAACTATTCAAAAAAATCGAAGGAACGGATATTTGGGAATTTAGAACACTCTTTGCAGGGATAGCTTACAGGCTGTTATCATTCTTCGACACCGATGAGCAAGCACTAATAATTACTACTCATGGTTTTATAAAAAAGACACAGAAAACGCCCCTGAAAGAAATTGAAAAAGCCAAAATAATACGAACCGAGTATTTCAATCAAAAATAATATGTCGATGAAGTTTTATACATTAGAGGAAATGACCGATAAGCACATCGGCAAGCGTGGGACTCCCGAAAGAGAGAGTTTTGAGGCCGATGTTGAGGCCGCTTTAATTGGAGCATCAATCAAAGAGGCTCGTAAAGCTCAAAATCTAACACAACGAGAACTCGGAGAGAGAGTCGGGGTGCAAACCGCTCAGATTTCCAAGATAGAAAGCGGTCGAAATCTGACGATCTCAACTATTGTTAGAGTGCTTAACGCCCTTGGATTAACTGCCGACTTTTCAATCCAAGGCCTTTCTCCCGTTCGCTTAGGTGTGGCACATAAATAAATTTTATAGTGATTTACGTGTGGGGTTAAGAGCACTTCGGGACCTAAAAAGATGGTTACCTTAATGTATTGAATACCATAAAACAATGAGACTGCGACGTAAACCTTAATTACGACACAGTCTCATGAACGTACGATAATATCATTTTTTCTTGAGTTTTGGGTAGGCTCTTTTGGCGTTGGTTTTGTGGCGGATAAGGTCAAGTTCTTCCATGGTATCGAACTTTGGAGCACAGAACAGATCCTTTATTTCCGATGTATATCCCAGTGCCATAGCAAGCTTAATCAGCGACTCGAATGCAATGAGCCCTTTCTGCTCGAAGCGAGCAAGCGTAGATAATGGCACGCCCGACAACTCTGCCATACGCTGTCTGGAGATATTTTTCTCAACTCTACGCTTGCGAAAGTTTTCTGCGACATGCATCATTATGTCTTCCGGATTATCGAGCGTAAAGCTGTCCAAAACAGACAATATAGTACTATTATTATTGAAATTTCCCATAATATAACTAATATAATAGCACAAAGATAGCGATAAATTTCGGAAGTTCAAAGCGAAAATATGCTGTTTTCTGCATTAGGGGAGCCATGTGGCTGAGGGGGATTTGGAAAATAATTTGTAATTTTGTGGTGTATTATGGCTCAGTACGGCAAAGTATATTTATTTCCGTCCACGATGGGCGAGGCTACGGCTCCGGCCGATGTACTTCCGGCGCGCAACATCGAGTTGCTGCGCGGGGTGCGCTATTTCGTTGTGGAGGAGCTGCGGACGGCGCGACGCTTCATCAAGGCTTGCGACCGCTCGATAGTGATCGACGACCTGCATTTCGAGGTTCTGAATGAACACACTCCTGCGGAGGCTGTGGAGGGCATGATATTGCCCGCACTCGAGGGCCATGACATCGGCGTGATAAGCGAGGCCGGTTGCCCGGCCGTGGCAGACCCCGGAGCAGACCTCGTGGCGCTGGCGCAGCGCAAGGGGGTGGAGGTCGTGCCCTTGGTGGGACCATCGAGCATACTCATGGCTCTGATGGCATCGGGCTTCAACGGCCAGAGCTTCACCTTCGCCGGCTACCTGCCTCAGGAAGCGGGCAAGCGAAACGGACGTTTGCGCGAAATGGAGCGCGAGATACGCGCCGGGCGCACGCAGATTTTCATCGAGACACCCTACCGCAACAACCGCCTCATCGCCGAGCTGACCAAGAGCCTGCCGGGCGACATGCTGCTGTGTGTGGCTTCGGATATAACGGGTGTGAACCAGAGCATCCTCACGAAGCCTCTGCACCGCTGGGCCCGCGAGGAGTATAATTACGACAAAAAACCGACGATCTTTCTTCTGTACCGCTAAAGGACCGGAGAATCATAGCCAGAGATAAATGAGCAAACTTAGCCGCCACCGCCGCCACACCGCCTACTGGGACAACATCCCGGGGCTTTTCGACCACCCGGCACTCCAGGACACAAGCGGGGAAGAGGGCACGGACGAATTGCCCGCGCTGGACGAGCACACGCTGGCGCGACCCGAGAAGCTGCGCTTCATGTCGTTCGGGAGCGGTTCGAGCGGCAATTGCTCGTATATCGGCACTGCGGAATGCGGCGTTCTGATAGATGCGGGGGTGGACCTTTCCCTTGTCGGGAAGGCTCTGGCGGAAAACGCAATCAACCCTCAGAGCATCCAGGGCATACTGCTGACCCACGACCACGGCGACCACGTGCGCTATGCCTACGGGCTGCTGCGGCGCTACCGCCATTTCCGTCTCTTTGCCACTCCCAAGACCTTAGGGGGAATACTACGGCGCCACAATATCTCGCGCCGCATCTCGGACTATCATCAGCCTATCTACAAGGAATTTCCGTTCAAAGCCGGATCCCTCACGATCACTGCCTACGAAACGAGTCACGACGGCACGGACAACGTGGGGTTCTACATCGAAGGGGCCAACACGAGCTTTGCCATCACAACCGATACGGGAGTGATTACCGAACGTGCCGACCACTACATGCGTCTGGCGCGCCATCTGGTGCTGGAGAGCAACTACGATGCGGAAATGTTGCGTAAGGGCAGCTATCCGCAATATCTGAAGGCGCGTATAATTTCCGAGCGGGGTCATCTGGACAACGAAGTGGCTGCCGACTATCTCCGGCGTATATTCCGTCCGGAACTGGCCACGGTGCTTCTGTGCCATCTTAGCGAGGAAAACAATCTTCCGG
This sequence comes from uncultured Porphyromonadaceae bacterium, assembly GCA_947175605.1. Taxonomy (GTDB): domain Bacteria; phylum Bacteroidota; class Bacteroidia; order Bacteroidales; family Muribaculaceae; genus CAG-873. The sequence continues at coordinate 2,912 of CAMWNH010000032.1, forward strand.
AACTTGCTCTTGAGTGCTCGCTGAAGGCCCTCACCGAGGCGGGAGCACGGATAGCGGAACTCACGGCATCGGCAGAAGAACGGGCGGGACGCACGGTGCTGGCCACACTGCCGCGCAAGGAGGCATCGGCATTGCTGATACTGGACTGACGCGCCAGGCCGAAGCATCAACTTTTGACTGTGATGCGCGTTATACTATAGGTCCGAGCAAGACAATAACCCGAAAACATAAAATACATCTATACACACAGATATGGAATTTCCCACACTCTCCAAAATCAACTCTCCGGCCGACCTGAAAGGTATGACGCCTGATGAGCTGCGCACACTCTGCGCCGAAATACGCGCAGCACTTCTTTCGAAGCTATCCGCACACGGCGGCCACATTGGGCCTAACCTTGGTATGGTCGAGGCCATCGTGGCGCTGCACTATGTTTTCGATGCACCGGAGGACAAGATTGTCTTCGACGTATCGCACCAGAGCTATACGCACAAGATGCTGACAGGCCGTGCCCGTGCTTTCACCGATCCCGCGCACTACGACGACGTGACGGGCTATACGCAACCGCGAGAGAGCGAGTACGACCTTTTCTCGGTGGGACACACTTCGACGTCGGTTTCCTTGGCTTCGGGCCTGGCCAAGGCCCGCGACATCATGGGCGGACATGAAAACGTTGTGGCTGTGATAGGCGACGGCTCGCTTAGCGGCGGACAGGCCTTCGAAGGCCTCAACATCGGTTCGACACTGGGTTCGAACTTTATCGTGGTGGTGAACGACAACGACATGAGCATTGCCGAGAACCACGGCGGCCTCTATGCGGACCTGCGTCTACTGCGCAACACCAACGGCGAGGGCGAGCCCAATTACTTCCGCTCGCTGGGCTACAGCTACCGCTATGTGCGCTATGGCAACGATCTGCGTTCGCTCATCGAGGCATTCCGAGCGGTGAAGGACATCGATCATCCTGTGGTTGTGCACATCAACACGATGAAGGGTCTGGGCCTTCCTGCGGCTGAAGCCAATAAGGAAGCCTTCCACTATGGCGGCCCCTTCGACCTGAAGACCGGCGCACCGCTGCACGCTTCGGCGCATCAGGAGGACTATACGGATGTGTTCGCCGACCATATGCTTGCGGTGATGGAGCGAAATCCGCGTGTTGCCGTGCTTACGGCCGGCACGCCCGGAGCGATAGGCTTCACGCCGGAACGGCGCCGCGCCGCCGGACGGCGTTTCGTGGACACGGGTATCGCGGAACAGGATGCCGTGAGCATGGGCGGCGGCATGGCCAAGGGCGGTCTGCGTCCGGTGTTCGGCGTGGTATCGTCCTTCCTCCAGCGCGCCTACGATCAGGTGGCGCAGGATGTGGCCCTGAACAGGCTTCCTGCGGTCTTCACGGTGTTCTACGGCAGCGTGTACGGGATGAATGACGAGACGCATTTAGGCTTCTTCGACGAGGCTCTGACGGCTAATATCCCGAATGTGGTGTATCTGGCACCGACCTGCCGCGAGGAGTATCTGGCCATGCTTGACTGGGCCGTGGCGCAGACCTCGGTGCCCGTGGTGGTGCGCACGCCCGGCGGGGCCGTGCGCAGCGACAGAAGCATAGAGCTTCTGGAGGACTACAGCACGGCGCGCTATCAGATTGTGGAGCAGGGCGAGAATGTGGCCATTCTGGCGGCGGGAACATTCTTTGAGACAGGACGCCGCGCCGCGGAGCTCCTGAAGCAGGAGGGCGTGCAGGCCACGCTGATCAATCCTCGCTGCCTCTCGACGCTCGACACCGAGACGCTGGACAGCCTGCGAGACTACAAAGCAATCGTGACACTCGAAGACGCTATTGCCGACGGCGGATTCGGCCAGAAGGTTGCGGCCTATCTGGGCGATGCTCCCGTGAAGGTGCACGTGCTGGGGCTACCCAAGCAATTCGTAAACAACTACAAGGCCTCCGAACTGCTGGCCAAGCAGGGCATCACGGCCGAAGGTATAGCCGAACTGCTGAAATGATACCCGCCGCAGATGTCAAGATTTGATTCTGATAGATTAAAACGACAGGCGTAAGTTTTATTGATAATTTCAAGTCCGCTCAACCGGGGACAGCGCCCGGCGATAGCAAAAACGACAATAGAGCTGACGTTTCATAATCATATAGCCACGGAAAAGCAACTCCGTGGCTATGTTTTTATGCTTTTTTATGACATATTGCAGGCAAATATTTGGTAAGCGCGGAATTTTGTATTATCTTTGTATTTGCGAAACTCTATAAACTAAAAATAAACCAAGCACTATTTTTTTCCAGACTATGAAAAAGGTCTACACATTCCTTGTGATGCTTGTGGCACTGCTGGTGCCCACGAGTGCCCTTGCGGCCAACATCACACTCAACATCGACGATCCTTCGCGAGTGAGCGTACTGATCAACGAAAACCCGTATCCCTACATTACAGCGGGCGACAATGCCATCTCGGGCTGCTTCAAAGTGACACTGACAGCTACCGAAGGCAATGTCCTGAAGGCCGTGAACTGGGTAGGCGGCTATTATGATATCCCCGTAGAAAACAACAGCGCCAACTTCGGCACCTTCTCGGATGGCGCGAAGTATTATGTAATCACGGAAAGTGCAGCTGTGGCACAGAAAGCTGTGGTGAAGATGGACGTGGACGTTGCATCGGCGGTGAAGGTTTCGGTGAGCGAGACCTCCCGCAACATCGAGCTTAAGGACGGCCTCAACGAGGTAAGCTATGATCCCGACACGGAAAAGACGCTGAAGATCTATTCGGCAGTGACGACGCAGCTTCCCCTGTACAGCGTGACGGTGGACGGCACAGCCACGAAGCTGACGGAAACCAACGGCGTGTATTTCCTGACACTGCCCTGCGAGGGCACGGTGAAGATCCAGAGCCAGTATCCCGCACAGGAGCGTAAGATCAACTTCACCTTCAGCGACACGGCCGTAGGCTTCCTGACCAAGGTGACTAAGGGCACGAGCTCGGACGGCGAGGAAGTTCCCGTCGTCGACGGCGTGGCCACGGTGAATGCAGGTACGATCGTTTATCTGCACGGCAATACGGAAGATTATTACGTTGTGACCTATCAGGTGGACGGCAGCACGCTGGACTTCTCGACCCCCCAGCGTCTGATCGTGAAGGATGAGGACGTGAACGTCTATATCGACGCCAACGAATACGCCGAATTCACCGTGACGCTCACCATCCAGCATCCGGAAGCAGTGACGGCCCGCTATGGTTCGGTGATGTATCCCGGCAGCCAGTTTGAACTCGTGGCCGGCGAAAACACCGTGCTTCTCAACGAAAACAAGACGAGCATCGTGCTGACTCCCACGGGCGCCAATGACACGAACGTTGTATCGGTGACGCACAACGGCGAGGACATCGAGGCTAACTACAACGGCCTGTATCAGATCGCCGACCTGCGCATGGGCGACAAGATCGTTGTTGAGACCACCGGCCTCGTGCGCGACCAGCACGCTGTGGTATATCTCGACAACGAGGACGAAAACCTGTGGACGCTGAAGTCGGCGCGCGGCAACGAAATCGCACTTCACAGCGGCTACAACCACCTGCAGGTTTGCGCTCAGGACAGCCCCTTCTCGCTTGAGGACGGCTATGGCACGGTATACGTGTATGTGAACGATGAACCCGTCGTGGCCAACGGCTCCTTCTTCAAGAGCTTCAGCTTCACGCTCGCCGACGGATCCGTTGCCAAGATCTATGTGGACAGTGAAGACGAACCCGCCTTCCACGCGCTGAGCTTCACGCAGGAGCACTTCAACAGCGTAGAAATCAAGGCCGACGAAATCACTTCCGTTCCCCGCCACACGGGCTACGAGGTGCTTGCCGGCACTAAGATCGACATCGCCCCCCGCACGGACATCCGCATCAATTCGGTGAAGGTGGACGGTACGTCACTCGAGGCCGACGCTGAGGGCAACTACAGCTTTGCGGTAAGCGCACCCCACAATGTTGAACTTGACGTAGAACCCATCTCGGGCATCCAGGCGGTGGATAGCACTCCCGCCGCCGGCGTGATCTACAACATGCAGGGTATCCGCGTGCAGGGCTCCGACGTGAAGAGCCTTCCCGCCGGTCTCTACATCGTGGATGGCCAGAAGGTGCTTGTGAAGTAAGAACGAATAACTCTCCTACAGATACGAATCATGAAAATGCACATTCTTGCACCGGCGCTCATACTGATGGGCGCCGTTGCACCGGGAGCAGCCGCACAGGCCTCCCTGCTGCGCCCGATAGCCCACGCGACAGCGGTGAAAGCTGCTGAAGCGAGCCTACAGACGCTTGTCGACGAGAACTTCTCGCGCATGAGCGCCGGCACGGAAGAGGCACCTGACGCAACATATATCGCCGACCGGCAGACGGGCAGCATCCCCGCCAAATACACACAGACACCGGGCTGGAGCGGCGCCTGCATCTATCAGGCCGGAGGTGCCTGCGCAATCCGCAAGGGCCTCTTCTCCAACGGCATGGGCGGTGCGGTTGAAGAAACGGGTTTCCTGCGCACACCGCAGGGCGCCTATTCGGGCGATGTGACGCTGACTTTCCGCGCGCGTCTGCTTGGCTCGTCCAAGGCATCGGACAAGATGGACGTGGCCATACTCAACGAGAGCGGCCGTCTGGAAACGAAATATGTGGACGTTAAACCCGAGTGGACCAGCTACACGCTGAACTTCACCAAGGGCGACTTCTCGGGCTGCATCATGCAGTTCACGATGTCGACGGAGGAAGTACTGATCGACGACATCAAGATCACGACGCGTCAGACGAAGATTCCCGCACCGGTGGCTACCTCCGTGACGGATTACGTTCCGGGTGGCTTTACGGCCCACTGGCAGCCTACGGATCAGGCCGACTCGTATATCGTTACGGTGTATGAGAAAAAGGTGGCCGAGGCCATCACGACCGTGGATTTCGAAGGCCTGAACGTAATCGAGGGCACGAACATGCTGAACACGAGCGATCCGGGCTTCCCGGAAGGCTGGCAAGTGGCATACGGCACGGTGCGCAACGCGGACCATGTGTCGCCCTTAGGCTATGAAGGGAGCACGGGCATGGTGTTCCGCAACACGGGCGAGGGCTTCGTGACGCCGGTGTTCGACCGTCCGATCAGGGACTTCTCCTTCTATGCAGCGCATCCGTCGGGCGATGAATGCCTCAGTACCCTCGTTGTGAGCGTGCTTGTTGACGGCCAGTGGGGCGCTCTGGGCAACTACGATGTGGAACGCATCTCGGATGAGGGCGAAATCATCAACCTGTCGTCGAACTTCCCCGACGGCGTAAAGGCCATTCAGGTTTACTTCCGCAAGAACGACCAGTACGATGCGGGCAAGGATGTGAGCGTGGTCTTCGACCACATCTGCATCATGACCGAGCCCGAGGCTGTGAAGGTCCGTTCGGGTCTGGAGACCGCTGAACGCTCCTATGCCGTGACAGGACTTGACCCGGAGAAGGACTATTCCTTCACGGTCCGTGCTAAGAATTCGAGCTTCGAATCTGAAGAATCGAATGAGGTGAGCGCGGCCGGGCTGCCGGCTCCTGAGCTCCTGGATGCCAGCAACCTTACCGTTGACGGCTACACCGCGAACTGGGCAGGCACACCCAAGGCCGAGGGCTATGCCGTGAGCAACTACAGCGTGTACACCGTAGGGCAGGCATCGGAGACGGTGAATGTTCTCTACGAGAACTTTGACAAGGTGACCGTGGGCACTCTGGAGAGCCCCGTGGGCCTCTATAATGTCGTGAATCCGCGCTCTCTGGACGAATACACGATCTACCCGGGCTGGATGGGCATAGCGAACTATCTGGTGAAAGGCATGATGGGCTCGCGCGCGTACATGAACATCACGGGCTGCATCCAGACCCCGACGATGGATCTCAGTGGCAACGGCGGGAAGTTCCGTGTGACGGTGACAGTGGTAGGCGATACTGACGCTACGAATGACGAGCTTGTGGTTCAGGCCGGATATGCCGACTACATCAAGCAGCCTATCAAGCCCGGCGAAGCCGTGACACTGATCTATGATTTTGACTGCGGACAACCCAACATGCAGCTTCTGCTCTACACATACAACGGTTTCCCGTTCTACATCGATGAAATCACTGTGACGCAGACTCTGCCCCGCGGCTCGCAGGTTTACACACTCGTAGAGAACCGCATACTGACGGACAGCGAAGCTCGCTCGGCGTCGTTCGGCGGTCTGCTTCTGGGTGATAACCTGAACTATGCATACGGCGTGTACGCGTTCCGCGACTTCATGGGCTCGCGCCAGTATTCGACATCCAAGGGACTGAAGAATGTATATCTGTCGGCAGGCATCGAGCAGATTGATGCTGAGACGACGGAGGGCCCCGCAAGCTATTTCCGTATCGACGGCACTCAGCTGCCTTCGGCACCTACAGCTCCGGGACTCTACATCCGCCGCACTGACAAGGGTGCAGAAAAGATACTCGTGAAATAAGATCGAACAGAAATTGACCTAAGGTCCGCACGGCGCAGAGTGCCGTGCGGACTTTTTTTTCAGGGGATTTGTCGGGGGTTAGCTATGATAGCTGATTTGGCTTTTACAGCGGGGGTCGCCTGAGCGCGTTGTGGACGGGCCGGAGGCTCGTCCCTACTGGGGAGGGCGCGGCGGCGAATTAATCGTGATTTATCGGGATTAATCATGATCAATCGGGGGGCGGGGGATGGCGGGGTTTGATTTGGTCGAAGATTTTACGGGGTTGGTCGAAGATTGATTGACACGAGGGCGGGGTGTGTATAATTTTGCAGATAAAAGAATCAAACTGATAAACATCCAGTATAAATCAAGCCTATGTCGTACATCAAGAACATCCTTCCGACTCTTCTGCTCACTGTCATTTCTCTGCTGACATCCTTCAATGCCGACGCTGCAATCCTCAAAGGCGAGGTATGCGACAGCGTAACGGGCGAGACTATCCCCTATGCCACCGTGAGATTGCTTACGGACAATGGCGCGGAAAGCGCGGCACAGGTGGCTTTGTTCATAACCGACGCGAACGGCCTCTTTTCAGAAACGATCAATAAATCGGGAAAAATGACCCTGCGCGTGGAAAGTATGGGCTACAAGGCGCTGGAGCGCCAACTCGATCTGCAAGAGGATGAGACCATAGAACTGGGAACAATAAGCCTTGCAGACGACGATGAACTGCTGAGCGAAATCGTGGTTGTGGGTATGCGCCCGATAATCAAGGCAGAGCCGGACAAGATAAGCTATGACGTTCAGGCCGACGGCGACTCGAACACGAACACCTTGCTCGAGATGCTACGCAAGGTGCCTATGGTGAGCGTGGACGGCGAGGACAACATCACGGTGAACGGCTCGTCGAATTTTCAGGTTTACGTCAACGGAAAGCCGAGCATGATGTTCTCGTCGAATCCGGGGCAGATCCTGAAGTCGATGCCCGCTTCCATGGTCAAGTCTATCGAAGTGGTGACAAATCCGGGGGCACGATATGACGCCGAGGGTGCCGGAGGTATCCTCAACATAGTAATGGATTCACAGACGGGCGACGACAATACGGGCTACACCGCAGGAGTGGGAATTCGCGGAGGCACCAGAGGTTTTGATATGAATGCAAATATCTCGGGGCAGAGCGGTAAGTTTTCCTACAGCGCCAATGGCATGTACAACAAGATGTATCCCGGACAGAGCGAAACAGGGAGCGAACAGATTTTGCCGGACAGGAATATACTGACAGAATCGACCGGCAAGCCGAAGATGAATTTCGCAATGGGAAATATATCGGCGGAGTATGCGATTGATTCTTTGTCGACGATAGGAATCACGGGCTCCATCACGAGCTTCAGACTCCACTCGGAGGGCTCGACCGCAACGACAATCTCGAGCGCGCAGGGCGATGTGCTTACGTCCTACTCGAGCACGGGCTTCATGCACCTCAACCGCCTGTCGGCATCGGGAAGCCTGTCATTTAGCCATGATTTCAGGGCACGCACGAAGCCGCAGCTTTCGCTGATATATCAGCTGTCGTCGGAACGGAACAAGACGAATTCGGCCTTTGACTTCTCGGACCCGGACTACAACGAAGACAACACGGACCTTTCGGACCGCGACTCGCGCAACCTCGAGAACACACTTGACAATATCGTTCAAGCGGACTTCACCATGCATCCGCGCGCCGGGCACACACTGGACACGGGCGTGAAAGTGAATCTCCGCAAATCGAATTCATCATCGGCTACGGATTTCCTTACGGGGACGTCTGAGAACGACAATACCCGCTATCACAACCGCAGCAATATCCTGGCGGCCTACGCGGAGTATGCACTTGAGGCGGGAAAATTCAACGTGAAGGGCGGACTGCGTTATGAATATAATCTGCAGAAAGTGAACTATGACGGGGCGAGCGAAAACGACTTCTCGCGGAGCTACGGCACGGCTGTGCCGTCGGCAAGCGCGTCATACAAGCTGACGCCACTGTCGAACATCGGACTGACGTACAACATGCGCATAGCTCGTCCGGGCATATCGTATATGAATCCATACGTGGACAAATCGGATCCGACGTCGATCTCCTATGGCAATCCGGGACTGAAGAACGAGACGATGCACAACTTCGGGCTGTCGTACAATCTTTTCAAAAGCCGATTCATGCTGAACACGCGCCTTTCGGACAGCTATACGAGCAACGGTATCGAGCAATACCGATACATCAGCGATGGAATACTCAACACGACCTACGGCAATGTTGCAAAGCGCAACAGCCTGCGTCTGGACGTTTCGGCAACATGGCTCGCCGGCAAGACAACACGTCTGATTCTGAACGGGGCTGTGAGCTACGTGACGCTCCGCAACCGGGAGATGTCGCTCTCGAACAAGGGTTTCCAGTGCAATGTGATGGCCGGCGTGCAACAGACACTTCCGCTGGACATCAAGGCAAGTGCCTTCGTGATAGCTTCGTCGAAATCGCATACGATCGAAGGCTGGAACAGCGGATTCAAGATGCTGTCGCTGAATCTATCGAAGTCGCTTCTCAACAACCGTCTGACTGTGAGCGGGGGCTTCAATACGGGGCTCTCGCGAGGCGGCCGCATGGTGATGGACAACTACAGCCACACATCAGACTTCACCCGACGGAACACGATCCGTATGCCCATGATGTCGGCAACGGTGGGTATTTCCTACACCTTGGGCAGCCTGCATCCCAAGCAGAACTCCAAACGCAAGGCCGTAAACTCGGACTACATGGAGCAGCGCTCGGAGATGGAATCCATTTCGGGCCCGAATACAGGCGGCATGGGTGAGTAAATTTCAAAAAAATAAGTAATTTTGCAACATGAGCTACAAGAAGATGATAAAGGCTACGGGAGTATTCCTGCTCCAACTGGCAGCCTGGGGTGTGTTCATACTGTTTGCACCTCTGATGATCTACCTTACATCGGGGAACGTGGGCGATGCGTGCATACTGTACAATATCCTGTCGGGCACGATAACACCCTGCATGCTCCTGTATTTCATCAATTATTATCTTCTTGTGCCCTATCTGTTCTTCGGGCATGGGAAAAAGAAATTATGGTTTTTCGCCGCCAATATCGCGATATGGGGCACGTATTACCTTTTTCTTGTCGTATGGAAGTTCTTTCCCGCGTTGCCTTATCTGCCTGAAGGAGCGTGGATAGGAATTACGGCCGGGGCCATCCTGATACTGGTCTTAGGCATAGGCTCCGTGGGTCTGGCGCTGGCCATCCGCAACAACCAGAGGACCCGGGCAATAAAACTGCAGCTGAACGAGGAGAAGCGGCGGCGCACGGAAGCGGAGCTGCTGTGGCTTAAGAATCAGCTGAATCCACATTTCTTATTCAACTGCCTCAACAACATAAGCAGTCTCGTATATTTAGATGCGGATAAGGCGCAGGACTGCATAGGCCGTCTGAGCGATCTGCTAAGATATGCGGTGTATGAATCGGAAAAGGAGTCGGTGGCGCTGCACAAGGAGATTGAATTTATCCGGAACTACATCGAGCTGATGAGCCTGCGCTGCAATGAAAAGGCGACAATCGAATTTGACTGCAGCATCGAAAATATGGACATGCCGGTGGCGCCGCTTATATTCATATCCCTGATAGAAAACGCATTCAAACACGGAATAAGCGCGGCCAGGGAATCGTTCGTAAAGATATCGATCAGGGAGCATGACGGAGTGCTGACTTTTGCATGCGAGAATTCCAACAATCCCAAGACGGCGACGGACCGCAGCGGGAGCGGCATAGGACTCGTGAACACGCGCAAGCGGCTCGACATGATGACGGGCGCGGACTACAGCTGGGATCAGTTCTCGGACGAGTCGGTTTTCAAGGTAGTGATAACAATACGCCATAAGAAATGAGTAAAATAAGCTGTGCAATAGTGGACGATGAGCCTCTGGCTATAAAACTCATCGAGAATTACGTAAGCCGCACACCCTTTCTGGAGCATGTGGCATCGTACACGGACTCGGTGTCGGCCTCAATGGAGCTGGGGGAACTGCGTCCTGACCTGGTGTTTCTTGACATACAGATGCCGGACATGGACGGCCTGGCATTGGCAAGGCTGATGCCTGCGGAGACGAAGATTATTTTCACGACGGCGTTCCGCGACTATGCGCTCGACAGCTACGATGTGGCAGCGCTGGACTATCTTCTGAAGCCCATACGGTATGACAAGTTTATCCGCGCAGCACAGAAGGCCAAGGAGTGGTTTGAGCTGCAGGAGGGCAACAACGCGGAGGGGCCTGCGTCTCCGAGGCAAGAGGACATCTTTCTGAAACGGGACGGTGGCTTCCAGCGGATAGAGCTTGACAGGATAGTAATGATAGAGGGAATGAAGGACTATGTGAAGGTGTTCTTGCAGGGGGAGAAGCTGCCTATAGTGACGCATCTCACCATGAAGGGCATCGAGGGGAACCTGCCGGCGGAGAGGTTTATGCGCGTGAGCCGGTCGCATATCGTATCGCTCCGGCACATCAAAAGCGTGGACCGGAATATGTGTATCTATGTGGGGGATACGATGGTGAAGGTTACGGACATGTACAAGACGCCCTTTGAAGCTTTCTTAAAGGGCAATATGCTCGATAAATAGGGATTATCAGTCCAGGGGGCGGAGGAGGCCTGTGTCGGTGTCCATCACGTAGCCGGCGGTGCGGACGTCGGCGGGCATGAGGGGATGGTTGGAGATAAGGTCGACTGTCTCGCGTATGGCTTCATCGGTGTCGTCGAATCCGTGAAGCCAGCTATCGAGGTCGATGCCGCAATGGCGCATGAGCTTGATGTGCTCTTCGGGGATGCCGCGCTGGCGCATAAGATGGAGCATCTCGGCGGCATTCATGCCTTGAACTCCACAGCCGGTGTGGCCAATGACCATGATTTCGTTTACGCCCAGCTCGTAGACGGCAACCAGAAGCGAACGCATCGTGGAGTCGAAGGGGTTGGTGATGGTTGCGCCGGCGTTCTTGATTATCTTGACGTCGCCGTTGCGGAAGCCGAGAGCGGCGGGAATTAGCTCGACGAGACGCGTGTCCATGCATGCAACGATGGCGATGCGTTTGTCGGGGTACTTGGATGTGCGGAAGCGCTCGTAGCCTTTTGCGGCAACGAATTCTTTGTTGTGTCGTAGGATTTCGTCTATCATATGTTGCAAAGATACGAAAAATTCCGGAAATGTCCGGGAGATACGGATTAAACGGGACTAATCGAGATTTATCGTGATTAATCATGGGTTATATTTTTGCCGACTCGAATTTTCTATTTATTTTTGCGAACCGTAATTCGTTAAAAGCTATGGGAGTAAACATCCAATTTTCTCAATCTTATTATTGGCTGAACTCATGGATTGCAGGCAACATCATTCAACTTGCAACTCAGGAATTCTGCGACCGCTTTGTAGACTATCATATGGACCCGGGACAACGGCTATACGATCAAATGGTGATGGCTGCAAGATGCGGAGTTGCCAATATTGCCGAGGGGTCGGCCCGGCATTCCACGTCCATCGAGACGGAAATGCGACTGCTGGATGTGGCACGAGCGAGCTTCGATGAACTCCAGGGCGACTTATTCAACTTTCTTCTGCGTAAAAAGGCGGATATATGGGCTATAGGCCATCCCTACCGCGAAGCAATATGGCAGATGCACCTCGATGCTCCCAACTATTCCAACAGCTATCTGCACGATGCAGCCAAACACATCCTGGCCCAGAAAGCAAAGTTTGACCACTGGTTGGGAAACGACAATCCGGAAGTAGCCGCCAATGCCCTTCTTGTGCTATGCCTAAGGGTAAACAAAATGCTTCAAGCACAGATTCGGAGCCAACTTGAGGATTTCAGACAAGGTGGTGGTTTCACAGAAAACATGACAGCCGAAAGGCTTGAGGCAAGAAAAAGTCATGCTTCTACAATCGGGGCTCCGTCATGCCCTTTATGTGGCAAAACCATGCTTAAAAGAGTCCAGAAAAAGGGGCAGCGACAGGGCCGTGAATTTTGGGGTTGCAGCGATTATCCGAAATGTAATGGCATCAGGGAGATTCATCAATCGGGATTCAGCGGGATTTAGCCTGATTTATCATGATTAATCCTGATTAAACCTGATTAATCCTGATAAATCGGGGAAGGCTGCCGGCTTTTTCGGGAAAAAATATTACATTTGCATTCTGAAATAGTTTAATGCCTCAAAACCCGGCCTGAATATGTCCGCTCAAACTCCTGCAACACCGACTGTGTCGGAAGCTAAGCGCGCCGACGCCTGCGTAATCATCCCAATGTATAATGAATGCGAGAACGCGGCAGCGATCATCGATGCGGTGATGTCGCTTCCCGTGGCTTTCGATGTGCTCGTGATAGACGATAATTCGCCAGACGGCACTGCGGCTATCGTGCACGGCAAGATGAAGGAATATCCGGGACGCGTGCGCATCATAGAGCGTGCAGGCAAATTAGGGCTGGGCACGGCCTATATCGAGGGGTTCAAGGACTGTCTGCGCGAGGGCTATGAGTTTATCTGCGAAATGGATGCGGACTTCTCGCACAATCCTCAGGACCTGCTGAAACTCCGCGATGCGTGCATCAAGGAAGGGGCGGATGTTGCCGTGGGATCGCGCTACGTGAGCGGTGTGAATGTGGTGAACTGGCCCATGGGGCGCGTGCTGATGAGCTACTATGCGTCGAAATACGTGCGTCTGGTGACGGGTATGCCCGTGCACGACACAACTGCGGGATTCGTATGCTACCGCCGTCGCGTGCTTGAAGCGCTGGAGCTGGACAAGGTGAAATTCAAGGGCTATGCGTTCCAGATAGAGATGAAGTTCACTTCGTATAAGTACGGGTTCAAGGTTGTGGAAGTGCCTATCATCTTCATCAACCGTGTTCTGGGCACGAGCAAGATGAATTCGAGCATTTTCGGCGAGGCTGTGTTCGGCGTGATCCGTCTGAAGTGGAACAGCATGTTCAAGAAATATCCTGACTGCTCGAAGAAATAAATGACGCGCACACTGATATACAATGGGCGCCTGGCGGACATGGGCCCGACGGAAATGGCGGACGCATGGGTGCTGATCGAGGGCGACCGCATAGCTGCCACGGGCCGCGGCGCGCTGCCTGAAGCGGCGGCGGACACGGTGCGCACGGATGCGCGCGGGGGCCTGATCCTTCCGGGGATGATAGACACGCACGTGCATTTCCGCGAGCCGGGCCTGACCCACAAGGCCACTATCGCGTCGGAAAGCCGCGCGGCTGTGCTGGGCGGCGTGACGTCGTATCTGGAAATGCCCAATACCCGCCCTGCAACTACGAGCCTGGAGGCTATCGAAGCCAAGAAGGCTATTGCAGCCCGGGATTCGGCGGCGAACTACGGATTCTTTCTCGGGGCGGCTGAGGGAAACGCAGGTGAGATCGCACGCATGGACCCGCGCGAGGTTCCCGGTGTGAAACTGTTCATCGGGTCGTCGACGGGCAATATGGCCGTGAACTCGCAGGAGGAGCTCGATGCGGTGTTCCGCTCGGCGCGTGTGCCTGTGATGGTGCACGCGGAGGACGATGCCGTGATAGCCCGCAATGCTTCGGAGGCGAAGGCGAAATACGGCGAGGACGTGCCCGTGGAGGCTCATCCGGCCATACGCTCGGAGGAGGCCTGCCTGGCCGCCACACGCCGCGCCATGGCGCTGGCCCGCGAGCATGGGACGCGGCTGCACGTGGCACACGTGAGCACGGCGGCCGAGCTTGAGCTGACCGCAGGGGCCGAAAACGTGACTCTGGAGGTGACGCCTCTGCACCTGACTTTCTGCGATGAGGATTACGGACGCTCGGGCAGCCGCATAAAGGTGAATCCTGCGGTGAAGACAGCCGCCGACCGCGCGGCTCTGCAAGAGGCGCTGCTTGCCGGACGGATAGCCACGATAGGCTCGGACCACGCGCCGCATCTGCCGGGCGAGAAGGAGGGGGGCGCCCTGAAGGCCGCATCGGGAGCGCCGTCGGTGCAGTTCGCGCTGCCGCTGCTGCTGGACATGCTGCCTGCGGAGACGGTGGTGCGCCACTATGCGGAGCTGCCTGCGCGACTCTTCGACATCAAGGACCGCGGCTCGCTGCGCGCTGGCAACTATGCGGACGTGGTGATCGTGGACGAATGTCCGCGGACGCTAAGGGATGCTGACTCAGCATCGCCCTGCGGATGGACGCCATTCTCGGGCATGACGCTCCGCCACCGCGTGCGCGAAGTGTGGGTGAACGGCACCCACACTGTGGCGGAGGGCGCACTGACGGGCCTGACGGCCGGCCGCGCGCTGCGCTTTGACCGCCCGGCGGCGCAAACAAATAATTGACAACGAAGTATCTGAACACAAAATAAGCAGTCCATGAAACCGGAAGTACGACCCAAAAAGGCCCTCGGCCAGCATTTCCTAACCGATCTGGGCGTGGCGGCACGCATAGCCTCCACGCTCGACGACTATGTGTCGGAGCCGGTGCTTGAAATCGGCCCGGGCATGGGGGTGCTGACGCAATTTCTGCTGGAGCGCCATGGCGGGCGCCTGACCGTGGCTGAAATAGACCCGGAGAGCGTGGACTATCTTCGGCGCAACTATCCGGCCTTCACGAACGAGGGCTCGGGCGACCGCATCGTGGAGGGCGACTTCCTGCAGATGGACCTGAACGAGCTCTTTCCGGGCACCGGGCCGTTTTGCGTGATAGGCAATTATCCTTACAACATTTCGTCGCAGATATTCTTCAAGGTATTGGACTACAAGGACCGCGTGGTGTGCTGCTCGGGCATGCTGCAGAGGGAGGTGGCGGAACGGCTGGCGGCTCAACCGGGCACGAAGGCCCGCGGGATACTGAGCGTGCTGCTGCAGATGTGGTATGACGTGGAATATCTCTTCACCGTGGACGAGCACGTGTTCTGCCCGCCGCCCAAGGTGAAGAGCGGCGTGGTGCGTCTGCGACGTAACGGGGTGACGGATCCGGGCTGCGACGAGAAGCTGTTCAAGACCATAGTAAAGACAACTTTCGGCCAGCGCCGCAAGACGATACGCAACTCCCTGCGCTCGCTGCTGCCTGCGGGTGCAGTGCTTCCCGATTCGCCGCTGGCGGGCATGCGCCCGGAGCAGCTGAGTGTAGCTGAATTCATTGAACTCACCAACATTGTCTCCTCCCTGCGATGAAAGATTCCACACCCGAACTCATTGATCGGCTGCGCGATATAATCCGCAGCGACCATAGCGAGGAAGCCCGCGAGGCCCTTCGCGACCTGCACCCGGCGGACATAGCCGAGCTGTTCCAGGATCTGGACCAGGAGGAGAGCGAGTATCTCTACCGCCTTCTGGACGAGGAGCAGGCGGCGGACGTGCTCATGGAGCTTGACGAGGACGACCGCCGTAAGCTGCTGAGCGACATGCCGGCGGAGGAAATCGCCAAACAGATCGACCATCTGGACACGGACGATGCCGTGGACCTTATCCAGGGCCTGGACGAGAGCGAGCGCGACGAGATTCTCTCGCACATCGACGACGTGGAGCAGGCGGGCGACATCATCGACCTTCTGAAGTACGACGAGGACACCGCCGGCGGCCTCATGGGCAAGGAGATGATCGTGGTGAACGAAAACTGGTCGATGCCCGAAACCATCAAACAGATGCGCATGCAGGCGGAGGATATGGACGAAATCTACTACGTGTACGTGGTGGACAACGATTCGAAGCTTCGCGGCGTACTGCCCCTGAAGGAACTCATCACGCACCCGTCGGTGTCGAAAATCAAACACGTGATGGAGACGGACCCCGTGAGCGTCCGTGCGGAAACGCCCATCGACGAGGTGGCGCTGGACTTCGAGAAGTATGACCTTGTGGCCATGCCGGTCGTGGACTCTATAGGTCGTCTTTTAGGACGCATCACGGTCGATGACGTCATGGATCAGGTGCGCGAATCAAGCGAACGCGACTATCAGCTGGCTTCGGGTATCTCGTCGGACGTGGATGCGGACGACTCGATCTTCGCGCAGGTGAAGGCCCGCATTCCGTGGCTGCTCATAGGCATTGCGTCGGGCATACTGTCGTCGCTGATTCTCGGGAATTTCGAAAATCAGCTGCATGCCGTGACGGCTCTGGCGCTGTTCATTCCCATCATCGGCGGCACGGGCGGTAACGTGGGCGTGCAGTCGTCGGCTATCGTGGTACAGGGCCTGGCCAACGGCTCGCTGGACATCAAGGAGTTTGCCTCGCAGCTGGGCAAGGAGGTGCTGATAGGCCTTCTGAACGCTACGATCATTGCGGCTGTGATCCTGGTGTACAATCTGATAATGCTTCCGAATAACCTGGCGGTGACGCTATCTGTGGCCGTGTCGCTGTTCGCGGTGGTCATGTTCGCTTCTATCCTGGGCACGGTGATTCCGCTGTCCTTGGAGAAGCTGCACATCAATCCTGCGCTTGCCACGGGCCCCTTCATCCAGATCTCGAACGACATCGTGGGCCTAATCATCTACGTGAATATCGCCACGGCATTCCTCAACAAGCTCTCGCCGGGGCTGCTATAAGCCCGGCTCTGACTCCCGCACGATAATGACAATGCACAAAAACGAACAGACGGCTATGAAAATGATGCTGAAGTACGTGGTGCCCCTCGTGATCAGCGTGGGGCTGTGCTATCTGCTGTTTACGGGCATCGACTACCATGCGATGCTTGCCATCGTGCGCGAGGAGTGCGACTTCCGCTGGATAGCGGTGGCGCTTGTGCTGAGTATTTTCTCGCACGTGTTCCGTGCGGCCCGGTGGCGTATCCAGCTCCGGGCCCTTGGGGTGGACGCGCCTTTGTATGCGCTGATATACAGCATTTTCGGCACCTATGCCGTGAATCTGGTGTTTCCGCGACTGGGCGAGGTGTGGCGCACGGGCTATATCGCCGAGCGGCAGCAGGCGCCCTTCACGACGGTATTCGGCTCGATGGTGGCGGACCGTCTGGCCGATACGCTGACGGTGCTTCTGCTGGCCGTGGCGGCTTTCGGGCTTGCATCGGGGGCCATCCTCGATTTCCTGCACACGAACGGGGAGACATACGCGGCCATTGCGCGCCTGCTTACATCGCCCTGGCTGTGGGGCGCGGGGCTGGTATGCGCGGGGCTGCTCTGGTGGCTCATGACACGGCCGAATCTCCCGGGCGCTCTCGGCAAGGTGCGGAAGGCTCTCGGCGAGCTCTGGGAAGGTTTCGCGGTGGTAGGCCGCATGCGCGGCCGAGGGCGCTGGCTGCTATGGACCGTGGCTCTGTGGGGCTGCTATTTCCTGCAGAACTGCATCACGTTCCTGGCCTTTCCCTTCACGCGCGAAGTGCTTGCGGCGCACGGCCTGACGGTGGCGTTCGTGACCTTCGTGCTCAGTTCCATCTCCATGGGCGTGCCCTCGAACGGCGGTATCGGGCCCTGGCAATGGGCAGTGATTTTCGCACTCGGCGTCTATGGTGTGGGGCAGACTGAGGCGGGGGCGTTCGCCAATCTGGTGCTGGGCACGCAGACGCTGCTGCTGATAGCGCTGGGCATATTCACCTTTGTGGCAATAGCTTTGGACAAGAAAAAGAAAAAAAACATAATACGGAATGAATAAAGTAATCATCATCGGCTGTGGCGGTGTAGGCACCGTCGTAGCCCACAAGTGCGCGCAGCACCCGGAAGTATTCAACGAAATCGTCATCGCCGCACGCACGCGCAGCAAATGCGAGGCCGTGGCCAAGGCAATCGGCAAGCCCAACGTGAGCGTGGATACGGTCGACGCAGACTCGGTGGAACAGCTTGTGGCTCTTTTCAACCGCCACAAACCCGTGCTTGTGATCAATGTGGCGCTGCCCTATCAGGATCTCACGATCATGGAGGCGTGCCTTCAGTGCGGCGTGAACTATCTGGACACGGCCAACTACGAGCCTAAGGATGAGGCGCACTTCGAGTACTCGTGGCAATGGGCTTTCCGCGAACGCTTCGAGAAGGCCGGCCTGACGGCAATCCTGGGCTGTGGCTTCGACCCGGGAGTGAGCGGCGTGTTCACGGCCTATGCCGCCAAGCATTATTTCTCGGCCATGGAGTATCTGGACATCGTGGACTGCAATGCGGGCAACCACGGCAAGGCCTTCGCCACTAACTTCAATCCGGAAATCAACATACGCGAAATCACGCAGAACGGCCGCTACTGGAAGGACGGGCAGTGGATCACGACGGGCCCGCTGGAGGTGCATCAGCCGCTGACCTATCCCAACATCGGCGAGCGCGAGAGCTATCTGCTGTATCACGAGGAGCTCGAGAGCCTCGTGCTGAACTATCCGACCATCAAGCGCGCACGCTTCTGGATGACCTTCGGGCAGGAATACCTGACGCATCTGCGTGTGATTCAGAACATCGGCATGGCGCGCATCGACGAGGTGGACTATCAGGGAACGAAGATCGTGCCCCTGCAGTTCCTGAAGGCCGTGCTGCCCAATCCGCAGGATCTGGGCGCCAACTACCACGGCGAGACCTCCATCGGCTGCCGCATCTCGGGCAAGGACAAGGAGGGCAAGGCCCTGACCTACTACATCTACAACAACTGCTCGCACGAGGAGGCCTTCAAGGAAACGGGCATGCAGGCCGTGAGCTACACGACGGGCGTTCCGGCCATGGTGGGCGCCATGATGTTCCTGACGGGCAAGTGGGATCTCAAGGGCGTGCGCAACGTCGAGGAATTCGATCCGGATCCCTTCCTGGAAGCACTGGCCGTGAACGGACTGCCCTGGCATGAGATCATCAACGGCGACCTGGAGGTAGAGCGCATCGACAACTGATCGCGAGCGCCTTAGGGACTACTTTACAACGTGCTGCGGAAAATTCTGTAAGAAAAATTTCCCGCAGCATGATTTTTTTATTAACTTTGCGACAGCTAAACCTGACCAATCCCGAACAACGGAAACTTACCCATGAAACGACTTCTTCTTGCATTTGCCGCCGCACTGCTTATGGCCGGCAGCATGAATGCACAGACCACCGGACGCCGCGCACAGGTTGCGGGTATCGCATTCTATAACTTCGAGAACCTTTTCGACACGATCCCCAACAATCCGGAGGGTCGCGATCTGGAATTCACGCCCGGCGGTTCGCGGCAGTGGAACGGCCGCAAATACCGCGAGAAGGTGCACAATCTGGCCTATGCCATCTCGCATTTCACCACGAAGACCACGCCTTACGGCCCCGCCATCATAGGCGTGAGCGAAATCGAGAACCGCTCGGTGATGGAGGACGTGGCCGCACAGCCCGAACTGGCGGCCTGGAAGCTGGGTATCATTCACCACGATTCGCCTGACGCACGCGGCGTGGATGTGGGCCTGATGTACAATCCCCGCTACTTCCGCCCTGAAAACGTGACGAACCACCGCCTGACGGAGGTGCCTTTCCGCACGCGCGACCAGATGTGCGTTGTGGGCAGCCTGCTGGGACAGCGTGTGGCTGTGATCGTGAACCACTGGCCTTCGCGACTGGGCGGTCAGGAAAAATCGTCGCCCAACCGCGAGGCAGCGGCGCGCCTTTGCCGCGCCATAGCCGACTCGCTCTGGCGGGTGGACCCGAATATGGGCGTAATCATCATGGGCGACCTCAATGACGACCCTATGGACAAGAGCTGCGCCAAAGTGCTCGGCGCCAAGCGCAACGCCAAGGACGTGGAAGCCCACGGCTTCTTCAATCCCTTCTGGGATCTTCTCGCCCGCGGCATAGGCACACTGGCCTACAAGAGCTCGTGGAATCTTTTCGACCAGATCATCCTCTCGGGCAATCTTGCCAATCCCACGTCGCCTGATCAGTGGCGCTTCTTCGAGGCCAAGGTCTGGAATCTGGAATTCCTCCGCGACACAGAGGGCAACCGCGTGGGCTATCCTAAGCGCACCTACGCCGCAGGCTCGTACCTCGGAGGCTATTCCGACCACTTCCCGACGGAAATCCTTCTGCGCCGCACGGTAGAGGCCAAGTAAGCCGATGTGCGAGCAGGGCACCCGAACCTTCAAAACCAAGCAAACCAATATAAAACCAACTATCAACTTTCAGCTTATGAAAAAAACTTTACTCTCCCTTATGGCTGTCGCAGCATGCGCCTTCGGCCTTGCAGCGGAAGAAGTGACTTTCGACTTCGCCGCCAACTCCTATGGCATGACTCCCGTGGACAGCAACACGAAAGACGATCCCGCCACGGCTGACGTAAACGAGGAATATCCCGATGCAGGTAAGTCGTTCACCTTTGAGGGCGTGACAATCACACTGGGCGAAAAAGCACGCTACTGGACCGCTTCCGCAAACACCTTCCGTGTGAACAACGGCCAGCAGTTCACCTTGAGCGTCGAGGGCACCATCACCTCCGTAAAATTCGAAGGTAACAATACAGCATATTTCAGCACTGCAGAAGGCACTTACGAGAACTCCACATGGACGGGCTCGGCTTCCGAAGTAGTATTCGAGAACAAGGGCGCCAACGGCAAAACGGGCACTGTTCAGGTGAAGAAGATGATCGTGACCTATGAAGGCGGCACAGTAGACCAGCGCGCAGAAGCAGGCCTGAAGTTCGCTGAAGCTTCGGTTGTAGCTATCCTCGGCGACCCCTTCACCGCACCCGCATTCACGAAGGCCACGACAGCAGCCGTGACCTTTGCCTCCACGAAGGAAGACGTTGCCACCGTTGACGCCGCCACCGGCGCCGTGACTCTCGTGGGCCCCGGCACGACGACCATCAGCGCAAATGCAGAAGCTAACGCCGACTACCGTGCAGGCAGCGCATCGTATGTTCTCAAGGTGATTGCCGTTGAAACCTACATCAAGGCAACTGAAATCACCGACGGCGAAAGCTACCTTATCGTCTACGAAACGAGCGTGGCTACTCCCCTCACTTCGAACTATGGCTACCTCAAAGTTTCCGAGGGTATCGCAGCCGATGGCAAACTCCGTGCTGAAGCAAGCTGCGCCTTCACATTCAAGGCTGTAGCCGGCACCGAGAACTACAACATCATGGCCGATGACTATTACTACTACATGACCGGCAACTACAACTCCTTCAACCGCTCGACCGAAGAGCAGGCAGAAGGTGCTGAATGGAAAATCAGCGTAGACGCCGCCGGCCTTGTGACCATCACCAACACCTACAACGACAAGACCCTGTACTACGACAGCGAGTACAAGAGCTATGGTGCATACGCAGAAAAGACCGACAGCCGCATGCAGCCCACTCTTTACAAGAAGGACGGCTCGGCCGGCATTCAGACTGTAGAAGCTGATGCAAATGCACCCGTAGAGTACTACAACATGCAGGGTATCCGCGTGAGCGAACCCACCAGCGGTCTCTACATCCGCCGCCAGGGCAACAAGGCCACGAAGGTATACATCCGCTAAGAATCCCTCCCCTAATAGCAATGAGGCTGTGTCGTAATGAATTACGGCGCAGCCTCAATTTTTAAAAAAGAATGGTAAGTTAGCCCTTCAACTTGAACGTGATAGGCAGATAATACGTGATTGCAACCGGTTTACCCTCGTATTCGCCCGGTGTAAAATTTGGCAAAAGGCTTACTACGCGAATAGCCTCCGCATCCAACAATGGGTGTACCGACTGCTCAACTTCAATATCACCCACTTTCCCGTCTTCAAAAATGGTGAATTTGACAATGACCTTGCCTTGGATATTCTTCTTAGCACAAGCTGAAGGATAGACCATGTTCTCGCCGAGGAAATGCATCAGTCCATTTATTCCACCGGGAAATCCAGGTTCCTTATCAATAGTAATGGGGGTAGGCTCATTTTCGGAATTTTGGGAGTCCTCAACTGTCATTGTCTCAGTATGTTTTTGCTCATCTGCGAAAGAGTAAAAGGTGGCGAGCAAAAGAATGGCAAAAAAGATTTTTATTTTCATATTATTTTTGCGGTAAATTTTTATTCATATTTCAACTCGTCAGAATTATAAGCG
>CAMWNH010000033.1 GCA_947175605.1 uncultured Porphyromonadaceae bacterium
CCATGTGATACAACTTGCAAAAAACAGACTTGTCGCGGGGATGAGTTCTTCGGAAGTGGCGTATTCATTAGGATTTGGTTATCCACAGCATTTCTCGAGGACATTCAAGAACATGACGGGTGAATCGCCAAAGGAATATTGCGAGCGACGACTGAAGGGCTGACGATTTTTTTTGGTATGGCCGTAAACGATTGAGGCCCGGCGAGTGTTATATATTCAAACGAACAAAACTAACATAAAACATTCGCCATTATGAAAGAAATTGCACTTATAGGCTCTATCGACCGCATCTTCGGAGATGTATTGGGTCAGTTACTGAAACATGAAATCAGCGTTAACGCAATGGTTGATCAGCCCGAGAAGCTGATGCTTGACAATACGCTTCTTACGGTGAGCCATCTTGACGTTACGGACAGCAAGGCTGTGAAAGAGGCTCTTGAAGCATATGATACGGTCGTGCTGGTCTACAACGACGACCTGCGCAACACGACGACCAACGATCTGACGCTGAAGACCTTCTCGCACACCGTTACGGCAGCACGCGAAGCCGGTGTGAAGCGTGTGATCGTGGTAGGCTCGGAAAACTCGGAGGCTTTCTTCGTGACCGATCTTCGCCGCATCGACGACATCGACTGGCTCTTCATCTCGAACGTTGGTCCGTATGCCAAGCGTGTGCGCAAGGAAATCGAGAAGCCCCAGCGCCACAATACAGTTTACGAAGACTGAATAGCAGAATAAAGCACCTTAATCCTTCATACCTTAAATTAAGGGGCTTTCGAGCCCCCCAATGTTGAAAAATCACCATACTATGACTGACACCAAGGCCGCGCGTTCCGAAAGGAACGGGCGGCCTTTTGACGTGTGTGTGTACGCTCAAAGAGGGAAGTCAGAATTCGGGAAGAGAGGGGCCTGAGTTAAGTCTGTGAAGAACGGGAGACTTGGCACGAAGGGAGGCCGGGAGATCGAGGATGCGCTGATTGGATGAGCCCCGGAACATAAGGGAGGTATCCCTCAATGATTCGACAAAGGGGCCGTCGACCAACACGTCCAGTGCTTCGAGCAGAGCAAGCGTGCCTGCCGGGAGGCTTTCTCCTCCGGCGATAAGCTCCTCGAAGGTGAAGCCGGTATAGCACCAGATATTATAACCTCGACCACGGAGTTCAGCGACAAGCGGAATCAGGGCCTGAGCACTATAAAGAGGATCGCCACCGGTGAGCGTGACGTTGTATCCGTTGCGCTCCACTATATCGAGGATCTCAGCGACACTCATGTCGCGTCCGGCTTCGAAGGACCATGTGGAAGGATTATGACATCCGGGGCAGCGATGTGCGCATCCTGCAAGATATATGGACGTGCGCAGACCGGGGCCGTCGACACTTGTACCTTCGACGATATCGACTACTCGAAGCGCGCTCATTTGTGCACTACGCGATCGTTGAGCTCGGCAAGTTTGGCGGTATTCCAGCGATCGGTGGTGCCCACGAGATAGCCGGTGATGCGCTGCAGTTTGTCGATTGCCTTGGAACCGCAGGAGGGACAAACCTCGAGACCTTCGGATGCATCCTCATAACCGCAGTTCATGCATCGGTTGCGATTGTGGTTCACGGAGCAATAGCCGATATTGTTCTTGTCCATGAGATCCACGATGTCCGCAATGGCTTCAGGATTATGTGTGGCGTCGCCGTCGATTTCCACATAGAAGATGTGTCCGCCACGTGTGAGCTCGTGATAAGGCGCCTCGACCTCCGCCTTGTGGCGCGGGGAGCAGCGGTAGTAGACGGGCACGTGGTTGGAGTTGGTATAATATATCTTGTCAGTGATTCCGGGAATCTCGCCGAAACTCTTGCGGTCGCGGGTGGTGAACTTGCCAGAGAGGCCTTCGGCGGGGGTAGCGAGGATGGAATAGTTGTGCTGATACTTCTCGGAGAATTCATTGGCACGCGAACGCATGTGGCTGACTATGCGGAGACCAAGAGCCTGTGCCTCCTCGCTCTCGCCATGATGCTTGCCCACGAGGGCCACGAGACATTCGGCAAGACCGATGAAGCCAATACCGAGCGTGCCGTGATTAATCACGGGCTCAATGGTATCCTCCGGAGCGAGGGCATCCCCGCCGGTCCAGAGCTTGCTCATGAGCAGGGGGAACTGCTTAGCGAGGGCCGTCTTCTGGAACTGGAAACGGTCGTCGAGCTGACGTGCGGCAATGTCGAGAACATCGTCGAGACGGCGGAAGAAAGCCGCGATGCGCTCTTCCTTGTCGCGGATATTCATGCACTCGATGGCAAGACGGACAATATTGACGGTCGTGAAGCTGAGATTGCCTCGGCCGATGGAAGTCTTTTCGCCATAGCGGTCCTCAAACACGCGGGTGCGGCAGCCCATCGTGGCAATTTCATATTTATAACGTTCGGGGTCGTCGGCACGCCACTTGTCGTGATGATTGAAGGTGGCGTCAAGATTGACGAAGTTGGGGAAGAAACGACGGGCCGTGACTTTGCAGGCAAGACGGTAGAGGTCGTAGTTGGGATCGCCTTCGAGATAGTTCACACCGCGCTTCTTCTTCCAAATCTGAATGGGGAAGATGGCTGTTGCGCCATTGCCAACGCCCTCGTATGTGGAATGGAGTAGTTCGCGGATTATGCAGCGGCCCTCGGCGGATGTGTCGGTGCCGTAGTTGATGGAGGAGAATACAACCTGATTGCCGCCACGGGAGTGGATCGTGTTCATGTTGTGGATGAAGGCTTCCATGGCCTGATGCACGCGGCTGACGGTGCGGTTGACAGCGTGCTGCAGGAGACGTTCATCGCCCTCGAGACCCTCCAGAGGCTTCTTCTCAAAGTCCTTGAGCTGTATATGGTGGAGATGAGAGAGGTCGCGACCGACAAACTTTGAAAGGTTGTCCACTTCCTCGATGAAGGAACTGCGGACATAAGGCGCAAGGTAGAAGTCGAATGCGGGAATGGCCTGACCACCGTGCATCTCGTTCTGACAGGTTTCGAGGGAAATGCAGGCGATGACGCTGGCAGTCTCGATTCGCTTTGCGGGACGGGACTCACCATGGCCGGCAATGAAGCCGTAAGAGAGAATGCGATCGAGGGGATGCTGCACACATGTGAGACTCTTTGTGGGATAGTAGTCCTTATCGTGGATATGGATATATCCGGAACGTACGGCATCGCGTGCCTCGGGAGAGAGGAGATAGTCGTCCACAAAGGGTTTGGTGGTTTCGGAAGCGAATTTCATCATCATACCCGCGGGAGAATCGGTGTTCATATTGGCGTTCTCGCGCGTGATGTCGTTGTTCTTGGCCTCGATAATCTCGTTGAACATATCACGAGTCTTGGCGCGACGTGCAATACTGCGCTGGTCGCGATAGGCGATATATCGCTTGGCAACTTCGCGGCGGGGGCTGCGCATGAGCTCATCCTCCACGAGGTCCTGTATCTGTTCGACAGTCATGCGCTCTTTGCCGGAATATCCGATGCGGTCGGTAATCTTATTGATGAGAGCCTCGTCTTCGCCAAGCTCGGTGGTGAGCATGGCTTTACGGATGGCGGCCTTGATTTTTTCTTCGTTGTACCCGACAACGCGACCGTCGCGCTTTACTACTGTCTGTATCATCTTTGTTGGGGAAGGTCTATGATTTAAAGTGAAAATGTGTGCTATATTTGCGAGGACAAAGCTACACCAAATTTTTCAAACGGGCAAGCAAAATAAGATTAAAATTTTCGTTTTGGAAAACTTTTTATCTACATAAAAATTTGAAAGTCCTGAAGATCAGGACTTTCAAAAATAAAATGGAAAACTTTATGGAATTATTCAGTCAATGGAAATGTGCCTTTCGTTCAGTTTGTCGAAATCTTCGGGGTGCAAGCCGCTATCCTTCAGCGGCACACTCTCGTCATAGTCATTGAGATAGCGACGCTCCGGCTCGCGATAGGAGCGCGACGAAAGAGCCAATGACTGATCAAGCACAGGCACCGATATCCCGGCAAGCGAGGCTACTGTATGGAACATGCTTTCGCTTGAGCTGACGTTCTTGTTTCTATTCGCTTCAAGCGCAGCAAGGCAATCGGGATGAACGGACGCATAGCTGTCGGAGAGCCATACCAACATAGGAACATGAATCTGATAATACGTCGGAGAGGGCGAGGCATGCAGGAACCGATTGCGCGAATCGTCGAAAATGTCTTCGCCATGGTCGGAGGCATAGACGAGCACGGAGGGACGCGACGAGCGCCGAAGCACTTCAATTATGGAATCAAGGGCGCGATCAGTGGCAAGGACGGAATTGTCGTAGGCATTGACGAGCTGATCGCGGTTGGCGCTGTTGGCCGACACGTCGTCGTCCGGCGTGAAGCGAGTGTCCTCAGCCGTATAACGTTCCTTATAATTGAAGTGGGATCCATATGTATGCAGAACCACGAAAAGCTTGCCTGTTGGCTTGGCTTCGATCAGTTTTCCGAGTCTTAGGGCAAGCTCCGTATCCTGCACGGTCTCGTTGTGCGGGATAGTGTCGTCGCAAATATACTCCATGTGTCCTGCTCGCTGACTGTAGTAGTCGATGAGCGAGTGGTTGTGAGCCTGATTTGAAATCCAGGCTGTGGAATATCCGGCTTCGTTGAAGGCATCGACGATTGAACCGGCCACGTAAGCGGAATCTCCGAACTCCGATGCCGTGAGGTGGGAGAGCATCAGAGGCACGCTCTTGTGCGTGGTATTACTCTCACTTAGCGCCTTGGGGAAGAAGACAAGATTGGAGCACGAAGAAAGTCTCGGGGTCGTAGGACGGCCGTATCCTCCAAGACTCCAATGGTTGGACCTCGATGTCTCGCCTATAACGACAACGACAATCTGCGCCGAGTCGGCAGCGATAGAGTCTGCATCAAGCGCATTGAAGCGATAGGAGGCCGATGCCTCGGGATAAGCAGACGAGATGGCGCTACGGTCGACAGCAGAAAACATATTGGACACGACATTGGCCGGGAAAAGCTGGCGCAGCGGTCTATATCCTCCGGGGGAGGTGAACGCAAGCCCAAATGATACCAGACCAATCAGGAGAGCGAGCACTGACACACGGCGTCCGAGAGCCATCACCCTCGCAGGAATACGAGCGCCACGGGCTGCCGCCCAAATTCCGGCAAAAATCAGAGGGAGATAAAGGGCCAGCACCGTGAGTATGGCCGGGCCAAGATTGATAAGGAGTTCTCCGGCCTCATGCACGTTGGTGGTGAGGACGTTCAGGAACATGTCTATGGCAATAATTGACTCGCCATATAGGAACAGGAGCACGATCTGAAAGGCGCAAAGCACCATTACCGGTATGAAAAAGAGGATCTTCCGCCCTATGCGAGGGCCCCATGCCGCAGCAAGGAGATAGAGGCCCAGCGGGAGGAAAACATTGGTGATTCGGGCCCACGCCGAATAGGACATCTCTGTAATGTCCAAAGCGACATTAGGCACGATAAGCAACAGCGGGAGAAGCCACATCAACACTGCGGCAACACGGGGATATGTATTCTTGGTCATTGGATCAGAATGCTTCATTGATACTGAAATTTAAGCTCTTTTCGTGTCGGCCGAATCCGACATCCACACGGACATTCATATTCTTCTTGAACTCCCAACGATAGCCGACGCCCCAGCTGGGAAGCACCATGCGGGCGCGGAGGGCGGAGAACTTGGGAAAGACGGAGCCGGCTCCAAACCATGCCACGACACCATTGCGGCGCCAGACGTGCTGACGGAGTTCGAGAGTGGCATCCATTTCCATCTTGTCGCGATAGCGGCCCTCGAAGTAGCCACGCATGTTGTGGCTGCCTCCGAATGTCGAGAGCAGTCCCCAAGGCGTATTGCCGTAGGTGAGTCTTGTATGATACTGAAAGGCGAGCACACCACCCTTCCACAAAGGTGAATAAGTGCTAAGGGTGAGCTCCGTCAGGGAGAATGCGTATTTATTTGCAAGGAAACGGGGATTGAAGCGCTGGTCGATGCGCAGGCTCACGCCGTGTGTAGGGGCTGTGAGGTTGTCGCGGGTATCGAACTGGGCGGCAAATCCGAGACCGACGTTGAAGGTGCGGTCGCTCTCGCCCTCGAGCAGCCAGGGCTTCTCGAAGTCACTTCCGTTGATATAGTCGAAAGTTGCCTGCGGGCCAATATAGAATCGTTTGCCGATACGCCAGAAGTATGTGGCATTGGCGCGCGAGCATACATACTTATATTTGGAATCGTTATCATTATTCGAGGCCATATCGTATCCGATACCCCAGAAATGTGAGCGCACGTAGCTAATGCTGACGGAATACGTGAGACGCTGTCGGTCGCGGGGGAATATATGGTTGCCGTCGAGACTTAGCTCGAAAAAGGCGCTCGTGGTGGCACGGGCCGTCAGGGAAACATCGCTCATGGGGATGGACTTGTCTTCCTTATCCTGACGGTATTGTCCGGCAGCAACGAGAGCGAGGCCGAATTTGGTATCGGAGGAATAGTATGGTCCGCCGATGAAACTGATATCAAAGTCTTTTTCCTCGTGCACATCGTTGGAGGAATCGAAGTAGTCGTAGACCTTGCCGATGATACCTTTTCTATAAAATGGCAATGCGGCGAGCGAATCCGACAATTCAGGCGCAGGAGCTTCCGCAATAAGGGCGGCAACTGTGTCTGGCGCCTGATATTCCGGAGCTATTTCCGGAGTATCGGAACATACAGATACGCCAGCAGAAGCAACGATGATTGATGATACAATAATTTTTCTGAGCATAATGTGTGAATCGCTATACAAAGTTAACACAATAATTACTAATTTTGTTGGCAGAAAGGACAAATATGACAGAAAAGACGACCGGAAGACGAATATCCAAGGACAGCTGCCTCATGGTCTGCGACCTTCTCGAGCAATATGGCGTGCGGAATGTGGTGCTCTCACCGGGCTCACGCAATGCCCCTATCATCGTGGCTGTGGAACGCTCCGGGGCTTTCCGAACCCGGATTGTGATCGACGAGCGCTCCGCTGCGTTCGCCGCTCTGGGTATGGCCCTTGCATCGGATGAACCGGTGGCTGTCGTGTGCACGTCCGGGACAGCCTTGCTCAATTATGCTCCGGCTGTGGCTGAAGCGTATTACCGGCGTATCCCGCTGATTGTGGTAAGTGCGGACCGACCGGCAGAGTGGATCGATCAGGACGACTCACAGACCATCCGCCAACCGGGAGCGCTGAACAATATCGTGCGTGCTACACTGGATGTGAGTGAAAGCATTTATGCCGGCAAGGACGGACCATGGTGGCTGAACCGCCGGCTCAACGATGTTCTGTCGACTGCGATATGCGGGCCGGTGAAAGGACCCGTGCACATCAACCTTCAGCTTGGCGAGCCGCTGGTGGATTTAATTCCCGAGGATACGCCACGCGTCAAGGGGCAACGAATAGATACTATATATGCATACGGAGGCTCTGTGCCGACTAAAGTTGCGAGAGACTTTGCCGAGGCCGGCAAAGTGCTTATCGTGGTTGGTTTCACACAGCCGGCTACAGAGCTCTCCGTTTTGCTTGACGATTTGGCCCGCAGCGGATGTGTGGTGCTCAAGGAAGCGCAGTCGAACGTGCATTGCATGTCGGAAAACGTGCTCGGATGCGTGGATGCGACTTTGCGTGGGACGCGCCGCCGCCTGGAAGCGGATTATGTTCCGGAACTGGTAGTGACCATGGGAGGGGCATTGCTTTCGCGACATGTGAAGTCCTTCCTGCGACGCAATGCCCGCGGCGCACGCTTCTGGAGCGTGGGCTATAACGATCATGCGGTGGATTGCTTCCAAGGGCTGCAGGCGCGCATAGAGATGAACCCCTGCGATTTCCTGCGGGCTGTGGCACAATTGCCGTCCAAAAGAGATGGCGAGTTCGCAAAGGCATGGCGGGAAGCCGCACGATGCGGGAGCTCGGAGCGTGAGGCCGAAGCTGCGCCCTGGAGCGACCTTTCAGGCGTGCATATGCTTCTGGACGGGGCCCCGGCCGGGTGGAATCTACAGGCAAGCAACGGAACAGCCGTGCGCTACGTGCAGCTTTTCGAAAGCTATGAGAAGTTTGCTACAGTGCATTGCAACCGCGGTGTGAGCGGCATTGACGGGTGCACATCCACAGCCATAGGCTTCGCACAGACCGCCGCCGAGCCGACGCTCCTGCTTACCGGCGACATGAGTGCCGCCTATGACATCGGGGCACTTGCGATGAATGATATTCCGGCATCTTTCCGTATGGCTGTGCTTAATAACGGCGGCGGCGGCATCTTCAGATTCATCCCAACCACGCGGGAACTGCCCGAGCTGGAGAAGGCATTCGTGGCATGCCCGCGCCTTCCCCTGCGCGCGCTTGCCGATGGATACGGATTCCGTTACATGGAGGCTAAATCCAAAGACGAACTGGCTGCGGTCCTGCCGGAATTCTTCCGCGAAAGCACTTCGCCGATAATACTGAATATACTCACGCCCGGAGAACAATCCGCGGCTACACTTTTAAACTACTTCAAATGAAACGAGAGTGGACAAGCATAAAGGAGTACAGCGATATACTCTTTGAATTCTACAATGGAATAGCAAAAATCACAATCAACCGCCCGGAAGTCTACAATGCATTCCGACCGCAGACCAACGCTCAGATGCTTGACGCCATGGGCATATGCCGCGATCGCAGTGATATACGCGTGGTGGTGCTTACAGGAGCCGGCGACAAGGCCTTCTGCTCAGGCGGCGACCAGAACTACAAATCCCGCGGCGGCTATCGCGACGAAGACGGTACGCCCCGCCTTAATGTCCTGGATCTTCACAAAGCAATACGTTCGCTTGTGAAACCCGTGATAGCGATGGTCAACGGATATTCAATCGGTGGAGGCAATGTGCTGAATGTGATATGCGATCTTTCCATAGCTTCGGAAAACGCACGCTTCGGACAGACCGGCCCGAAGGTAGGCAGTTTCGATGCCGGCTTCGGCGCAAGCTATCTTGCCCGATGCGTGGGCCAGAAGAAGGCTCGGGAAATATGGTATCTCTGCCGACAGTACACGGCGCAGGAAGCGCTGCAGATGGGAATGGTCAATGCTGTCGTGCCTTTCGAGCGGCTCGAGGACGAGACCCTCGAATGGTGCGAGACCATAATGAAGCGCAGCCCCTTTGCCATTCGCATGATCAAGCGCGCGCTCAATGCCGAGCTCGACGGCCAGCATGGCCTGATGGAATTTGCCGGCGATGCTACGTTGATGTATTATCTGATGGATGAAGCGCAGGAGGGCTCGCGGGCATTCCTTGAAAAGCGCGATCCGGACTTCGACAGCTATCCTCAATTCCCGGGCTAAGCCATGCATGAGGGCCGCTACGAGCGCTACGTGCTGCGTTTTCTTTTCGAGGCGCGCACGTCGCGCGAGAAAATGTGGGAAAAGGAAACGTATTTCGTGACCCTGTACGATTCTGAAACAGGACGCACGGGGAGGGGTGAATGCGCCCTATTCCGCGGACTGTCGGCTGACGATCGGCCGGACTATACATCCCTGCTCGAATACTACTGCGCGCATCCGCACGAAGCTCCGGACTGCCCTTACAGCTCCATAAGAATGGGCTTCGAGACCGCATTGCGAGACCTCGAGAGCACTGACGGATGCCTCTTCCCGGGTGCGGGTCCATGGGTGGACGGCCGCGAAGGAATAGTGATTAACGGACTCGTATGGATGGGCGACAAGGCAACTATGCTCCGGCGTGTGCGCGAAAAGATAGACGCGGGATTTTCGGTTTTGAAACTCAAGATAGGAGGAATAAACTTCGAGGAGGAATGCGAGATTCTTGCAGCCATACGACAGGAGTATGCTGCAAGCGATCTGACAATACGCCTTGATGCCAACGGAAGCTTCACACCCCGGAACGCACTGCAAAGGCTTGACCGCTTAAGCAATTTCGACATTCACTCGTTGGAGCAGCCTATAGCTGCGTGCCAAGCGGAGGAGAGCGCACGGATATGCCGCGAAAGCCCCATAGCAATCGCGCTGGATGAGGAATTGATAGGTTGTCGCACGGAAGCCGCGTCCGCCGCTCTTCTGGATGCTATAAAACCTCAATACATCATTCTGAAGCCAACGCTATGCGGAGGATTCGCCGGTGCTGACAGCTGGATTTCAGAGGCTGAGAAAAGGAACATCGGCTGGTGGGCCACATCGGCGCTGGAATCCAATGTCGGACTGAATGCCATAGCACAATGGGTAGCGGCCAAGCGCCCCACCCTTCCACAGGGCCTCGGCACGGGACAACTTTATGCCAACAATACTCCGACACACATGATGCTCAGAGGTGAAAAATTATACAACGATGGACTCACGTCAAAAGATTGATGCATTCCTAAACGAATGGCATTCGGATACTGACTTCATTTTTGCCCATAGCTCCGGTTCTACCGGAAAGCCAAAGGAGATACGGCTGCCCAAAGATGATATGAAGGCCTCTGCCCGTGCCACGGTGGAATTCTTCGGTTTAAACAAGCAGTCACGTATTGCTGCCTCACTCTCAGCCGACTATATTGCCGGGAAAATGATGATTGTCCGTGCGCTGGAGGCCGGATGCGAGCATGTGGCCATAGACGTGTCGCGTGAATTGAGGCTTGCGGATGTGCTTCCGCTTGATCTTCTCGCCATAGTGCCGGCGCAAATACCCTCGCTGGTTTCACAGCATTCCATTTTCTCGGGCTTGAAAAATATACTTGTCGGAGGTTCTTCCATGACACGCGCTCAAAGGCGCATGCTTCTCGACTCCGGATTGCGGGCATGGGAAAGCTATGGAATGACGGAAACATGCTCGCATGTAGCGCTGCGTCCGGTGTGCGATGATGAGTCGCAACCATTCGAGGCTATGCCCGGAATAAGATTTGAGACAGATGAAAGAGGATGTCTCTGCATACTGTCGGACCGGTTTTCGTGGCAACGGCTTGTTACTAATGATTGTGTGGAATTGCTTGACGACCGCCACTTCCTCTTCAAAGGACGTGCGGACAATGCCATTGTGTCAGGAGGGTTGAAGCTTCATCCTGAAGAACTTGAGAAAGAATATGCTCCCGCGCTGCCGGGAAGGGAATATTATGTCTGCGGGCATCCGGACGAGACGTGGGGCTCGGCTGTCGTGCTGGTTGTCGAGGGCGATGGAATCCCGGATCTGGAAGAAAAAATAGCCTCCGTCGTGACGGACAGACGCCGCTTGCCGAAGACTATAATCTATAAAGACGAGTTGCCTCGTACGGATAACGGAAAAATTATCCGAACTTGCTGACCTTACGGAGCGCGGCCTCGTTTATAATTTTTATTCTGCGACCGTCGACCAGCAGTATGTGCTCGGCCACGAAAGCCGATAGCGTGCGGATGGCATTGGCCGTGGTCATATTCGAAAGGTTTGCGAGATCCTCTCGCGACATATAGATATTGAGCGTAGCGCCGTCATCCTCATAGCCATAGCTGTCAAGAAGCACCATCAGAGCCTCTGCGAGGCGCCCGCGGATGTGTTTCTGCGTAAGATTGACGATCTTCGTGTCGGAACCGCCGAGATTGTGGGAGAGCTCGCGAATAAAAAACCAAGCGAGATTGATGTTTTTCTGAATTATATCCTTGACGATATGCAGCGGAAGAGCTCCAAGAATCGAGGGTTCGAACGCACTCGCACTGGACACATATGTCTCCTCGGCAAAATAAGCCCTGTAACCGAAGTACTGCACCGGGCGAATGAGACGCAGAATCTGAACACGGTCGCCCACTCCCTTCTTGGTCTTCTTGACTTTCCCTTTGAAAAGGCACCACAGAAACTCGGGCTCATCACCCTCGGCATAAATAAGCTGATTATTCTTGAAGGAATGAAAAGTAAGGTTATCCGTGATAACACGCTTCTCCTCAGGAGAAAGAATAGACCAGATTTCGGCCATATCCTCATTTATTACCTTTTCTAAAGCTTTGCGTAGCATGCGAATGGGGGGCTTTTCTGTGAAAAATAGTGTATAAGTGATGTAGAATTATGTTATACGACATACAAAGGTAATAAAATTTCTTTTCGTGACAAAAAATAGAGCAAGAAATTTGGATATCTGAACCAAAAATTGTATTTTTGCGTTACATAAATGAAAGCCGAGGACAAGCTACCGAAGTTTGATACCACGGCGATTGAACATTGACAAAACATGGCTGCCACAATATGGCGCATGAAATATACCACATCAAAGTTGATTGGGAAACTCTTCAAATCTATCTGAAATCCCGAGACAAGCTTGACCGTCCGATGGCGGGCCCCAACCCACCCTTCGGGGTGAGTGTCCCATCAGGGGACCAGGCGGATTACAAAGGGCGGCGGGCACTCAAATCCTGTCTTTTCGGAGTTTCATCGCATCCTTTGGTGTGGCTTTTTTATACAATAGGCCGCGGACGCAAACGTCCGCGGCCTATTGTGTTTATTACTGCCTGCACATTCGCCTATTCTTCGAATTGCTTGCGATAGAAGACGAAATTGCGTCCCAGATATTTTTCTCGAACAATAGGATTCTCGGCAAGTTCTTCGGATGTTCCCTGAAACAGAATGCGGCCTTCGAAAAGAAGGTATGCACGATCGGTGATGTGCAAGGTCTCCTGCGCGTTATGGTCGGTGATGAGAATGCCTATATTTTTCTTCTTAAGGCTGTAGACCACACTCTGGATGTCTTCTACGGCAATTGGGTCCACACCGGCAAAGGGTTCGTCAAGCATTATGAAACGAGGATCGATGGCAAGACAACGGGCAATCTCCGTGCGACGACGTTCTCCGCCGGAAAGACGGTCGCCAAGATTATGGCGCACGCCCTGCAGACGGAATTCCGTGATCAGGCTCTCGAGTTTCTCACGCTGATATTCAAGAGGCTTGCCTGTCATCTGCAGGACACCGCGGATATTGTCTTCAACCGTAAGCTTGCGGAACACGGAAGCTTCCTGCGGCAGATAGCCGATGCCGAGTTGCGCGCGACGGTACATGGGCATCGAAGTGATGTCGAGATCATCAAGGAAAATACGTCCCTGATTAGGCCGTATAAGGCCTACTGTCATATAGAATGTCGTGGTCTTGCCCGCACCGTTCGGACCGAGCAAGCCTACAATCTCGCCCTGCTCCAGCTTGATGCTCACGTGATTTACAACCGTACGCTTTCCATAGGTTTTTACGAGATTATCCGTGCGGAGGGTTCCATTAGGCTCAGGCTCCGGCACAAGCGGCCTATCGTCCCCAAAAATAGCACTCTGCAAGGTGAAAGGCTGCGGGATGTCCTTGGCATGCTTGTCGCCGGACTCGTCGGAAGTAGGCATGTGAATTTCCACGGGCAATACTTGAGTAATTTGGAGATTATTTACGGCGCAGACGCGATTCGATATAGTCAGTGAGAAGCGTGATGGCCACAATATTGCTGCCGCCCTGCGGGACAATGAGATCGGCGAAACGTTTTGAGGGTTCGATATACTGGCAATGCATAGGCTTCAACACTTCCTCGTAACGGTCAATTACCATCTGCGGCGTACGTCCGCGCTCAATGCAGTCGCGGGCAATGACACGAATGAGACGATCATCGGCATCGGCATCAACAAACACCTTAACGTCCATCATGGTCCTAAGCACGGGATCGCAAAGCACGAGAATACCTTCTACAATCACCACATCAGCAGGACGCACTTCCACGGTCTCCTCCTGACGGGTGCACGTAAGGTAAGAATACGTGGGCATCTGTATAGTCTTTCCCTCGCGGAGTTCCGCAAGATGACGCACCAGCAGAGGCCACTCTATTGCGGCAGGTTCGTCGAAGTTGATCTTGCTTCTTTCCTCGGGAGGGATATGACTGGAGTCCTTGTAATAGGAATCCTGCGGAATCACCGCAACCTCACCGGCGGGAAAGGAGTCAATAATTTTTCTTACGACCGTAGTTTTTCCGGAACCTGTGCCTCCGGCAATGCCTATGACTATCATTTCGACGAATTGAAGCTTGGGAGTTTTTAGCGATTGCGAAATTAGTAAAAAAAAATGGACGGGCCATAAAGTGGCAGGTGTTTTTTTCGTATCTTTGCGGAAATATAATAAATTCCGCAAAGACTATGCTGTACGAAACCGATAACGAATATTTATTCCCAGTAGTTAAACCGCTTGAGGCAGAAGACCGATACATCTATCTTAAAGCGAATATCGACGGGGATGAACGGTTAGTAAAACTCGAACGCATTAAGTTTCAAAGGGAAAATTATACAGAACCGTCATATTTGAAATGCAGGGTCCGCGGTTTTGATGACGAAGGCACACCGGTGCTCGGGCATATAATTGAAAACTATGTGGAAGAGCTTTATTCGGAAGCCGACCGAACGGGAGAAATATTTGATTTTACGGTGCTTGTTCCTTCGCAGGACGGAGAAGAGTATATGACCGTAGGCGACGAATACGGCCTTCGGTATCGCCTGAAAAAGACTGAAGGGGTGCAGTTCCATAAGGGCCAACGCGTGAAAGGCAGCTTCTATCGGGCACGAAACGGCAAACTGAATTTGAAATATGTCCGCGAGCAGACGGACTATCCTTTCTATACGTTCGAAGAAGTATGTGACGGGCTCGGTCTTTCAGCTCGGGAAAGAATATATTATCGCAGGCTTCTGTATTCGCGTCCGGAACTGAAAACCGTTCAGGATGAAATTGACGGCGATTACACGTCGTGGCCACTGACCGCCCTGACACTTACCAACAAGCTTATGCCGGAGTGGTTTATGCAGGCGCGTACGGACAGGGGGAAGAAAATACTCGAGCGAGTGGTTGGTGTGGTCCGGGCGCTGGGCTTGTTCCTGCTTGAACGTTCGGCCTTTCTGAATCTACTCAGCGATGACGAGCGTCAGCAAAAACAGGATATGCTCACAACCATAGTTGAGAATATCAAGCCCTACGCGCTTACGCTTGAGTTGGTGCGCGAAGGCCGGCATGAAGAATTTATCTCTTCGCTGCTTGGCCGACTGCAGAAATCAGGATTCATATACCATCCATCGCGTCAGTTCGCGATTCTGATGCTTATTTTCCGGTTATTTCCACATGAAGTACAGACCAATCTCGACCGTATTTTCGCTCTTATATTCGAGCGCAAGCTTTCCAACTGGCAGCGCGAGCCTTTCCGACAGGCATTCGTCGAACAATTCGACATATACATCAACCTCGCACGCGAAGCCATCGAGAATCTTCCGCAGGTCGAAAGTCCAGAGGAGCGCGCTCGTATAGGCAACCTGCTGACAGCTATTGCTCTCGAACTGCTCATTGCCGGACAGGACGGTCTCCCCGAAGAATACGCGCCACGCCTTCGCTCGCTTTTCTATCGCTATGCATCTCTTGTCAGCAAAAAAGACTCGGATGTGTTGCTCAACAAGAGTTTTCTTGCACTCACGAACAACGACCATTTTCCGCCGGCATATACATTCGACAATCTGAAACATCCCATGGTCATGCTTGCACGCGCCTCAAGGGATGTTGAAAAGGAAGATGCCAAGGTTGCGGGGCAGATTGCACAGACCTACAGCAACGGCCACGTGCAACTCACTGTCAATTCCAAAGGCCTGCGTCTGCAACGCGCTGGCAGAGGCGATTGCGATCTTGAGGCCATCCCCGACGGATGGATGCCATGGCTTAATCCCCAGATATCACTTGAGGGCCTGTCGGCACCCGGGCGAGCTGCAATAAGCAAGCTCAAGGAGCGCTCCGCATGGTGGGCCGAAGCTGAAAGGACACTATTCGACCGACTGGAAAAACCGGCCGCCACCGTGGAATCCAAGGAGCGACTGCGGATGCCTATGGTGGACGAGTGCGTAAAGGTCGAGTTGACCGGAGTCAATACAGCTCAGGAGGATACTCCCATATTCAGCTGTCGCGTGCTTAGCGAAGGCTACCATAATGTCGAGGGCATAATCAGTCGCAAAGACATCGTGGGATATACCGTGCGCAATGCCGACCGCAAGACATGGAGCCACAATGGCCGGGGCTATATCCTCGATGCGATGGTAAAGGAAATCACGGACGACGGGAAATATGAATTTACCCTACGTGAGATAGTGGACGACTATCTGCGCGATCAGATGTCCGTGGGCGAGATATACGAGGCCGGAGTTACGGGCCAGGTTGGCCAGCGCTTCAGCGGCGTATGCGAGACGGGGCGCGGTCTTTTCCTGAATGACCCACAGCACATCAATCCCAAAAGCGGCGCCACGGTGTCGTTCCGCTATCTCGGACTCACCGAACGCGGAGCATACGAAGGTGAAATCATTGATTTTTCACCGACAGAAGGGTTCACAAACGCGGAAATCCTTAAAAACTTATTCGCCGGGCTTGAGGCTTCGACGCCGTTTTATGACGACGAGGATGAAGAAGGCGATGATGAATTGATGCGCGAGCCGGAAGAATTGCTGATGCGAGAAGACGTGGAGGAACTTGCGCGTCTGTTCAGATTCAAGGCTCTTGTCGAGGAGAATCTCGTAACGGCTTTCGACTATGTGCACTACGGTCGCCTGCTTGCCATCCTGGCTGACAATAAAGAGCTTGCCGAGGAGATGAGCACGCATGCCGCCTTGCTGAACCTTACACAATTCTTCGCAACAAATGACCGTGTGGACCCCGAGGAACTGAAAGAACTGAAACCTAAAGTCGAGGGCAGGCCTCTGCTTGAAAATCTCTACCGCAGGCTTGACATTGTGGACATGATGGGCAAGAGAGAGGCCGTGGAAACTCTCGAAAGCATACTCGCACATCCGCACAACGAACTGGAAAAGAATCTTGTGAAACTGGCGCTTTCGTATACGCTCGTGAGTCTAACATGTCAGGACGAACCCGGGATAGCAGAAAGCATCCGACGCCGCATAAAGAGCCTCCTGAAGGTGAACTACGAGACGCCGACGAGCAAATACTATGGTTCGGAGAGCCAGTACACGGAATTCAAGAGCTCCACAGTCTACCCTGCTGTCAAGGCCGGGAAAAAAAGTGTGGAGAATCTCGAGGAACAGCAATTCGAACTCCTGCATATCATTGCAGGCTTCCTCAATTCCACCGGTGGAACACTATATATCGGCGTGAACGACCGCGGATATGCCTGCGGGCTGCCTGAGGATATGGACTTCTACCGCAAGCGCAAGAAGGTGAATGTGGGCGATAAGTTATTCTCCGTGAGCGACAGTGCATCGCTTGCCCTTATGCTTGAGAATCTCGTTCGTCATAACTTCAATGAAGCCGTGAGCCGCAAGGTGCGCATAGGACTTGACGATGAAGCCGTAAAGCTTGGCAAGGACGTAATCACCGTTGCCGTCGAGCCATCATACGAACCCGTGCTTCTGAACGGAAAACTGTTCGTGCGCACATCTACTTCAACCATCGAGCTGCGGGATGCATCCAAGATCGAAGTTTTCGAGCGCGAGCGTGAACGAATAAGCCGCGAACACGAGAATGCCCTTCGCATCGAGAAGGAAAAGGCGGAACAGGAAGCTACCAAGGCACGGTTGCACGCGGACTCAGCACACACCGCAAGCCCGGCGGAAGCCAAAACGGCAGCAAAAGAAAGCGCGAAAGCGACCGATGTGTTCGCGGAAGAAGAAGCTGCGGCAGAGCAAATGAGCACATCGGCTTGGAAGACCATTATCCTTCACTCGCATCAGGATAAATTCGTACAGCCTCAGTTCTACCTGTACTTCACATCCGACGGCAAACTTGAACTTGACCGAACGGACACATGGCGTGATACACAGCCGGATTGCCATCTGGCGCTTACCGTTCCTTCCCATGAGGCGGAGGACGGATGGCTGTTCGTGGCATTCGATAATGGCAGAGTCATGAAATTCAAATTAAGCGAGCTCCAGAAGGTGCGCGACATACAGCGCGGCGTGATGCTGACACGCGAGGATACGTGTCCTGTATTCGCCGCCACGACGGGCGGAGGCGGATACGCAATCTGTTTCGGATCGGAAAAATCCGGAGGCGTGCTCATGCGAAGAGCTGTGCCACTTGCCTCTCTTGAAAGTTCGCGAATGGGCGGCGACACCCAGCCATTCCTGCCGGGAGTCACGGCGGATCAGGTGGTGTCGTGGGAAGTGGCCGAGGCCGCATCCGAAGACCTTCTCTCCGATTGCCTGCCGGGTAAACAGCCGAGGAATTTCGGAGTTTCCATGCGAGCACGCATAAACACGCCTGAAGCAGACAGCAATATAAACAACTTTATTGAGCGACTGAAAGTAAACAACGACACAAAATGAATCAGGGTCAAAGCGAACACAAGCCGCTGCTAAGTATAATCACGGTGTGCTACAATGCGGCCGACAACTTGCGTTCTACGATTGAGAGCGTGGACCGCCAGGAAATTGATCCGCGGCGCGAGGATGCTTATGAGCATCTGATAATCGACGGCGCATCGACGGACGGCACTCTGAAAATGATTGCCAGAACAGACAATCCCCGACGACGCACGATCAGCGAGCCTGACGAGGGAATATATTACGCCATGAACAAAGGTCTCGAACTGGCTCACGGCGAATATGTGATGTTTCTCAACGCGGGCGACCGCCTCCACGGGACGAATGCTATAGAACGGATCCTCGATGCCGTGGACGGAGTGGTGCTCCCCGGAATAATCTACGGCCAGACCATGCTTATCGACAACGACGGGCAATATGCCGGCGAACGACATCTGCGCGCTCCGAAAAAGCTGCGACTGGGCTCCTTCCGTGATGGCATGGTAGTGTGCCATCAGGCGTTCGTTGTCCTGGCACGTATAGCCCAGCCATTCAATACCTTCTATCGCTTTTCGGCCGACTACGACTGGTGTGTGCGCTGTCTGCAGCATTCGCGCCGCAATGTCTACCTGGGCGATGAGCCTCTTATCGAGTATCTTAACGAAGGCATGACAACCCGGAACCGACGCGCCTCTCTGTGGGAGCGCTTCAGAATCATGACGTATTACTACGGTCTGTTCCCTACCCTCGTGCACCACGTCGGATTTGTCTTCCGTTATTTCGGATCAAAGAAGGGCAAGGCCCGCAACTAAGGGTTTAAGAAATATGCATCTTGTAAATACTACATTCCTTGTCGAGTCCTCGCTGGAGAAGCAGTTCCCATCGGAAATCGAGGACTTTATCTGCATGGTGGAAAAGGAAACGGATATGCATTCGCCTGTGCTTACGCGCGTGAACGCTCCGAAAAGCGAGGAAGAGCCGGAAGGGACGAATTTCGCGCTTCAATTCCGCGCGCCAACCGGTGAGGCCATGAGGAAATATCACGACGAACTTCTGCCTCAACTTTTCCGTATGCTCTTCAAGCGCCACGGCGAGAAGGTTCTTTATTTCACAACAATACTTGACGTAATACGCTGATGCTCGAAGCTGTAGAAAAAGCCGACCGAATAATACTGGGAATCGACCCCGGGACAAATGTCACGGGATACGGCGTACTGGGTATTTACGGCAAAACGCCGCGTCTGATCAGCCTCGGAATCATCGAGCTGACTAAGACAGGTGATCACTACATGAGGCTAAGCCACATCCACCGCCGCGTAACTGAAATCGTGGAGGAGTTCCTACCCGACGAACTTGCAATCGAGGCTCCCTTCTTCGGCAAAAATGTGCAGAGTATGCTTAAGCTGGGACGCGCACAAGGCGTGGCTATCGCTGCTGCCATAGCCCGTGACGTTCCTATCACCGAGTATGAACCTCGAAAAATAAAGATGGCCATTACCGGCAACGGCGCCGCCTCCAAGGAGCAGGTATGCGAGATGCTTCGAAGGATTCTCAACATTCCGGCCGAAGCGCTTGACACCAAACTCGATGCCACGGACGGACTTGCAGCCGCACTGTGCCACTTTTATGAATCGGGCAAGCCGGCTATAGCCAAAGGGCCGAAGTCGTGGAAAGACTTCATCGCCCGCAATCCCGATAAGGTATCGGGACTTTAAAAAGCAATACTTCATCCACATCCAAATCATGGACGAACTTAAAGAAATAGAACGGCTCAGGAACGAGCTGCACCTACATAACCGCCACTATTATGTGGAGAACGAGCCCCGGATAAGCGACCGGGAGTTCGACATACTCATGCGCAGGCTGGAAGAGCTTGAGGGGCGACACCCCGAGGCATTCGATCCGAACTCGCCGACACAGCGCCCGGGGTCGGATATCGCCAAGGGCTTCACGCAGGCGGCCCATGTGTATCCCATGCTCTCGCTGGCCAATACATATTCAATCGAGGAGGTGGATGCATGGGTGCGTGGTGTGGA
Organism: uncultured Porphyromonadaceae bacterium; assembly: GCA_947175605.1. Classification (GTDB taxonomy): domain Bacteria; phylum Bacteroidota; class Bacteroidia; order Bacteroidales; family Muribaculaceae; genus CAG-873. The sequence goes on from CAMWNH010000033.1 coordinate 20,285, forward strand.
CAAACTAACGGGCACGGCAGATACCACGCTCTGCGGAGAACTGAAATTCGACGGTACGGGAATCTCGCTTATCTACGAACATGGCCGCCTGGTGCGGGCCGTAACGCGAGGTGATGGCGAAAAGGGCGATGAGGTGACGGACAATGTGCGCACCATACGTTCGATTCCGCTGGTGCTTCAGGGAGAAGGGTGGCCCGAGTTTTTCGAACTACGCGGAGAGATCGTCCTGCCTTGGGAAGCTTTCAACCGCCTGAACGCCCAGCGCGAGGAAGCGGGCGAGAGCCTGTTTGCCAATCCGCGCAACGCGGCAGCGGGCACGCTCAAGCTTCAGAACTCGGCAGAGGTTGCCCGTCGCGGACTTGATGCATACTTCTACTATCTGTTGGGCGAGGACCTGCCATATGCAACTCATTTCGAAGCCATGCAGGCGGTGCGGTCGTGGGGATTCAAGGTGAGCGATGCGATGACCCTGCTGCACGATATTCCCGAGGTGGACGCATATATCCGACGCTGGGATGAGGCACGCCATGCACTGCCGGTTGCCACAGACGGGCTTGTGTTCAAGGTGAACAATCTTGCCCAGCAGCAGGAGCTCGGATTGCGAGCCAAGTCGCCCCGCTGGGCCGTGGCATATAAGTTTGCAGCAGAGAGAGCATTGACGCCACTGCGTTTCGTGAGCTTCGATGTGGGGCGCATGGGGATTATCACGCCGGTGGCCAATCTGGAGCCGGTGCTTCTGAGCGGTACAATCGTGAAACGAGCCTCGCTGCATAACGAGGACATCATGAACGCGCTGGATATCCACGAGGGTGACGCGCTGTATGTAGAGAAAGGCGGCGAAATCATTCCTAAAATTACAGGCGTGGACGAAGCCGCGCGTGTGCCGGGAGCCGCCAAGGTGCGTTTCGTGAGCCACTGTCCTGCCTGCGGCACACGACTCGAGCGCGTGGACGGGGAGGCTGCATGGATTTGCCCGAACAAGTGGGGATGTCCGCCTCAGATTGTGGGCCGGATAGAGCATTTCGTGGGTCGCCGCATGATGAATATTGACGGCATCGGGGAGGAGACAGCCCGTGCACTTTACGAAGCGGGATTCGTGAGAAATTTCGCCGACCTATATTCTCTGACCGCTGATCAGCTGATGACGATCGAGGGCTTTGCGGAAAAGAGCGCGGAAAGAGTTGTGGAAGGAATACGGAAGAGCACGGAAGTGCCATTCGAACGAGTGGTGTACGCGCTGTCCATTCCGTTCGTAGGCGAAACCACGGCAAAGAAAATTGCGAAATCATGCGGATCGATAGACCGCCTGATGACAATGTCGCAGGCGGAGCTTGAAGCGATAGAGGACGTGGGGCCACGCATAGCCGAGAGCATACTGGAGTATTTCGCGACGCCTGTAAACGTGGAGTCCATCGAGCGGCTGCGGGCCGCAGGCGTGCAGCTCGAGATGCCCGAGGATGAAGGGGCCGGAGCTCTAAGCGATACGCTTGCCGGAAAAACGGTCGTGATAAGCGGAGTTTTCCAGCATCATTCGCGTGACGAATACAAGGAACTAATCGAGAAACACGGCGGAAAGAACGCCGGATCCATATCCAAGAAGACATCGTTCGTGCTGGCCGGCGAGAACATGGGACCGGCCAAACTTGAGAAGGCGCAGGCTCTCGGAGTGCCTGTGATAAGTGAGGACGAATTTCTGAAAATGACTCAAACAGACAATCAAGATGCTTAAAATTATAGCCGACAGCAGCAATACTCGCACAGAATGGGCTCTTGTGGATGGCCATGATGTAGTAGAACGGGCATTCACGACCAGCCTAAATCCCTACTTTCTATCGCGACGAGAAATATCCCACAGTATCCGGCTTGAACTTCCGGATGCATTCTTCAAGCGGCGCTGGGAACACGTGTGGTTCTACGGCGCGGGCTGTAGCACACAGGATAAAATGAAAACTGTCGAGCAGTCGCTTGTGGCGCAGTTCAAGACGCCTGCAACAGTGAATTCCGACCTTTTAGGAGCCGCGCGCGGGCTGCTCGTTCGTGACAGCGGACTGGCCTGCATCCTGGGCACGGGCTCCAACTCGTGCTATTACGACGGCACTGAAATCGTGAAGAACGTTGCACCGCTGGGCTTCATTCTCGGTGACGAGGGCTCGGGGTCGTCGCTTGGCAAGCGCTTCATAGCGGATGTGCTCAAAGGCATTGCACCCCGCCCGCTTTCCGAGAAGTTTTTCGAGAAGTTCTCCGTGACGCCTAACAAGCTGATGGATGACGTGTATTCATCGCCGCTTCCGGCGCGCTCGCTGGCCAAATATGCTGGCTTTCTGGCAAAGGAGACTGAAGACGAATATGCATACAAACTTGTATATGATGGCTTTATGGACTTTTTTGAACGGAATATCGCTTTCTACGACTATAAGTCGCAGCCTGTGAGTTTCGTTGGCTCGATGTGCACGACATACCGCACGATACTGGAACGGGCAGCCAAGGATTTCGGGCTGACAATCGGGAAGGTGCAGACAACGTCGATGCCCGGCCTGATAGAATTCCATGCAACAAAATAACTACTTAAAATACAACAACAATGAACCGATTTACAAACACATTCGCGATGGGTGCAGCCTCCATGTTGCTCCTTGCCACGGCATCGTGCTCGCAGAGCGGAGAAACGAGCGGGACGGAGAACGACCTACCCCGTCCGGCCTTCACGGCTCCTGAGGACAGTATTTTCAACATCGACGCACTGGAGGCCCTGGGACGTGTGAGCGCGCCCAGCGTATCGCCTGACGGAAAGACGGCTCTTTTCGCAATTTCTTTCGAGGATCTCGAGGCCAACGCCACGCATACGGACCTGTACACACTGGACCTGGAAACGGAGAACGCCCAGCCCAAGCGTCTGACGAATACGGACAAGAACGAGAGCGGCGCCGTGTGGATGGCGGATGGCAAGACCATCGCCTTCATGTATCCCGACAATGACGGGAAAATGCAGCTCTGGACAATGGATGCAAACGGGAAGGGCCGTACGCAGGCCACGGAACATGAGGGTGGTATCAGCGGATTCCTTTTCTCGCCGGATGAGAGCAAGGTTGTGCTGATAGGCAATGTGAAGTATGCAAGAACAGCCGCCGACATCTATCCCGAGCTGCCCAAGGCCACGGGCCGCGTGGTGGACGACCTGATGTACAAGCACTGGGATGAATGGGTGACCGAAATCCCCCACCCCTTCATCGCCGATTTCGACGGCAAGAAGGCCAGCGGCGCCAAGGACATCATGGCGGATGAGCCTTTCGAGTCGCCGATGAAGCCGTTCGGCGGATCCGAATCATTCGCATGGAGCCCCGACTCCAAAACTCTGGTGTACGTTTCGCGCAAGAAAACGGGTCTGGAATATGCCGTGTCGACCAATTCAGACCTGTTTGCTTACGACACCGAGAGCGGCGAGACGCGCAACCTGACCGAGGGCATGATGGGCTACGACACAATGCCTGCCTTCTCGGCCGACGGCCAGTGCCTGGCTTGGCTGAGCATGGAGCGCGACGGCTATGAAGCTGACCGCAACCGCCTGTTCGTGATGGATATGCAGAGCGGCGAGCGGCACGATCTGACGGCAGAATGGGACTATACAATCGACGAATTCGCATGGCGTCCGGACGGCAAGGCCCTTTATTTCATCGCTCCCAAAGACGGCGTGACTCCGGTCTTCTCGATCGATGCCGCGAGCGGCGCTGTGAAAACACTTATTCAGGAAACGGCTGATTATACGTCGCTTGCGGTCATTGGCAATGACGCACTTCTGACGATGCGCCACTCGATGCTGCGTCCGAACGAGATCTATCGTGTGGACATCAACGAGACAGGAGCTGAATCGAAGGCCATCACGGACGTGAACGGTCCGGTGTTTGAAAAGTTAGTGATGCCCACGGTCGAGGCCCGCATGGTTCCGACAAGCGACGGCAAGGAAATGCTGACATGGATCGTTTATCCTCCCCGATTTGACGCAAGCAAGAAGTATCCCGCTATCCTGTATTGCCAGGGCGGCCCGCAGCAGGCTGTGAGCCAGTTCTGGAGCTACCGCTGGAATCTTGCGCTCATGGTCTCGAACGGATATGTGATGATAGCCCCCAACCGTCGCGGCCTTCCCGGATTCGGCACGGAATGGGAGGAACAGATTTCGAAGGACTATCCCGGCCAGAACATGCAGGACTATCTTGCTGCGGTGGATGACATGAAGAAAGAGCCTTACATCGACGCGGCCCACATCGGCGCAACAGGCGCAAGCTATGGCGGCTTCAGCGTGTATATGCTGGCAGGCATCCACGAGGGCCGTTTCGCAGCTCTGCTTGCGCATGCCGGCATATTCAACATGGAAGCCCAATACCTTGAAACAGAGGAGATGTGGTTTGCCAACTGGGATATGGGCGGTGCTTACTGGGAGAAAGACAATGCGGCAGCTCAGCGCACCTTCGCCAACTCGCCCCACCGATTTGTGGACCGCTGGACCACGCCGATCATGATCTCGCACGGCGAATACGACTACCGCATCCTGGCGTCGCAGGGTATGGCCGCATTCAATGCAGCCAAGCTCCGCGGTATCCCGGCGGAAATGGTGATCTATCCGGACGAGAATCACTGGATCCTGAAGCCGCAGAACGCGGTGATGTGGCAGCGTCTTTTCTTCCGCTGGTTCGACAAATGGCTCAAAGCCGAGGAGGCCGAGTAAGAAAGACATAAAGGAAACAGTCGCCGTGTCCCGAGCTTGCGGGATACGGCGATTTTTTTCATCAGACTATTTGGCTTACTATCAGCATAGGTCAAACTTTTTTTTGTATTTTCTCGTCGAAATTCGGTCGGGTGGACACGATTTTTGTGTATCTTTGCAGGAACAAGAATACCCCAACCCAAGAACTATGACTTTATTTGAAAAACTCACGGCCCGTGCCAAGGAACAGCGTCAGCGCATCGTGCTCCCTGAAGGCATGGAGCCCCGTACACTGACAGCTGCCGACCGTATCCTGTCCGACGGACTTGCCGACATCAT
>CAMWNH010000034.1 GCA_947175605.1 uncultured Porphyromonadaceae bacterium
AGAGCATCTGACTACGGATCAGAAGGTTACAGGTTTGAATCCTGTAGGAGTCACTCCCCCTTCCCCCCGAAACGCTCACTACACTTATTTAAGGTATGAGCGTTTCTTTTTTTGTTATACCCTATTGGCAGATATAAAATTTTATCGTAATTTTGCCATCACAATCCGTCTCATCGTCCACCGGGTCAGGGCAATAAACAACCTGCTGTCAGAGTCAATTGAGGCGGTAGACATAAATAAAAAGCGTTTATCCGCGCTGATTCTTGACGTTTCGAAATTCTCGCAAAATTTCATGTCTATGTCAAGGATGGAGCAACGGTAGATGCCCGTGGATATGTAATTATCCTGCATTCGGCTAATTATTTCAGGAGTAATATAGCCGAATGCATTGATTGCATATACAGCGTGGGCTTCTGCGTTGCCGTCCAACATAGACAGGGCAATGCGAGAAGCCTCGAAACGTAGGACGGTAACAGATACAGAATCCTACGCTTTTTTGTAAATATAAATGCCAACGAGGGGATGACCGCGGCCTACAAGATTTCATGTTTAAGCTCAAGTATTTTCTCATTGTGACCATCTTGCTGATTACAGCAGGGAGCCAAGACACCTGTGCCAAAGTAAGAGAATTGGTTTATGAACTTACAACCTCGGCTCGTCCGACAGAACGATTTTCCGACCTTCCCTACGGAATTGTAGTGTCCACGAATTGTTATACAGACAATTCACGAATCTACGACAGCTCCGAAATGCCACAAAAACTACAGAAGAAGATTGAAAAATCAATTTCCTTTAATTTCAAACCCAACGTAGCCGATTTCTTCAATGAGAGTTTCAAAAGATATGTCCGCAATATAGGTCTGGCGAGGGGCGCAAACAAAAACAGCGACTTTTATTTGCGAGCAATCCTACGCGAGTATAAGGTTGTAGACAATGTTACCTCCGCAAAATGCATAGTCACAATCCAATGGGAGCTCGAGAATCCCAGCCATCGAATGGTCCTTGATGGAATTGCAAAAGGTAGGTACTCAATGTCTCCTGGACAAAATATCGCAGACGCTCTTGACAAGGCATATACCCGAGCTTTGGAAGATATATGTTGGGACGAAATTGCTACCGAGCTTCAACGAACATCAGAAACAATCAAGCACGCTGATATGGAACAGCAAAAACAAGTGACAGGAGATGGCGACACAGCTCTTGAGCACACCATTATCAGGTGGTATATTATTTCAAGCCCCGCCGGTGCAGATGTTTCCTGGCGTGTCGTGTCTTCAACTCCTGACGTTAAGAATACGAATGCTTCGTATATCGGTACAACTCCGTACGAAACAACGGAAAGCTTTGACATCCGAGGATTAAAATTGAGCAATTCAGGAAATGTTCAAATTGAGATAACATGCGAGAAACCGGGTTATCTACCCCAACGCAGACGTTTCAATCTAAGGCAGGCGATCGAGCAGCGAGAGATTTCTGCAAAGTTCAATCTTGTCAGGGATAACGATTCGCGAAACGACGAATAGCCTTTAAAGGTATCCATAAAACAAAATATAGTAGAGGGCCGTGTCGGAAATCCAGACACGGCCCTTTCCGCATCTGAATTTCAACAACTATTTATTGACATTTACGGGCACGAACGCAATTCATTATTCATTATACGTGTTTTTTATCGGTGTGTGCCGTTTTCTCGTGTTTTTTCGTTAATTTTGCGATATATTTTCGCGATTTACCAATCCCTTACATTTCGCTTACTAATGAAAATTGCTATCGTCGGCGCTTCGGGCGCCGTTGGCCAGGAATTTCTGAGAGTCCTTGGCGAACAGGATTTCCCTCATATTGACGAACTCCGTCTTTTCGGCTCCCAGAGAAGTGCCGGCAGCGTTTACTCTTTCGGTGGCCGCGAGTGGACTGTGCGCGAGCTCACGGACAATACGGACGACTTCAAGGACCTTGACTTCGCTCTGGTCTCTGCCGGAGCCGGTGTGAGCCGACAGTATGCCGACATCATCACCTCTGGCGGTGCACTGATGATAGACAATTCGAGCGCTTTCCGCATGGATGCCGATGTGCCTCTGGTTGTTCCGGAAGTGAACGGGCAGGATGCGCTCTACGCTCCGCGCGGCATAATCGCCAACCCTAACTGCACTACGATACAGATGCTCGTGGCTCTGGCTCCGCTGCACCGTATTTCGCCCATTCGTCGCGTGCATGTGGCCACATATCAGGCGGCAAGCGGCGCGGGAGCAGCCGCAATGGAGGAACTGCGCGAGCAACACCGCCAGATTGCTGCCGGCGAAAAGCCTGTGGTCGAGAAATTCCGCCATCAGCTCGCCTATAATCTCATCCCCCACATCGACGTGTTCACCGACAATGACTACACCAAGGAGGAGATGAAGATGAACCTTGAGACAAAGAAGATAATGCATGCGCCCGGCATTGAGGTGAGCGCCACCTGTGTACGTGTGCCTGTGATGCGCGCGCACAGCGAGGCCATATGGGTAGAGACCGAGCGCCCGATCAGCGTCGAGGAAGCTCGCGAGGCCTTCGCTTCGGCTCCCGGCGTCGTGCTCGTAGACAATCCGGCCGAGGCCGAATACCCGATGCCCCTTATGGCGGCGGGTAAGGATCCGGTGTTCGTGGGCCGCATACGCAAGGATCTCGCCAATCCCAACGGACTGGCCTTCTGGTGCGTGGGCGACCAGATTAAAAAAGGCGCGGCCCTCAACGCCGTGCAGATCGCACAATATATCATCAATTCCCGCAAGGCCTGAGCATTAACCGATGACCCAACCGCTTGTCACACAGCCCGTACAGATTTTCTTCATCGTTCTGGTGATAATTCTTTGTGCGCCCCTGTTGCTGAACAAGCTTAAGATTCCCCATATCATAGGCATGATCGTGGCCGGTGTGGTCATCGGTCCATACGGCTTCAATATTCTCGACAACGACTCGTCTTTCGCCCTTTTCGGCCAGGTAGGTCTGCTCTATCTCATGTTCCTTGCCGGACTGGAGATAGACATGTATCACCTGCGCATGAATCTGCGGCGCGGGATGCTGTTCGGCTTACTGACGCTACTTACGCCCCTGCTACTGGGAGTATTCACGAGTGTTTACATCCTCCACACCGGCTGGGTCACGGCCCTGCTGCTCGGATCCATGTATGCCTCGCACACGCTCATCTCATATCCCGTGGCAGCGCGTTTTGGTATCACCACGGCTCCGGCTGTACTGATTGCCATCGTGGGCACGATCATAGCCGTTACCGGCGCGCTGCTTGTTCTGGCGGGTGCGGTCAGCATTCATCGCGAGGGCTTCTTCAATCTCGGCGAAATAATCTGGCTCACAGGCAAGATGGCGCTCTGGGGTATGGCGCTTGTGATTGTATATCCCATCATCACACGACGGTTCTTTATCTCGTACAGCGATCGCGTTACACAATACGTGTTCATCCTCGCCCTCGTATTCCTTGCGGCCTGGACGGCACAACTGATCGGGCTCGAACCGGTTCTGGGCGCATTCTTTGCCGGCCTGATCCTCAATCGCTTCGTTCCGCCCACGTCGCCCCTGATGAGCTCGATAGAATTTGTGGGTAACGCTCTTTTCATCCCCTACTTCCTCATAAGCGTGGGCATGATGATAAATGTGCGGGTGGTGGCCAATCCGTCTACGCTCACCGTCTCGGCCTTGATGCTGGCCGTGGCCTTGATCTCAAAATGGCTGCCGGCTTACATCACGCAGAAGACCAACCACCTGGACAAGTACAGCCGAGGAGTGATGTTCGGACTCACAGCGGCCCACACGGCAGTTGCGCTGGCGGTTGTGACACTCGGTTTCACGATGGGACTGTTCGACGAGACGATCCTCAATGCCACCATCCTCGTGATACTCGTTACCTGCGCAATAGCACCGGTCATAACTTCCACCGCGGCGGCAAAGCTGAAGGTAAAGATGCTCACGGACGACGCCGAGGCCGACCCCATACGCGCCACACGCGTGAACAACACGCTCATCCCCGTGGCCAACTCACTATCCGCATCGCCGCTGGTGGAAATGGCCATGCTGATGCGCAACGACCGCGGACGGCACAAGTTCTACGCCCTGCACGTGCGCAATGAAAACACAGCAGCCGCACGCATCCAATCTGCCAACTCGCTTTCAACGGCCCGCAAAGTGGGCGCAGCGGCCGAAGTGCAGATCGAAGGACTGGAACGCTACGACCTCAACACTGTCACAGGCATTCTTAACGCCATAAACGAGCGCGACATCACGGAAGTGATTCTTGGCATGCACCGACGCACCACGGTCATAGACTCGTTCTTCGGCGCAAAGGTGGAGCAACTGCTCAAGGCCACCAACAAAATGATCATCATCACGCGCTGCTTTATCCCGGTGACGACGGTAACGCGAATCGTAGTATGGGTGCCCAGAGGTGCACAATTCGAGACGGGCTTTTCGCGATGGGTACGCGCCCTGGCGCGCCTAACGCGTCAGATCGGATGCCGCATCATTTTCTGCTGCACCGAAGACATCCAGCCCCTCATCCGCGGCGTCCTGTATCACGAGAATTATGGCGTGCGCTGCGAGTTCCGCACGGTGGACGCATGGGATGATTTCATTCTCCTGTCCAACCGCATTCTCGATGACGACCTTTTTGTGGTTGTGGGTGCGCGCTCGACCTCCGTCAGCTACAATTCCGACATGGCCGGCATGCCGTCTTTCCTTCAGAAGTACTTTTCGCGCAACAATCTGATGGTAATATATCCGGAGCAGTTCGGCGAAAGCACACCGCTCACGTCATTCGTCGATCCGATGGCATCGGACCTTGCCTCGCAGCCGTCGCCGCTGTGGCAAAAACTGCGTCTGCGCTACCGCCGCCTTTCCGACACCCTCCTCCACCTCACCAACCGCCGCCACAAAAAGGATATAGACATTTCGATATAATCACATAAGCATATAGACAATCCCGGCATTTGCGTATTTGGGGATTTTGGTGTAATTTTGTGAGGCCGATGATGGCTTTATTCATGAAACAACTTCATTCAGACAAATTATATGATTACTCAGGAACAATTAAAAGAGACTTTTGAGCGTATGCTTGCGCTGAGGAGGTATCTTTGACATCGACGGGAAGAAAATAGCAGTCGAAGAAGAACAGCTTCGCACCATGGCCGAGGGATTCTGGGACGACCAGACAGCCGCGCAGAAGCAAATGAAGAAAATCAAGGACCTCAAAAAATGGGTCGAGGACTACGAAGAACTCGAAGCTGCAGTCGACGAGCTCAAACTGGCCATGGAATTCTATCAGGAAGAGATCGTGGGCGAAGACGAAGTGGACGCCGCCTACGCCAAGGCCCTGAAACTCACCGAGGACCTGGAGCTGCGCAATATGCTGCGCCGCGAGGAGGACATTATGAGCGCCGTGCTCAAAATCAACTCCGGCGCCGGCGGCACCGAAAGCCAGGACTGGGCTTCGATGCTCATGCGCATGTATATGCGCTGGGCTGAAAAGCAAGGCTACAAAGTAAGCGTAGCCAACCTGCTGGAGGGCGACGAAGCAGGCATCAAGACCTGCACGCTGAATATCGAAGGCGACTTCGCATACGGCTATCTCAAGAGCGAGAACGGTGTGCACCGCCTCGTACGCGTTAGCCCATATAACGCCCAAGGCAAGCGTATGACCTCCTTCGCATCCGTGTTCGTCACGCCTCTGGTTGACGACACTATCGAAGTGAAGGTCGAACCCGCGCTCCTAAGCTGGGACACATTCCGCTCCGGTGGAGCCGGCGGTCAGAACGTGAACAAAGTGGAATCGGGCGTCCGTCTGCGCTATCAGTTCACGGACCCCTATACCGGCGAACAAGAGGAAATCCTGATTGAGAACACCGAAACCCGCGACCAGCCCAAGAACAAGGAAAACGCCCTGCGTCAGCTGCGTTCCATCCTCTATGACAAGGAGCTCCAGCACCGCATGCAGGAGCAGGCCAAGGTCGAAGCCGGAAAGAAGAAAATCGAATGGGGCTCGCAGATCCGCAGCTACGTATTCGACGACCGTCGCGTCAAGGACCATCGCACCAACTGGCAGACTTCCGATGTGGGCGGGGTGATGGACGGCGATCTCGACGGCTTCATCAAGGCTTACCTCATGGAGTTTGCGGCCGAAAAAGAAGAAGAATAAGCACGGCTTAAGAACGAACCGACAGTCAAGCATTCGAAACAATGAAATTACGCTCCCTGCGCGTATGGGCTTTTGGGCTCATCGCAGCCATGTCAGGCCAGGCCTTCGCCCAATCAGCCACGCCAACCGACGACCAGCGATCGCTGACGATATATCAGATAATGGTAGCCTCCTTCCTTCACGGCGAAGACGGTGCCCCCGGCTACAAGGCTCTGTGGGGTCCTGACGGCCACACCAAGAACGGTAACCTGAAAGGCATCACAAAGGCTCTTGACCACATTCAGAGCCTTGGCGCCAATGCCATATGGCTCACCCCCATCTTCGACAGCACGCAGGCTTTCGGAGGCGAAAAGCTTCAGGCAACGGGCTACTTCACCAACGACTTCTTCAAGATCGATCCTAATTTCGGCACCGAAGAAGACTTCCGCGAGCTCGTGGACGAAGCACACCGCCGCGGCATGTATGTGATTCTGGACGGTGTGTTCGGCCACCACGGGGGTGTGACAGAGCCCTCGCCTTCGGGCCATATGCTGGACACAACGCCCGTGGGTTGCGATCGTCCGGACGGTGGAACGGGCAATATCAAGTATCCTGAATCACTGCCCTACATCATCGAAGTGGCCACATACTGGATGGACAAGTACGGAGTGGACGGCTGGCGGCTCGACCAGGCCTACCAGGCCAAACAGGGAGGGCACAACTATTGGCTCGAAATCCGCAAGGCGGTTGAAGACTTGGCGGCATCGCGCCGCGAACGCGGCGAAAGATGGGGCACGCTGGGCTATATGGTCGGCGAAGACTGGGGCACGGCATCGGTAATCAACGAAGGTGTCTACAAGGACGGCGGCCTAATCTCCGCTTTCGACTTCGATGGCAAGGAGCTTATCTCCGGACCCATGCAGGACATATCGGGCGAAGGCCTTGAAAACGGCTGGGACGACGTGCGCCTCATCCTGTCGCGCCCATCGCTGCGCGGCTACCTCAACGATGATGTAATCCCCAACTTATTTCTCACCAACCACGACGGCTACCGCGTGGCCGATCACCTCGACGCCTCCGATCCGCTGTTCTACCGCAAACTCATGACTCGCAATGCCATTCTGGCTGCATACAACGGGCCCGTGACGCTATATTACGGTGATGAATTCGCTGATCTTAGCCGCAACACAAAAGGAGGCCAGAAGGATAATATCGCCCGCACGTCCGGCCATCTCGAGCCACGCAACGAAGCCGAAAGGGAGCTGGCGGAATATATAGGCAACGTCATGAAATTCCGCCGCGAAAATCCGGCCATGTGGCGCGGGCAGGCTACATTCAAGCGCTTCCACACACCATCCGGCTCCGATGTGCTTGAAGTCACGAAGACCGACCCTGAGACCGGCAACCGGGTACGCATCGTATTCTCCACGGGCGATGAAACCCTCGATTGGCCCGAGGAAGGCCGCACGGAAAAAGTGAGTGCATGGCAGCCCTTATTTTTCACAATCAAATAATTCAACGCATGAATAAAAAAGTAGAAATCATATTCGCATCCCTGATTCTGGGACTGGGACTTCTAAGCATTGGCCTGTGCCTTCGTTCGGCCGCAGGCACAATTGCCGACCGCGACCGCACGGCAAGCGTGCGCGGGCTTTGCGAGCGCGAAGTCCTCGCCGATAAGGTAACGTGGCCACTGGTGACGCAGGATCTGGGCAACGACCTCCCCGGCATGTATGCCAAGAGCGAGCAGGTGACCAAAGCCATCCTTGAATTCCTCCATGCAGGCGGTATAGGCGATGGCGAAATCTCCGTGAACCCGCCGGATGTCGAAGACCGTCTCACGCAGAGCTACGACCCTTCGCGCGTCTCACAGCGGTATAAACTCACCTGCGTAATAGTTGTCACATCATCCGATGTGGAGAAAGTTCGCGAGCTCATAAAGCGCCAGAGCGAACTGATAAGCCGGGGCATCGCAGTACTTGCGGGCGACTATAACTACCCCACTACCTACGAGTTCACAGGGCTGAACGAAATCAAACCGGCTATGATAGCCGAGGCCACACACAACGCACGCGAGGCAGCCGCCAAGTTTGCGCAAGACTCCGGCAGCAAGCTCGGCCGGATCATCACGGCCTCGCAGGGCCAGTTCTCCATCTCCGACCGCGACCGCTACTCGCCACACATCAAGAACATCCGCGTGGTCACGAACCTCACCTACGGACTCGAGGACTGATCCCGCCTTCATCCGCCGACATGAGTCCCAAACGACTGCTGCTGATAGTGAATCCCAAGTCGGGCACATCCTCCAAACTGGGGGTGGCCGACAGGATTGCGCACAAACTTGAAAAAGAAGGCTTCGATGTGCGCATACACTACACCACAGGACCGGGAAATGCCACATCCGTAGCACGCGAAGCTGCTGACGAAGGCTACTACGGCGTAGTTGCTTGCGGAGGAGACGGCACCGTAAACGAAGTTGCATCAGGGCTGTGCGGAACGCGCACAGCCCTGGGCATCATCCCCCTCGGGAGCGGCAACGGCCTGGCCCGCCATCTCGAAATCCCCATCGATGACCGCGCGGCTACACGCGTGGTGGCCGCGGATCATATCATCGACTGCGACTACTGCACGGTGAACGGGCGTCCCTTCTTCTGCACTTTCGGCGTAGGATTCGATGCAGTAGTCAGCCAGAACTTTGCCAAACGGCGAGGTCGCGGACTCATCAATTATCTTAAAAGCGTAATCGACGTATTCGTCACATACAAGCCTCAGGAATACCGCATACGCATCGCCGACGAAACCCTGACGGAGAAAGCCTTCCTCATCGTATGCTGCAACGCCTCGCAATACGGCAACAACGCTTACATAGCCCCCGGAGCAAGCATCACCGACGGTCTGATCGACCTTACAATCGTTCACGACACCAACCTGCTGCAAAACCTTAGGCTGGGCGCCGACCTCATCTCCGGCCTCTTATACAAGAACCGCTATATCGACTCTCTGCGCACACGGGAGCTCACCATATCCTGCGGAAAAGAAGAACCAGTGCCCATACACATCGACGGCGAACCGCTGCGCATGGCGCCACCGCTGAACGTGCGCGTCCATCCCGGTGAAATACGCATCTTCGTGCCCGGCAGAAGCACACGTTTCATCCCCGTTCTTACACCACTCTGGTGCAACGGCCGCGACCTCATTCTGGCCATAGGCCGGATATTCAAATAGACAATCTTTGGCGTCGCCGCAGGCTGCAAGTGCTAAAAAAGCAAAACGAATGCCCGCATCTCGTTTTTTTTTACTAACTTTGCAGTCATAATACTCAATTCTGTATATATTTAGAATGGACGTCAAAAAAGTACTATACGTCTCACAGGAAATGGAGCCCTATGTGGCTCCCGGCGCACTATCCACCTTCAGCCGCACGATCGCACAAGGGATGCAGGAGAAGGGCGCCGAAGTGCGTTCCTTCATGCCTCGCTACGGCGCCATCAACGAGCGTCGCAATCAGCTGCACGAAGTTATCCGTCTCTCCGGGCTGAACATTCCCATCGACGACGTAGACTACCCCCTCATCATAAAGGTCGCAACCCTACAGCCCACCCGCCTGCAGGTCTACTTCATTGACAACGACGAATTCTTTGCACGCCATGCCTCCGACGGGATTCTGGAAACAACCAGCGATGCCGAATGCAACGATGAGCGCGCAATCTTCTTTGTGCGCGGCGTGGCCGAAACCGTACGCAAACTCCGTTGGGAACCCTCCATCGTACATGCCATCGGTTGGCTTGCAGGGCTTGTTCCGGCCTATATCAAGACCATCTACAACGAAGACCCCTCATTCCGCTCATCCAAGGTCGTATACTCCCTTGTCGCCGATCCGGAAGTTGACAGTGCTTTCGATACCAGCATCATCAAGAAGCTCAAGGACGAAGGATTCTCCGACGAACAGCTCGCAAGCCTCGAAGGAGCCACACACCGATCCCTGCATAAACTTGCCATTGACTTCGCTGACGCCATTGCCATAAGCGCTCCCGACGTCGACCCCGAGCTCATAGCCTACGCCAAAGCCTCCGGCAAGCCCGTTCTTGACTATCCCGGCGAATGCCCCGAAGCAACTGGCGCATATCACGAGCTTTATAAAAGTCTCTAAACCTCTCCCACCGCATCTCAACTCCGAGTAATGTCCAAGCTCATAACCATTATATTTGCCGTCCTCGCAATTCTTATCTGCGCCTGCGACGAAACCTCACCCGTAGGCGGCTCCCTCGCCGAGGACCAGCTTGTAATTCGCGTCGACTCCGACTTTGTCATAGAAGGTCGCAGTGTGGCTCTCAGTGCCGTCCGCTCCTCCACGGTGTCGCAGTTGCTCGGTGCAATCGAGATTCCCGAATATGGCACGCTTCGCTCTTCCGTGGTCACGCAATTCCTGTGCGCGACCGCACTTGAC
Source organism: uncultured Porphyromonadaceae bacterium (assembly GCA_947175605.1). Lineage (GTDB taxonomy): Bacteria > Bacteroidota > Bacteroidia > Bacteroidales > Muribaculaceae > CAG-873. The sequence continues at coordinate 10,602 of CAMWNH010000034.1, forward strand.
ACGGCGAACTACTCGGCCGAGAACGTCGATTCGCTTGTATTGGTCATGCAATACAATCCCGGCAGCTTCATGGGCGACTCCGTAGTGCCTATGGGTCTGAACGTTTACCCTCTAACACGCGAACTACCGTCTCCCATCTACAGCAATTTCGATCCCGAGGGATTTTACGACTCCTCGCGCAAGCTTGCCACCTGTGTCTACAACACCTCCACCGCCGAGAGCGATTCCCTGCGCAAGCTTAGCACACGTGCCATCCGCACGCAGCTCCCTCGCGAACTGGGCACCTATCTATTCCGGACCTTCGAGGAGCATCCCGAATACTATGCCAACGGCAGTGAATTCACCCGCAATGTTTTCCCCGGTCTTTATATAGAAAGCGCGTTTGGCAGTGGTCGCATGACACTCGTACAGAAAACTACCATGCGCATGTATCTGCGCAAGATCTTTACCAACGACGAAGGCAAGCTTGACACCATCAACTCCCAGCAAGACTACTACATGGTCACCCCCGAAGTGCTGACCAACAACAATTTCGAATACTCCATCGCACCCGATCTTCAGCATCGCGTCGATGCCGGACAGACACTGCTTGTAGCACCCTGCGGCTATGAGGTGGAAGTGACCTTGCCAACGCGAGAAATCGTACGTCGCTTCCGCGACAAGGCCGATGCGCTCTCCGTCATCAACAGTCTCTCGCTGTCCATTCCCACCGACTCCATCGAAAATTCGCTTGGAGTTGGCGCTCCCCCCTATGCGCTGCTCGTGCGTAAGGATAAGCGCGATGAATTTTTCAACAACTACTCCCTTACGGACAATATCAACTCTTTCTACGCCACATATTCGGCCACGGATAAGAGCTATAACTTCGGCAGCATGCGTGCGTATATCACCAACATGCTTCAGAAAGAAGAAATCACCGATGAAGACTGCACATTTGTGATAGTGCCCGTAACGGTCAACTTCGAGACCTCTGCAAACTCCTCATCCTACTACTATTCAAGCTCATCCATGCTCGTATCAAGCATCGTGCCCTACGTGATGTCGCCTGCAATGGTAGTGTTAAAACTTGACGAAGCAAAAATTAAATTCACATATAGCTTGCAAAGTCAAAAATAATTTATTAACTTTGCACCGCAATTCAGGCCGCAATAGCTCAGTTGGTAGAGCATTTCATTCGTAACGAAAAGGTCGTGGGTTCGAGTCCCACTCGCGGCTCAATCACGTAAAGCGAAAATAGCCGGAACGTCCACTCGCGTTCCGGCTATTTTTATTATATTTGCGAAAACTATTTCGGGGGTACGGATGTTTGTAATATGAATTCAAAATTCATCACACGCTTCAACTACCTATTTATGACGACGCGAATGCAATCGGGACGCGCAGCGCAGCGACTCTCCTCACTATTTTTCGCAATCTCACTTATGTTCTTCCTGCCGGGCTCTGCCGAGCCCGCGCAGGAGGCCCATCAGTCCGTTGGTCTTGTCCTTAGCGGCGGCGGCGCCAAAGGCATAGCGCACGCAGGCGTAATACAAGCTCTGGAAGACAACGATATCCCTATCGACTACGTTACCGGCACATCCATGGGCGCGATCATGGGAGCGCTATACGTCACCGGACACACCCCTGCAGAAATGATGGAAGTGCTCGAATCCAAGGAATTCGCATACTGGAGCACAGGCAAAATCAACCCCGCTCTTACATATTTCTTCTCATCCGAAGCAGCTTCGCCCTCGATGTTAACCGTGCCGGTGAAACTCGGCAAACAGCATCCCGACACCGTGCAGGAGCCCCCGCAGTCGCTCATCAATCCGATACCCATGAGCCTCGCCTTCGTGGAGCTCTTCGAAGCATATTCGGCCCAATGCGGTCGCGATTTCAATAAGCTCATGGTGCCCTTCCGCTGCGTGGCGTCCGACCTCGCACACAACAGCAAGCATGTATTCCGTCGTGGCAGCCTCGCCGATGCAGTGCGCTCATCGATGAGTTTTCCGCTCGTGTTCCAGCCCATAGTAGTGGATGGCAATCTGATGTACGACGGCGGCATATACGACAACTTCCCCGTAGACGTCATGACCGAGGATTTTGCCCCATCGTTCATACTCGGTGTGGATGTAGCCTCGCCCGACGATTCTATTCCGGCTTCCGTAATTTCACAGGTAAGCTACCTTGTGACGCGTCCGCAAAGCACTGAAGTCCCGGCAGAAAACGGCATCCGCATCCGTGTGGATGTAGACGATTTCGGGCTGCTCGACTTCCAGAAAGCCGCTGCCATCTATAAGCGAGGCTACGACAAAGCCATGGAGATGATGGACTCCATCAAAGGGCGTATAACATCGCGTATGCCGGCCCGTGCACGACGCATGCGCCGCGAACTTTTCCGCGCGAAGACGCCGGCCGTCGTTTACGACCGTGTGCGCGTGAGCGGCGCCACCCCCGAGCAAAATAAATACATCGCCTCGCTATTCTATCCTTCACATCGGGCCGACACCATAGGTGCCGAGCGCGTTCGTCGCGGCTACTACAGCGCCGTAACGACCGGTCAGATCCAGGACTTCCGGGTAAAATCCTCATATAACGACACAACCGACCTTTTCACCCTCGACCTGAAAGCAGCCGTAAAGGCTCCTCTCAAGGCCTCGCTTGGCGGCTACCTTACCTCATCTTCCAATAGCTATCTATATCTCTCGCTGGGATACAGCACCCTGAGCTACAAGAGCATCAGCACATCGCTGTCCGGGTGGATCGGCCAGTGCTATATGGCAGGCATGTTCCGTGCACGCTTCAACATCAACGGACCGCGTGTGCCCTCGGCTTTCGGATTCGATGCCGTCGCAACCCGACGCAGCTATCTGACCACGGACCGCCTGTTCTTCGTCAACGAACCCTCCTTCTCTATCAATCACGACTACTACGGAAAGCTATACTGGTGCACCTCGGCAGGACGTATGGGCACATTCGAGATCGGAGCCGGTGGTGGACGTCAATACAACAGCTTCTATCAGAGTACCGACGCCGAAAGTTTTGCTGCAGGCCGCGACCACGTTGCCCTTGATCTGGGCAAAGCCTATGCTTCTTATGACGCCTATACCCTCGACGATATCAACTTCCCCACGCAGGGCTATCAGCTCCATCTCGGCGTATCCGGATTCCTCGGAGAAGCCCGCTTCACCAACTCGCTCATGCCCGACGGTCTGAACAAAGAGACAAAATCGCATCAGGCATGGGGTCAGCTCTACGGTAAATACCGCCTTTACATGGATCTGCATCCACACTGGGCTCTGGGCCTGCGCGCCGAAAGCCTCCTGAGCACGCGTAAGCTCCTCTCGAACTACTATGCAGCCATGAGCTCAGCAGCATTCTATTCGCCCACACCCTCCAGCGACAACGCCTTCAACTCTGCTTTGCGAGCCAACAGCTACGTAGCAATAGGACTCACACCTATCTATAAACTTAACGACAGCTTCACAATCCGCGCCACAGGCCATCTTTTCGCTCCGCTGCGTCAGATACTCGACAGCCCCGACGGAATGCACACCGCTCACTACGGCAAATGGTTCGGCCACTTCACCCCCTTCGTGGAAGTCGATGCCATGTACAGACTGCCCTTCGCGTCAGTCGGAGCCTACTGCAACTACACCTGTGCTTCCGGCCAGAAAGTCAACGTAGGCATTTCCTTCGGCATCTACCTCCCCGCCCCCCGCTTCCTCGACTAAATATAACATCCTTATAAACACAACGACGGCTGCGCCAGAAGCGTAGCCGTCGTATTATAGCTTAAAACGTCTATCAGTTTATGCCTTCACGCGCTCTACGTAGGAGCCGTCGCGCGTATCGATGCGAACCTTGTCGCCGGTGTTGCAGAAGAGAGGCACGCGCACTTCGGCGCCGGTCTCTACGGTAGCGGGCTTGAGCGTGTTCGTGGCGGTATCGCCCTTGATGCCGGGCTCAGTATAGGTAATCTCGAGGATCACGGAAGTAGGCATTTCGCAGGTGAGAACGGTCTCTGTTGCAGCCTCAACGTTGGCTTCGCAGACGTCGCCTTCCTTGAGGAATTCCACTCCGGCAATGCTCTCGCCGGGGAGGATGATCTCTTCCCAGGTTTCAGTGTGCAGGAAGTGATAGCCCATATCGTCCTTGTAGGAGAACTGGTAGGGACGACGCTCGATGCGAACTTCGTTCACCTTCACACCCGAGTTCCAGGTCTTGTCCAGAACACGGCCCGTGCGTACGTTCTTGAGCTTGGTGCGTACGAAAGCCGGACCCTTGCCGGGCTTAACGTGCAGGAATTCTACAATAAAAAAGTACTGGCCGTCGATGTCGAGGCACATGCCGTTTTTGAAATCAGCAGTAGTTGCCATAAAGAATAATGGTGTTTTGCTTTGTATTTTGTGTGAATTATTGGCTGTTTTGACGGCACCGGGCCGTTCAGGCCACAAAGTTACGAAAAATTCCGATGCGCAGGGCCTGCGGATGCAATTTTTTTTGTAATTTTGTAGGTAATTAGCCAGAACACCATGAACGAGGAAGCTCTCAGCCGCATGTATCTAAAGGACACCGCGTTTCGGCATCTTATGCAGCGACGCATTTTCAATGTCCTTCTCATCGCGTCGCCATACGACGCCTTCATCATGGAAGAGGACGGCCGCGTGGAAGAGCAGCTCTACAACGAGTATGTGTCGCTCAACCTCAGCTCGCCGCCCCGGGTGTCGCGTGTGTCGAATTTCGATGAAGCTCTCGCGGCCATGGCCGTTAAGAGTTTCGATCTGGTGCTGATTATGCCTGCCGGCGACCTTTCGCTGGCCGCACGCGGATGCCGCGCCATCAAAGACGCGCATCCCGATGTTCCCACCGTACTGCTCACGCCCTTCTCCAAAGAGGTTTCCCGCCGCATAGGTCAGGAGGACCTCTCGGCCGTGGACTACGTATTCTCCTGGCTGGGCAATATGGATCTGCTGCTGGCCATTATAAAGCTGCTCGAGGATCGCATGAACCAGCAGGACATCACCGGTGTGGGCGTACAGATGATCATGCTCGTGGAAGACTCCGTGCGCTTCTATTCGTCGATTCTTCCGCATGTCTATAAGTTTCTCCTGAAGCAGAGCCGCAACTTCTCCACCGAGGCGCTGAACCAGCACGAACAGATGCTGCGCATGCGCGGACGCCCAAAAGTAATGCTTGCCCGCACGTACGAAGAAGCCGTGGATCTCTACAACCGCTACGGCAAAAACATGCTGGGCGTAATCAGCGACGTCTCGTTCATGCGCTGCGGCGTCAAGGATCAGAAAGCCGGACTGAGGCTGGCCAGACATCTGCGTGCCTCCGATCCCTCGCTGCCTGTGATCATCGAATCCAGCGAGGGCGAAAACCGTCTTCCTGCCGAGGAACTTGGAGCCGTCTTCGTAGACAAGAATTCCAAGAAGCTGTCCGTGGATCTGGAGGATGCGATCATGGGCAACTTCGGCTTCGGCGACTTCGTGATCCGCGACCCGGCCACGGGCAACGAGATCATGCGTATCAAGAATCTCAAGGACATGCAACAGCGCATCTGGGACATTCCCGCGGAATCGCTGCTCTGGCATGCATCCACCAACGACATCTCCCGCTGGCTTTACTCGCGCGCGCTTTTCCCCATAGCCGACGTGATACGGCGCCACCGCTTCGCCTCACTCGAAGAAGTGCCGGCCGCACGTCAGCTCTTCTTCGATCTTATCGTCAAGTACCGAAAGATGAAAAACCGCGGAGTCGTGGCCGTGTTCCAGAAGGACCGTTTCGACCACTACTCCAACTTCGCCCGTATCGGTCAGGGTAGTCTTGGCGGCAAAGGCCGCGGCCTGGCTTTCATCGACTCCATCATCAAGAAGAACCCCATCTGCGATAACTTCCAGGGCCTTACGATCTCTATTCCGCGCACGGTGGTGCTGTGCACCGACCTCTTCGATGAGTTCATGGCCGAAAACGGCCTGTACCCCATGGCCCTTTCCACCGATGTGAGCGACGACGAAATCCTCGCCGCCTTCTTGCGCGGCAAGCTCCCGGAGCGGCTGCGCGAGGATCTGCTCGCACTTTTCGAAGTCGTGGACCGTCCCTTGGCCGTGCGTTCGTCCAGCCTCCTCGAAGACTCCCACTACCAGCCCTTCGCGGGTATCTACAGCACATACATGGTGCCCTTCAGCGACGACCGCGACCTGCGTCTCTCGCTTCTGGAACAGGCCGTCAAGGGCGTATATGCCTCCGTGTTCTTCCGCGACTCCAAGGCCTACATGTCCGCCACGAGCAATGTCATCGACCAGGAAAAGATGGCCGTTATCATTCAGGAAGTCGTGGGAGCCGACCATGGCGAATACTATTTCCCGTCCTTTTCCGGCGTAGGCCGTTCGCTTAACTACTATCCGCTAGGCGACGAAGAACCCGAGGACGGCGTGGCGGAAGTGGCCGTCGGTCTTGGCAAATACATCGTGGACGGCGGACGAGGACTGCGTTTCTCGCCCCTGCACCCCGAGCATGTGCTGCAGACATCCACGCTCGAAAACACCCTGCGTGATACACAGACTTCCCTTCTGGCGCTCCGGCGCGTAACAAGTCCGGAAAACAACATTCCTCTGGTGGACGACGGCTACAACCTCGCCCGCCTGAGCGTACAGCAATTCGCCGGCACAGACGCTCTGAAATGGACCGTGAGCACATACAACGCTCAGGACGGCTACATCAACGATTGCGACTGGGGACGCGGGCGCCGTGTTGTCACCTTCGCCAATATCCTCCGCGACAAGGCTCTCCCGCTTGCGCCGGCCATCCACTTCATGCTCTCGCAGGGGCAGGCAGCCATGCAGCGGCCTGTGGAAATCGAATTCGCCGGCAACATCCTGCCCAAAGCCACCGCCGACGGTATAAAAGGCCACCTGTACTGGCTGCAGATCCGGCCCATAATAGACAAGAAACAGCTTGTGGCCGATGAAGTCTTCGACCATCCCGACTCGCAGCTCATCGTACGCAGCTCTACAGCGCTGGGCCACGGCATGGTGGAAGGCATTAATACCATCGTCTACATCCGTCCCGAGAACTTCAACCCCCTGCGCAACCGCGAGATTCCGCCCCTGCTCGACCGCATCAACCGCGATTTCACAGCCCGCGGCGAAGGCTACGTCCTCATTGGTATGGGACGCTGGGGCTCCTCCGATCCCTCGCTGGGCATTCCCGTGAAGTGGCCTGAAATATCGGGGGCACGGCTCATCGTGGAAACATCCCTCCCCGGCTACCGCATCGAGCCCAGTCAGGGCACACACTTCTTCCAGAACCTCACCAGCTTCGGCGTCGGATATTTCACCGTTGATCCTTCAGCCGGACAGGGCTTCATAGATCTCGACTTCCTCGCGGCGCAACCCGCCGAATACGAAGATGAGTTCATTCGTATTGTTCGCTTACCGCAGCCCCTCTCCATTGCCATCAACGGACGCCAGGGACGCGGACAAGTGCTTAAACCCGGCATAGACCCCAACACGCATCCTACTGAATAAAACTAACATAGACCAATCCTTCCGACCACCTCATGAGTTTTCTCGAATCTCTAAAAAGCGCTTTCGGCTTCGGTTCCGACCGTCAGGACACCGACGACATGCTGCTGGCCGACGAAAGCTTCGCTGCCATCAACGCTCCCGGCGCAGCCGAGGCTGCAGTGGCCGAGCCCGAACCGGCTCCCGAAGCTCCGATGCTTGATCCGCACGCCGTACGCGGCATCTTCTCCGCCGTCGTAGATGTGTTCAATGCTTCGTTGCCGGCTTTCGTGGCAGCCTCCGTCGACAAGAAAGCTCAGGAGGATTATCTCTACTCCACCCTCGAGCAATCGCTCAAGGACTACCTGACGCGTCTCATCGAAGACGCACGCATCTTTGCCGAAGGTTCCGTGCGCCATGAGAATCACGAGACCATCGCCGAGCTCGGACGCCTGCGCCGCGAAAAAGAAAGCCTCGAACAGCAGCGTTCGTCCATAAAGGAACAGCAGCTCAGCGCCGACCGCCAGCGTCGTGCGCTCACCGATCGCGTGCGCGACCTCGAACAGCAGCTCGCTGCACTCGAAGCCGAGCGCGAGCAATTCGACCTTGAGAACAAAAGCCTGCTCAACAAAATCAAGCTCTCTGAAATACGCCCTGCCGTGGTCGAGGAGCTCAATGCCGAAATCGCATCCCTGCGTGCACAACTCGCCGAAGCAAAAGCAAGCCCCGCACCGGCTGCGGCCGCCGAGAATCCCGAAGCGGCCCAAAAGCTGAAGGCCGCCGAGGCGCGCGTGACCGAGCTCGAACAGGCGCTCGCCGCACGCGATCAGGCACAGCGCACGGCCTCCGAAATGTTCTCTTCCCTCCAGCACGAACTGGTGGAAGAGCGTCGCAAACATGCCGAAACCATTGCCTCCAAGGACAGCCATCTCGCCGAGAAGGACGCGCAGCTTGAAGAAGCCGCCGAGCTCCTCAAAGGCATGGACCACCTCACCGCACAGATGCAGCAGGTGGAGGTAGCCATCAACAAGCGCGACGAACGCATAAAAAACCTCCAGCAGAAGAACCGCGACCTCCGCAAGCTCCTTGACAAAGCCGAGAAGCGCCTTGCCGGCTCGCTCACACCCTCCCTGCCCTTCGACGATGGCGGCGACTCTTCCGCTGCCGAACCGCAGCCCGAATACGGCACTCCCGACTCCGGCATGATTTCCACAAGCCCCATCCGTCCCGAGGACCTCGACGATAGCTTCCGCGAAGTCGACTGGCTCACAGGTACACCTCCGAAAGGCACTGTTGTCCGCTCCGAGCTCACCGACGACGAATTCGGCTATCAGGAGCCCCCGCGCAAGCCCAAACCGAAGGACCACGATTCGCAACTGTCGCTGTTCTGATTGTTCTGCGACACGCGCCCAACGCTTCTTCAACACACGATTCTTTACACTTCATCATATGACATTACGCCAGCTAAGTTCCGCCACACTTATTTCTCTCGCGGCCGCCGCCTTTGCAGCTCCCGCCACCTCCTCGCGCACGCTCGTGTCCGAGCTGGAGAAATACACGGCGCCGGCATCCACGCCCGACAAGCCCGCACAATACACATACATGCCCGACGGCAACAGCGTGGCCATGCTGTCCGACGACTGCCGCAAGATTCAGCTCAGCGACATCGAAAGCGGCAAGCCCGGCGACGTATTGTTCGACGTTGCCAATACACGCGAGGCGCAGCTCGCCTCCATCGAAGGCTTCACGCTTAGTCCCGACGGAAGCAAGATCCTCGTCTGGACCGACAGCAAACCCGTCTACCGCCGCTCCTCCGTGGCCCGATATTATGTCTACGAGGTACGCTCGCGCATCCTGCGCCCCCTCTCCCGCGAAACCGAGCTTCAGCGTGCGCCCGTCTTCTCCCCGAATTCACGCATGGTGGCCTTCGTGGATCCCGCCACGAACAACATACGCATAGCCAAGCTCGACTACGGCTCCGAAGTCGCCGTCACCACCGATGGCGCCCCCAACGAAATCATCAACGGCGTGCCCGACTGGACCTACGAGGAAGAATTTGCCACTGTATGCTCCATGGCCTGGGCCCCAGACAATCTCTCGCTTTGCTATCTCCGCTACGACGAGCGTCAGGTGCCCGCCTACTCCCTCACCATCTACGAAGGCGCCTGCGACCCCCGCAAGGAATACGCCCTCTACCCCGGACGCTTCGACTATAAATATCCCGTGGCAGGCAAGCCCAACTCCAAAGTCACGCTTCACTCTTATCACATCGAGACGCGCAAGATCAAGAACATCGAGCTTCCCGCCTCCTCCGTTGAATACATTCCCCGCATAGCCTACGGCCCGGATGCATCCACGCTTGCAGTGACAACCCTGAACCGCGACCAGAACCGCCTCGAGATCTTCCGCGCCAATCCCGGCTCCGGAGTCGTCAAGAGCCTCTACGTCGACACGTCCAAAGCCTGGATTCCCGAAGAAGCTTATTCCGACATAGTTTACGACGCCGACGGCTTCACCGTGGGCACGCTCGCTCCCGGATACTTCACCTACCGCACCATCAGCTGGCAGGGCATGCCCATGACCGAAACCGGGCTTCCCGATGCCGACGCCACGGCATACTACGGCAAGGACGCCTCAGGAACCCGATACTTCCAGGCCGCCGCGCCCACCCCCGCCGACCGCTCCATCTACTCCATCGACGCCAAAGGACGCCTCCGTCGCATCTCCGAAGGCGAAGCCGGCACCTCATCGGCCGTCTTCTCCCCCTCGATGGCCTATGCCACAATCTCGCGCAGCGATGTCGACACTCCTCCCGTACACACCCTGTGCAAGACCGCCGCAGGAGCGTTAAAGACACTTCGCACGCTCGAAAACAATGCCTCCTACCTCGGACGCATCCCACGCACGGCCGTAAAGAAAGAATTCTTCACCATCCCCGCCTCCGGATCCACTCCCGAGCTCCGCGCATACATCGTCAAGCCCGCAGACTTCGATCCCTCGCGCCGCTACCCCGTAGTCATGTCGCAATATAGCGGCCCGGGCTCCCAAAGCGTGCTCAACCGCTGGGCCCTCGACTGGGAGCAGTACTTTGCCTCTCAAGGCATTGTCGTAGTCTGCGCTGACGGACGCGGCACGGGCGGACGCGGAGCTGAGTTCATGCAATGCGTTTACCGCCGTCTCGGACAGCTCGAAACCGCCGACCAGACCGCTGCCGCACGCTGGGTTGCATCCCAAAGTTGGGCCGATCCGGCACACATCGGAATATACGGATGGAGCTATGGCGGCTATGAAGCACTGATGTGCGCCACACAGGGTGCTTCCACTCCCTTTGCCGCTGCCGTAGCCGTTGCCCCCGTCACAAGCTGGCGCTTCTACGACACCGTCTACGCCGAACGCTACATGCTCACACCCGGCCAGAACGCCGACGGATACGACGCCGGCGCGCCCCTGCTCCGCGCCGCCGACCTGTCATGTCCCCTCCTGCTCATGTACGGAACCGCCGACGACAACGTCCACCCCGCCAACTCACTCGAATTCGTCGCACGCCTCCAGCACGAAGGTCTCATGTGCGAAATGTTCGTCTTCCCCAATATGAATCATTCCATCAACGGCTGCCGCGCACGCGCACTCGTCTGGGCCCGCATGTTCGATTTCTTCAGCCGCAACCTTAAATAATCCCCTATCTCCAATGGACCATCGTCATAACTCAATACTCCCCGATTCACTCAGTAGCTCCGACATCCTCAAAATGATCTGGACCAACTGGGGCCTCGGCTTCGGCTCCATAGCCCTGCTGATTCTGTTGTCGCTTTTTGTTCCCTACATCTGGCTGCCCGTCGTTGCCATAGCCGAAGCCATGTGGCTCAAATGGCAATGGCTGCCCAAATGCCGGCGCACTGAAGACGGCTCGGCCACCGATGCCATCCCCTCCATCTGCATCACCGTACTGTGGATTGCAGCCGCTGTCATGTTCGCCATACTCGTCCTGTGCACGCCCTTCCTCATCGGCCGGGTAGTGCTCATTCCCATGTACAACGACGAGATTCCCTTCATCGCCTCCCTTGTGCTCTTCCCCTGCGTAGCCTTCGTGTGTGTATGTTGGATGGTCAACCATCGTACCGCATTGCGCTCCGACTCCACTGCAGCAGCCGGTGGAGCCCTGCGTGGGATGCTTCCGCGTGAAATCGCTTATCAGGTCCGTATATTCCTCCTGCTGTCCATCCTCATAGGCGCCGTGGAGTCCTGGTACTACTTCGTGCATTATATCAACTCCAACCTCAACGCCCCCGACCGCTTCTTCTTCGTGCTCATGCCCGTAGGCATCTTCCTGCTCTCGCTATTCTTCATGGGCGGACGATACACCTCCCTGAGCGCCCTGGTCGAAGCCGTCGATAATATTCCCACCGCCGGACTCTCCACCATCGTGCGCTACCTCGTATTCTCCGACAACGAGCTCCTCGTGCGCCCCAATAACTTCGGCCTATACGACTCCCCCTACGAGCTCCTGCGCGAAGGCCAGGTCGAGCTCGATGATAAAATCACCCGCCAGGCCTTCGCCGACCTTGCCCGCACAGACGCCTTCACCCTACGCTATCTATACAAGAGCGAATCCCTGCCCTCCAACCTCAATATCCTGCACTACGCCGCCATACTCGACTCCGAGCTCAACCGCGCCGACGTATCCAACATCACCGATGCCGAAGACAGCGACCGTTGGCTCGGACTCTATGAGATCCAGCGCCTTGCCGCCGAGGGCAAACTCTCGCCCGTGCTCGCCTCCGAGCTCGTGCGCATATATTGCGTCACCATGGCTTGGAAAACATACGACCGTCAGGGCCATCGCCAATATCCCATCCGCAACTACAAGCCCACATTCCGCTTCCGCGACCTCGGAAAATGGGATGTCAATTACGATGACACCTCATGGCTCGACATAGCCGCATTCAATGAGGACAAACCCTTCTTCCGCATACGTCGTTTTTTCCGCCGACGCAAAGCAAATGCCGGAAGCTGACAACTCCCGAATAATAGCCGTCGTAGGCCCCACGGCCTCCGGCAAAACCGCACTGGGCGCAGCCCTCGCGCGGTCCTTGGGCGCCGAAATCGTCAGCGCCGACTCCCGTCAGGTATATCGCGGAATGGACATCGGCACAGGCAAGGACCTCGAAGACTATGGCACCGACGTCCCCTATCATCTCATCGACGTTGCGCCGGCCGGCTATAAATACAACCTCTACGAATATCTGCGCGACGCGCGTGCAGCCATAGCCGACATTCGCGCACGCCGTCGCCGCCCCATCATCGTAGGCGGCACAGGAATGTACGTCGAAGCCCTCCTCCGCGGCACCGACCTCCCCGAAGTCCCCCGCGACGAAGCCCTCCGGCAATCCCTCGAAGGCAAATCCCTCCCCGAACTCGCTGCCATCCTCGCCGGCATGAAGCGCCTGCACAACACCACCGACGTCGACACCCCCGCACGCGCCATACGCGCTATCGAGATCGAGTCATACTACATCGCCCATCCCGAAGCTGCACAAGCCGCACATCCCGGCGACACAATGCGCGAAGACGCCCTCGTCATAGGCATAGACATCCCGCGCGACGAGCGCCGCCGCCGCATCTCCGAGCGCCTTCACAGACGTTTCAACGACCAGCACATGCTCGACGAAGTCCGCGGACTCCTGCAAAGCGGCATCCCGCCCGAGAATCTAATATATTACGGCCTCGAATATAAATTCCTGACGCAGCACATCCTCGGCCAACTTACCTTCGAAGAAATGTCCGCAGCCCTCGAGACGGCCATCCATCAGTTTGCCAAACGTCAGATGACGTGGTTCAGGGGTATGGAACGACGCGGATTCCATATCCATTGGCTCCCCTACGATCTCCCTCCCGCCGAATTTGTGCAGCTGGTTCGCGCCCTGCTCTGACCATCTCACTCATCTCTCCCCTCTCCCACCAATGCGTCCCGCCCTCATCTCACTGTCGCTTCTCTCAGCTCTTGCCGCTCAAGCCCTTGAGCTCAACGACACCCTGCCGCCATATTGCCATAGCTTTGTCTACACGCTGAGGCTTCAGGCCGCACGCACAGCCACACCCACAGTCGCAGTATCCTTACAAGATGGACATCGCTTCAACTTCCGTGTGCCATGCCTCGCCGACGCAGCCGATGGCATGCCCGCACGAGCTACGCTCACGCTCACCGACAGTCTTGGCAATATCCTCGCCCGCAACACAGGAAATGTGAGCGTCGACGCCGCCGAAAAAGGCTTCTCCATTCGTCTCAGCTCCGACGCAGGCGGCCTGCACGCAGCTATCGGTGGACCAGGCGAAGAAATTGCGTTCGACATACGCGACTTCCCCACAGCCACCGCCGGCACCATAAAAGCCACCCTCCCTGATGGCGCGAAAATAATCCGTCACCACCTCCGCGCACGTCAGGGCGAAGCTCCCGTCTTCTCCGTCTTCTCCAACCTCGACAGTCTGCGGGCATATCTGGCACAAAGCACCGACCCGCGTGAAGGCATATACGAATACCTCGACAAAAACATCCCCACCCGCGGCATCGCCTCCATCTCACGGCCCGAAGCCTACCGCTTCGCCATAACGCGCAACCCCGCCTCCCCCGACAGCTATCAAATCATATACCTGCAAGGCAACAGCGCCGGATGGAAACCCCTTGAAATCAAAGCCACACTTACCCCCACAACCTTTATCGGCCACTACAACATGCGCTGGATCGACAGCCAACGCAACGCCCACACCACCGACACCTACGCACAGTACAACGAAAACGCCTCTCTGCTCACCCTCAGCTTCCCCCTCCTCCAATCCACCATCCGCCTCCAAAAAACCACAAACTAAGGCCGCCCCAAATGTACGGACGTGCCTTCGGCACGTCAGCAACGAATAAGCCCAAAACAAATCCAGACGCACACTCCCGATTAATCCCGATAAATCAGGCTTAATCCCAAAAAATCAGGCTTAATCCCAATAAATCAGGCTTAATCCCGATAAATCAGGCTTAATCCCGATAAATCAGGCCTATCCCCCCGCGACCCCTACGGATCCGCCCCCGCAACCCGTAGGGACGTGGCGTGGGGGCCGGCGGCCCGGCATTCAAACCACGCCGACCCCCCAAAAAAAATTAAAAAGCCCCCCCCCGATGGGGGGGGGGCCCCTATTTTTTTAATAAGGGGGGGGGGGGGGGGCGGGGGGGGGGGCGGGG
>CAMWNH010000035.1 GCA_947175605.1 uncultured Porphyromonadaceae bacterium
CCCCACCGGCCCCATTCTTTTTTTTTTACCCCCACCAGCGGCATAACGCGATGCTCAGGTGTCTCGTTGGCTCGTATATGTGTATTAGAGACAGGTGGTGACGCTGACTTCAGTCCCGGATAGGGTTACGTTGTCGATGCCACTGGACTTGTCGTGCACCTTGATATTGTCGACGTAGATGAAATGCATGCCGCCGAGACACTCGCCGAGGAGGCCGAGACGCACGTTCTTGCTCTTGTGCTCGGTAAGGGGAGCGGTTACTTCAACCCAATCCTCGTCGGCGCGGTCGACGCTCGCGAGGTTGACCCACTCGCCGTTGTCTTTCTGTGCCTGGAGAGTGAAGCGGGTGTTGCCTCCGGGGAGGTAGACGTAGGCAGAGGCTACGGGTTCTACGGCCTCGGAGATGTCGATTTTCGGTCCCGCCCAGCGGCTTGCTGCTGCCGAGTAGGCTGTCATGTCGGCTGCTCCGCCGTCGTTGTCCTGAGTGTTGTCGGCACGCGCGGCCCATGATGTGTCGCTGCTTTTGCCCGATACCACTTCTTTAATCCAGGGGCTGGTGGCGGCAGTAGCTCCGGCGAATGACTCGGCATAGGGGAGAGTGTAGGGCATTCCGGAAAGTATCTCGTTGGAGGAGGTGGCGGGTGTGAGGGCGTCATCGCTGTAAGCTGCCGCTACCTTGACGGAGTAGATGGCCTGTGAGCCTTCCGACGGGATATCGATAGTGGCGGAGTTAATCCTGATACCACCCTTGATTACCTCCTTGCCTGTGGCGTCGATGACGTTGTAGACCATCTTGCGGAGGTCGATATATCCTCCGTTGAGGCCTTCGGAGGCCGGTGTCCAGCTTACGAGGGCCGTACCGTCGTTGTTGTCGGTGATGGTCACTTCGGCGGGAGCTGCGGGTGTATCAGTTCCGATGAATACGTTTACTGACGAGGGTTCGCCCGCGCCCTTGGCATTGGCGAAGGTGGCGGTGTAGGTGTAGTTGCCGGCATCGGTGATGTTGTCGTCGACAAATTCGGCAGTGGCGCCCGGTGCGATGTCGGCGGTGTAGACCTCTGTATCGCCACGGAGCAGTGTGAGACTGAGGAGCTCGTCGCCGAGGGGATCGCCTGCGGCAGTGACGTCGGGGGCGACAACGCTTATACGGGCGTTGAGAGCGCCTTCAGCGCCGGCGGTGGCGGAGAGTGATGCGGGTGTGGCCGGAACTGCTGTCGACTTGCCTGCGGAGAGGACAACGTTGTCGATTGTAAATGTTCCCATGGACTTCGCGCTGGTAAGATGGAAGCCGATGTAGTATTTACCGTCGGTCTCGGGGGAGATGATAATCTTGTTGTTGACAACCGAAGTGGAGGTGTTGGAGTAGCTGAACGGTTCGTCCGTGATGACTTCGGCACCGTCGGCCTCGGGAGCTCTGGCGAGGACGATGTCGAGCAGGTTGACGTAGCGTGCGTTGGTGCCGTAGCCGTCGAAGCTGAGTTCGTAGCTGCAGTCGGCACTGAGATTGAAGCAGGGGGTGAAGAGATAGTCGTCGGCCGATGAAGATGTTGACTGACGGTATTTGGCGGATTTAACGGAGTAGTACCAGGTGTTGTTGTCCTTGTTGGCATCTACTATGGTGTATAGGTCGAGGGCGTTGCTGAGGTCGAAATCCTGTGAGTAGGGGGGATTGATAGAGGCTCCGGTCACTACGGAGTTGGAGGAAGCAGCCTCACCCTCTACGTCGCCGTTGACGGCAGCTACGGTATAGAACGTGCTGCGCAGGGTGTCGTCGGTGATGGTCTCGGTGAATGTGGTGGAATTATGCGCGGAGGCAACTACCTCATTCTCAGGCATACGGCGGATTATGTAGCGCAGGCCGTCGGCATGCTGCAGCCCGTTGTAGCAGCCTTCGGCGGGAGCGTCCCATGTCAGGGTGCTGACACCGTCGGTGTGCTCGAGTTTAAGATTGCTTACGGCTTTCATCTTGTCATAGCCCACATATACGTTGCCGACAGTCTCAGGTCCGGTGATGTCACCTCTGGAGATGCGCACGGTGACTTCGGCCTGCTGCGAGGATGAGAGGTCGACCGTCTCGCTGACATTAGCGCCGGCATCGGCTGTGCCGCTGCATGTCAGGGAGCTTTCCGACCCTTTGATCTCAGCTGTCCATGCGAGTTCGCCGGAGAGTTCCGAACCGTCGTAGGCTCTGACAGGCATGTCGAAACTGAGGGTGAGTTTATAGTCGGGAGCTGTGGTCAATGAGAGGGGGGCAGGTGCGGAGGGCGCGTTGTCGTCATATTCCTCGGGATTGATTGTCGGAGCTACCACTTCGTCGCCGTTGGGGAGGTCGCCGACGATAGTGGCTGCGCCTGTGGTGAGGTCGACGGTGTAGATGGTTGCCTGCTCTGTCTGTGTGTTGGCGAACCAATAGAAGGTGCCGTCGGCGGGGTTGATTATGGCGCACTGATCGTAGTAGGGACGTACACCGGTGTCGCCGATAAGTGTCTGATTACCTGTGGTTTTGTCGACTTTTACGAGGAAACCGCCGTCGGTCGATGTGGTGGAGGAGCTTGATGTGATGCCCCATAGCCGGCCGTCGTTGTCAAAGGCCATTGCTATGAGGGGGGCCTGCATGTCGCCAACAGTGGTTTTGGTGTTATTCTCCACATCCCATGTCTTGAGCTTGACATATAGAAGTTTCCCGGCTTCGTCATAGTCATAGCCGGAGCAGTATACGGTGCCGTCGGTGGGGTCGACGGCGCTTGATGTGGCCATGTGGCTGTAACATACTCCGAGGTCGTAGCCCATTGACTTGGAGCTGATTCGCTCACCTGTGGTGAGATCGTAGACGTAGTAGTAGGCACTGCTGACCCAGCCGTAGTCAATCTGGCCATTGAAGGTGTAGAGCTTGTTATCGACTACGACGCTGCCGCCGTTGGCGTAGAGGGGGGTGACGGGGATGAGCAGCCGGCGCTCCACGGGATTGGTGACACTGTAAGAGTATAAGCCGAGCTTGGCGTTGTTCTTGTCGTTGTCGTACATGAGTACGCCTTTGACGCGAAGGTTTTCGAGCGATGCCGAGCGGGCCGGTCCTGCCATTGCGGAGGCGAAGCCCATAAAGGCGGCTATCGCGGTTGTGATAATGAGTCTCATCAGTTAGAAAAGTTAATGTTCAGGAAAAGTTAATGCCGAGTAATAGAATTGTTAATGCCGAGTAATAAATGTACGGCCTGTTCTGCATGTCAGGCGTATACGTATACATCAGCTTAAAAACGCTTCACCAAGACAGCAGATAAGAGCATTGAAGCATCCCTGCGTCTTGGTGAAGTGTGTAGTTGAAATGCAGCGCGGACTATTGCGTCTCGCTCCTGCGTATCTGTAAGTCGGGAAGGAGTATTATTCCTCAACCGAGCGAAGTTTCTGAACGTAAACCGCTTTCATCATTTTCTTGCGGTTGGTCACAGAGGGCTTCTGGAAGGCCTGGCGGCTGCGAAGTTCCTTCACAATGCCGGTCTTTTCAAATTTACGTTTGAATTTCTTGAGAGCGCGTTCGATATTGTCGCCGTCTTTTACTTGTACGATAATCATTTTTGGTGTATAAAGTTTTTGTTTTGTTTCTTGTTTTGCTTTAGCGGGGCAAAATTAGCAACATTTTTTTAGATGGCAAAACTTTAGGGCAATTTTTTTGCCTTATTGCTGCAAAGTCGGGTCGATTTCGGGGGTGTCGTACCATTTGGAGTACATCAGATAGTTACGTGCTATCTTGATGTTGATTTCGCGGGACTGTTCGGGGTCGACCATCTTGATGAATTTGGCGGGAGCTCCGGCCCATAGTTCGTTGGGGCCGATCTTGGTACGGGAGAGTACGACGGCGCCGGCGGCTACGATGGCTCCGGAGCCAACTTCGGCATCGTCCATGACGACGGCTCCCATTCCGACGAGTGCGAAGTCGTGGATTTTGGCGCCGTGGATGGTGACGTTGTGTCCGATTGAAACATCGTCGCCGATTTCGATGGTGGATTTCTGATAGAGGGTGTGGAGTACGGATCCGTCCTGAATGTTTACGCGGTTGCCGATGCGAATGGAGTTGACATCGCCACGGAGGACGGTGTTGAACCAGATGGAGCATTCGTCGCCCATGCGGACGTCGCCAATGATTGCGGCTCCCGGGGCTATGAAGCAGTCTTTGCCGATGACGGGTGTGAACCCGCGTACGGGTACGATTGTACCTTGCTGCATAAGTTGTATTTTGTTTTTGCGGTTGATTATTTTTTGCGTTCGATGGTGCGTGTCTTGTCGGTGAGCCATTGGGCCGTGAGGGGGTCGAGTTCGGGTGTGAGTGTCTCGCGCACGCGTGTCTGATAATCGTTGAGCCAGCGTAGTTCGTCGTCGGTCATGATTTCCGTCTCGAAGAGGTCGGGCTCGAAGGGACATAGCGTGAGTGTTTCGAATTTCAGGAATCGGCCGAATTCGGTGGTCATCGCGGGGACGCAGAGGACGAGGTTCTCGCAGCGGATGCCATGCACGCCCTCCTTGTAGACGCCGGGTTCGTTGGATATGATCATGCCGGGCTGCAGGGCTACGTCGACGTAGTTCAGGCGTATGCTCTGCGGACCTTCGTGGCAACCGAGGAATTGGCCGACGCCATGGCCCGTGCCGTGGAGGTAGCTCATGCCTTCGTGCCAGAGGAACTGACGGGCGATGGCGTCGAGCTGTGCGCCGCGGGTGTCGTCGGGGAAGATCATGCGCGCGAGGGCTATGTGGCCTTTCATGACGAGGGTGAAGTCGTGGCGCTCTTCGGGTGTGGGTGTGCCGAGGCAGATTGTGCGTGTGAGATCGGTGGTGGCGTCGGGGTACTGTGCGCCGGAGTCGATCAGGAGCAGGCCTTCGGGGCGAAGGGTGGAGCTTGTCTCGGGCGTGGCCTCGTAGTGGACGATGGCGCCATGGGGGCCGTATCCGGCGATGGTGCCGAAGCTTTCGTCGAAGAAGGCGGGGGATATGGAGCGCTGGCGGCGCAGGATTTCGGCGACGTCGATTTCGGTGGTGGGGATTCCGGCGGACATGCGGTCTTCGATCTCACGCAGGCTTCGGCACATGGCTACGCCGTCGCGGATCATGGCGCGGCGGATTCCGGCGATCTGGACGTCGTTCTTGCATGCTTTGGGGAGGGATGCGGGCGAGCGGCGCACCAACATGGCGCGGGAGCCGAGGATGTCGCGCACGGCGCCGGTGGTGCGTGGGGCTTCGACCATCACGCGGATGTCGGCGGGAAGGGCACGGAGAAAGTCGGCGAGACTGTCGTAGGGCTTGATGTCGACGCCCTGCGAGCTGAGGTATGTTTCGACTTCGGCGGTCATCTTCGAGGGGGCGACGAAGAGGGTGGCTCGTCCCTCGGGTGTTGCGTCGACGTAGAGGTAGGATATGGCTACGGGGTTGTGCTTGACGTCGGCGGAGCGGATGTTGAGGAGCCATGCCACTTCGTCGAGGGCGGAGAAGAGCAGTCCGTGGGCGCCGCGTTCGCGGGCGGCGCTGCGCATCATATCGAGTTTGGAGGCTGCGGATGCGCCTGCGTATTCTTCGCTATGGAGAAAGAGCTTGTGGTCGGGCAGGGCGGGGCGGTCGGTCCAGAGGCCTTCGGCGGCATCGAAATCGGTGCGGAGTGCTATTCCTTCGGCGGCGAGGGCGTCGCGGAGGGCGTCGACGCTATCAATGCTGAACATGAGTGCGTCGACAGCAACGGTATGGTGCTTGCCGGGATGGGCAAGGAGATATTCGGGAATGGAGGGCGTGGATGCGAGGCCGTCCTTCATGAGTTGGATGCCGGAGTCTTCGAGCTGGCGCGCGGCCTGCAGGAAGTAGCGGGAGTCGGTCCAGAGGAGGGCCTGGTCGGGGGTGACTACGAGGTCGCCGGCGGAGCCTGTAAAGCCCGAGAACCAGCGCCGGGCCTGCCATCGGGAGGCGATGTATTCGCTCATGTGGGGGTCGGCCTGGGGGATGATGACGGCATCGATGCCTTCGGCTTCCATGCGGCGCCGAAGCGCTTCGATGCGTTGGGAATGTATGTTTGCCATAATGTTGTTTACGGTTTTATATTAGTTTCGAGTTTTTGTCAATAGAATTTCACGGGCGGGAGGAAGGCGTCGGGGATGTGCTCGATGCGGAAGTTGCGCTCGTTGCCGGTGATGCCGATAAGGTCGAACTGAGGGTCGAAGGGCTCCTTCATGGCGTTCATGTAGGCGTGGGCTGCGCGCACGAGGTTTCGGATTTTCTTTTCCGTGACGGCTTCGATAGGGTCGGCATCGTCGTCGGCCCTGGTTTTCACTTCGACAAAAACGATGCGGTCGTCCTTCATGGCGATGAGGTCCATCTCCAGCGGACCCATGCGCCAGTTGCGCTCGACGATGGCGTAGCCCTTGCTTACCAGCAAGTTCTCCGCCTCGCGCTCGCCCCATCGTCCTTTGTCGTTGTGCTTAGCCATACGGCAAAATTATAAAAAGCGCGCGAGGAAAACAAAAAAGCGGGGCATAAAATTGTCTGCGTTCTTTTATAATTGAAAAGTTTTGACTACTTTTGCGCTTATAATCCTCAAGCACACGGCGAGGGGCAGACTGCCCGGGCGCTTGTGTGGAAAAAATTAATCATTGCTAACCACATTACCTGAAATGGCACGACAGTATTTTGACAAACTTGACACGATGATTCTGCGCGCTCTGAGCACCAATGCCAGAACGCCTTATCTGGAAATCGCACGCGACTACGGTGTATCGGGCGCAGCCGTTCACCAGCGCGTACAGCGTCTAATGGCAAACAAAGTAATAAACGGCTCGGAGCTTCTGATCAATCCTTCGACGATGGGCTATGACACATGCGCTTACGTGGGCTTGTTCCTGCGTGATCCGTCGCAGTTCGAAAAGGCCGTGGAGGCTCTCCGCAAGATTCCCGAAGTTGTGGAATGCCATTTCACGACGGGCCAGTATGATATTTTCATCAAGCTCTTCGCGCGCAACAACGACCATCTGCTGCACCTGCTGCAGAACGAAATCCAGGCTCTGGGCTTCGCACGCACGGAAACGCTGATCTCCTTCCAGGAGGTTTTCAAGCGTCAGATTCCTCTGGTGAGCGATCAGGAAAACGAATAAAAAGGATAGAAATATAATAAATCAAACCAACCAAATCACAGTTATGGACATTTCCCATATCGAACACATCGGCATTGCCGTTCCCAGCCTCGACGAGGCAATTCCTTTCTACGAGAATATGCTTGGCTTCAAGTGCTTCGCCATCGAAGAGGTGGCAGACCAGAAGGTGCGCACGGCATTCTTCAAGGTGGGCCAGACGAAGATCGAGCTTCTGGAGCCCACGGCTGAAGACAGCGCTATCGCCAAGTTCATCGCCAATAACGGCGGCCGCGGCGGCATCCAGCACATAGCCTTCGCAGTTGAGGACGGCGTGGCCAACGCACTGGCCGAGGTAGAGGCCAAGGGCTGCCGTCTGATCGACAAGGCTCCGCGCAAGGGCGCCGAAGGCCTGAACATCGCCTTCCTGCACCCGAAGAGCACCGTAGGCACACTGGTCGAGCTCTGCGAGGATCCCAACAAGTAATCCACCTCCGTTTCACACTATTCACATTCAGACTAAGCATTACACACAAATATGAGCAGCCAGCTTGAAAAGGTAAAAGAGCTCATCGAGCTACGCCAGGAAGCACGCCTCGGAGGCGGACAGAAGGCAATAGACAAACAGCACGAGCGCGGCAAATATACGGCACGCGAGCGCATCGCCCAGCTCCTCGATGAAGGTTCGTTCGAGGAACTCGACATGTTCGTCCGCCACCGCTGCACGAACTTCGGACAGGAAAAGAAGTCATATCTGGGCGACGGCGTCGTGACCGGCTACGGCACTATCGACGGTCGTCTGGTATATGTTTTCGCACAGGACTTCACCGTGTTCGGCGGCTCCCTCTCGGAGACCATGGCCCTGAAGATCTGCAAGATCATGGACATGGCGATGAAGATGGGCGCACCCGTTATCGGTCTTAACGACTCGGGCGGCGCACGCATCCAGGAAGGTATCAACGCACTGGCAGGCTATGCTGAGATTTTCCAGCGCAATATCATGGCTTCGGGCGTTATACCCCAGATTTCGGCTATCCTCGGCCCGTGTGCCGGTGGTGCGGTTTACTCTCCGGCGCTTACGGACTTCACGATCATGGCCAAGGGCATCAGCTATATGTTCCTCACGGGCCCGAAGGTGGTGAAGACCGTAACGGGCGAGGACGTGACTCAGGACGCTCTCGGCGGTGCCGAAGTGCACTCGGCCAAGAGCGGTGTCTGCCACTTCGCAGCCGAAGACGGCGAAGACGCTCTGCGCATCATCCGCAAGCTCTTCAGCTACATTCCCCAGAACAATATGGAAGAACCCCCGCTGGTGGAATGCAATGACCCCATCGACCGTCTGGAGGATTCGCTCAACGAGATCATCCCCGACTCGGCTACGCGTCCGTACGACATGTATGAGGTGATCGGTGCCATCGTGGACAATGGCGAATTCCTCGAAGTGCAGCGCGACTATGCACGCAACCTGATCGTGGGCTTCGCCCGTTTCAACGGCCAGGCTGTGGGCATCGTGGCCAACCAGCCCAAGTATCTTGCCGGTGTGCTCGACAGCAACGCTTCGCGCAAGGGCGCACGCTTCGTCCGCTTCTGCGATGCCTTCAATATTCCTCTGGTGACGCTCGTGGACGTTCCGGGCTTCCTCCCCGGCACGGGTCAGGAGTATAACGGTGTGATCCTGCACGGGGCCAAGCTGCTCTATGCGTTCGGCGAGGCTACGGTGCCTAAGGTGACCGTGACGCTGCGCAAGAGCTATGGCGGCTCGCACATCGTGATGAGCTGCAAGCAGCTCCGCGGCGATATGAACTATGCATGGCCCACGGCAGAGATAGCCGTTATGGGTGGCGCCGGCGCCGTCGAGGTGCTCTACGCCCGCGAGGCCAAGACCGCCGAGAATCCGGCCGAATTCCTGGCAGAGAAGGAAGCAGAATACAACAAGCTTTTCTGCAACCCCTACAACGCTGCGAAGTACGGCTATATCGACGACGTCATCGAGCCTCGCAACACGCGTTTCCGCATCATCCGCGCCCTGCAGCAGCTGGCCACGAAGAAGGTGACCAATCCTGCGAAGAAGCACGGCAACATACCTCTGTAAATTCCATCCACTGCTTCAAGAGATTATGAACAAAAGACTCGTAATAGCGGTGACGGCACTTGTGCTCTGCGTGGCCTCGGGCTTCGCGCAGGGCCGCAAGGCGCTTCGTATCAACGAAGTCATGGTCACCAACGAAAGCGGTGTCGTAGACGACTACGGCCAGCGGCAAGCGTGGATAGAGCTTTTCAACGCCAACTTCGCGCCTCTGGAGATCTCGAGCGTCTATCTCACCACGGACTCCACCAATCCCAAGATGTATCCCGTGCCTCTGGGCGACGTGAACACACGCATCCCCAAGCGTCAGCATGTGCTCTTCTTCGCCGACGGCGAGCCTAACAAGGGCACTTTCCACACGAGCTTCACGCTTGTGCCCGGTCAGGACAACTGGGTGGGTGTGTATGATGCCGACGGCCGCACGCTCATCGACGCAGTTGTCGTGCCCGCATCGCTGGGCCCCGACCAGTCATGGGCCCGCACCAGCGACGGCAACGGCGAATGGGCCGTGCGCACGGGAGGAGCTACGGACTACATCACACCCTCGAGCGCCAATGTCATCAAGGACACGAACAAGAAGATAGATATGTTTGCCGAGCGCGATGCCAACGGCTTCGCCATGACCATCATGGCCATGGGTGTCGTGTTCTGCGCGCTGCTGGTTCTCTGCCTGTGTTTCTACGGCATAGGCAAGGTTGGCGCCGCCATCTCCGGTCTCAACAAGAGCCGCGCACACGGCGTGAGCCGCGAGGAACTGCACGAGAGTCTGGGCGGACATGATTCAGGCGAAGAAATCGCAGCTATCGTAATGGCCCTCCACGACCATCTCAACGCCCACGACACGGAGAGCGCTATCCTCACCATCAACAAGGTGAAGCGCGCATATTCTCCCTGGAGTTCCAAAATTTACGGCATACGCACGATGCCCGAACGTCACACCAACAAACGCTAAAGCAATGAAAGAATATAAGTATAAAATCAACGGTAACAATTACAACGTCACCATCGGCGACATCGACGACAATATCGCCCAGGTAGAGGTGAACGGCGTTCCCTACAAGGTCGAGCTCGAAAAGGCTCCGGCCGTGAAGAAGGTGGCCGCCGTCCGTCCCGCCGCCGCCCCTCGCACAAACACAGGCGAGAAGGTCATCACCAAGGCTGCTCCCGCTACCACCGGCGGCGCTCCCGTCAAGGCTCCGCTGCCCGGTACGGTTCTTGCCGTCAACGTAAAGGTCGGCGATACGGTCAAGGCTGCAGACACAGTGGTGCTTCTCGAAGCCATGAAGATGGAAAACGCCATCCATGCGGGCCGCGACGGCCGTGTGGCTGCCGTGAATGTGTCGCAGGGCGATTCCGTGCTCGAAGGCACCGTGCTCATTACGCTGGAATAATCTCAAGGTCTGACAGAAAATACAACAGTTATGTCATTCGGAGATTTTATCATCAGCAACCTGCAACAGTTCTGGGAACTGACAGGCTTCGCCAATGCCGAGTTCGGCAACTTCGTGATGCTGGCCGTGGGTCTATTCTTCATCTGGCTTGCAATCAAGAAGAACTTCGAGCCTATGCTGCTCGTGCCCATCGGCTTCGGTATCCTCATCGGCAACATCCCCTTCAACACCGAGGCCGGTCTTGAAGTGGGTATTTATGAGGAAGGTTCCGTGCTCAACATCCTCTACAATGGTGTGAGCGCCGGCTGGTATCCTCCCCTGATCTTCCTTGGCATCGGCGCCATGACCGACTTCTCGGCCCTGATCGCCAATCCCAAGCTCATGCTCATCGGTGCGGCCGCTCAGTTCGGCATCTTCGGTGCGTACATGGTGGCTCTGGCCATCGGCTTCGCTCCCGACCAGGCCGGTGCAATCGCCATCATCGGTGGCGCCGACGGCCCCACGGCTATCTTCCTGAGCTCGAAGCTGGCTCCCAACCTTATGGGCGCTATCGCTGTCTCGGCATACTCTTACATGGCTCTGGTGCCTGTGATCCAGCCGCCTATCATGCGCTTGTTCACGACCAAGAAGGAGCGCCTGATCAAGATGAAGCCCGCTCGCGCCGTGTCGCAGAACGAGAAGATCATCTTCCCGATCGTGGGCATGCTTCTCACGTGCTTCGTGGTGCCTTCGGGTATTCCTCTGCTGGGTATGCTCTTCTTCGGCAATCTTCTGCGCGAGTGCGGTGTCACCACGCGTCTTGCCAAGACTGCATCCAATGCTCTTACGGATATCGTGACGATTCTGCTGGGTATGACTGTGGGCGCCTCTACTCAGGCTTCGCAGTTCCTCACGCCGCAGACCATCTTTATCTTCTTCCTTGGTTTCATGGCCTTCATCATCGCATCTTCTTCGGGTGTGCTCTTCGTGAAGATCTTCAACCTCATTCTTCCCAAGGACAAGAAGATCAATCCCCTCATCGGCAATGCCGGCGTATCGGCTGTGCCCATGAGCGCACGTATTTCCAACAACCTCGGTCTCGAGTACGATCCTTCCAACTATCTGCTCATGCATGCCATGGGCCCGAACGTTGCAGGCGTAATCGGTTCCGCAGTCGCCGCCGGTGTGCTTCTGGGCTTCCTTGCCTAAGCTGCCCGGGCTGATACAATCCAAAAACGGCCGGATCCCGCTCGGGGGTCCGGCCGTTTTTTTTCGGTATGATTTTGGGATTATCGGGATTAATCAGGATTAATCATGAATAAGCCTGAACTCGGGATTAATCGGGATTGAGTCTGATGTGCGGGCGAGGTTATTCGTCGCCTGTTTCGAAGCGCTGTGCTGCAAGCTTGTAGTTGCAGTTGCGTACGAAGCTTATGATTTCGCGACGTACCTGGGAGTCTTCAAGGTCTGTTTCGATGCGTTTGATGGCATTGAAGAGCGAAGTATTGGTCTGGTAGATATGGCGGTAAGCTTTGGCCACATCGTCGATTTCGGCATCGGAGAATCCTGCATGCTTGCCCATGATCACGCTGTTCACGCCGTAGTAGACCACAGGGTTGTGAGCCATGATAGTGTACGGGGGGACGTTCGAGCTGATGCGTGTGCCGCCTTTAACGAGCACGAATTTGCCGATACGGCCTCGTTCGTGGACGATGACGTTCGACGACAGCACCGTGCCTTCGTCGATTTCAACGTCGCCCGCAATCGTCACACCATTGCCCATCACGCACTTCGGTGCTATGTGCGAGTCATGTCCCACGTGTGTCTTTGCCAGCAGGAAGCATTCGGCACCTATGGAGGTGACGCCGTCCGGGCGTATGCTTCGGTTGATGATCACCTGTTCGCGGATGACGGTGTTGTCGCCTATGGAGCATCGGGTGGGCTCGCCTTTCCAGCGGAAGTCCTGCGGCTCGGCGCCTATTATGGCGCCCTGGTAAACGCGCACGTTGCGCCCCAGCGTAGTGCCGGCAAGTATGCTGGCGTAGGGCTTTATCTCGCAGCCATCGCCTATTTCCGTGCCGGCTTCGATATATGCGAAGGGATGAATCGTGACATCGCGCCCGATCTTCGCGCTCGGGTCCACGAATGCGGATGGACTAATCATGGCAAATATAGTTTAAGGTGATTGTGGTTATAGAGTTATTATAGGCAAATCTACGCAAAAAATCTCATAGCGCCAAAAATCCATTCGTCAAAATCAGATAAAGGTGTAGCGTGGAGCGGAAATTTCATGATAGACCTGCCATAAAAGAAGGACTCGCGGCCAAAAGCGGCAACGAGTCCTTCTTGTTTATTATGTGGTTGAATCAATAGGTGATGCGGGGTTCGAGTTCTTTGGCCTGTGCTACCATCTTTTCAATTTCGGATTCGGCGGGCACGCGGTTGCAGAGCTTGCGGGCTTCGTTGGTTTCCACGAGTTTGGCGTGGAGATTAGCGGGCACGCGGTGGCGGAGTTCCTTGACGGTGTCTACGCCTGCGGCTTCGAGCAGTTCGGCGAACTGACCGGCCACGCCCTTGATGCGGAAAAGGTCGGCGTGGTTTGCCCAGCGGAGTATGAGTTTTTCAGAGATTCCTGTCTCTTCAGCGAGTGTCTCGCGTCCTTTCTTGGTAGATGCCTTTTCAAGGAGGTCCTCTGTGGTTTTTACTCCTGCGGCTTCGAGCTTCTCAGCGTATACGCTGCCGATGCCTTCAATTTCTTCGATTTTGTATGCCATGATATTAGAGGGGGGAATAATGCCGACGGGAGTTGTCGACCGAGTTTTTATTATAAACAATCGCATGCGGCAATTTGTTTGCCGCAAAGCAAAATAATTCCGGTCTCCGAGATAAAATTTCAGAGACCGGACAAATGGTGTGTATTATGTCTGTGTATCAGTCGAGCTTGTCAGCCAGATCATGGAGCTTGTCGCCGAGGCTGTCCAGTACATCGGAAGCCTTGGATTTGGCCTTGTTCAGCAGGGAGTCGGGGTCGTTTTTCTGTCGGTCGATCTTGTCCTGCACGGCGTCCGTGACCTGACTGATCTTTTCCTGAGCCTGAGCTGCGATATCGGCGGCTTTATCCTGCGCCTGCGCAGCAAGTTCGGCGGCCTGTGCCTTGGCGTCCTGCAGTTTTGCCTGCGCCTGTGCCTTTATGGACTGCGCCTCGGCCTCGGCGGCATAGCCAGCGGCCTGAGCGGAGACCTGTGCCGCTTCCTGTGAAACCTTTGCCGCAACATCGGCGGCAGCTTGAGATACTTGTGCGTTTATCTTGTTATCCATAGTAGAGTAAGAAAGTTTAAAGGGTTGTAAGAGAATTGTGTTTTATAAATAAGAAACACAAAAAAGCACGAAATAGTTCGAAAAGCCGGAGATTTGATTTATTTCTCGCCCGATGGGAGTGATTTTTTTGTCGGGTGGAGAAAAATGTGTAATTTTGCTGTACGATACGATGAAGTGCTGATAATTTAATTCCGGATTTGACGAAATGGCTTCCAAAATACAATTTTCTTCCAAGATAGGGTTGGTTGCGGCCACTGTGGGCTCGGCTATAGGCCTGGGCAATGTGTGGCGTTTTCCCGCTGAAACACAGGGTAATGGTGGTGCGGCCTTCCTGCTGCTTTACATGGGATGCGTGCTTTTGCTGGGCATTCCGGTTATGCTGGCCGAATTCGCCATCGGACGTGCCGGCCGTTCGGATGCCATAGGCTCATTCCGTGTGCTGTCGCCGCGCCGGCCGTGGTGGGTGATAGGAATTTTTGCCGTGCTGGCATCATATCTCATCACCATATTTTATATGGTCGTGGAAGGCTGGACGCTGGAATATCTTGTTGAGGGATTGATAGGAGGCCTTTACGACGGCATACCCTCGGATGCGGCTATGAGCGAGGCGCTCTTCGACAGCAAGATGGTCGAACTTACGCAGACACCCTTCAAGCCGGCGCTGTATACGGCCCTTGTGATATTGCTTAATATAGGAGTACTGCTCGGAGGGGTGCAGAAGGGCATCGAGCGCCTTTCGAATGTGTTGATGCCGCTTCTGTTCGTGATACTGGTGGTGCTGTGCGCCGTGTCGCTTTCGCTTCCCGGAGCCGCCGACGGCGTGAGATTTTTCCTCGAGCCCGACTTTTCGAAGCTTTCGCCACAGGTGTTTGTCAACGCACTCGGCCAGGCATTCTTCTCGCTGAGTCTGGGCATGGGCATCCTCATTACGTACGCCTCCTATTATCCGGCGTCCACCAAGCTGCCTCGCACGGCACTCATCGTGTCCTTGCTGAGTCTGCTTGTGGCCGTGCTGATGGGTCTGATCATCTTCCCGGCCGTGAAGACCTTCGGCCTCGATAATAATACGCTTGAAGGCACCACGCTCGTGTTCGTTACGCTTCCGGAAGTCTTTTCGCGACTGCCCTTCCCGCAGCTGTGGAGCACGCTGTTCTTCTCGCTGCTGCTTGTGGCGGCGCTCACATCCACGGTGTCCATCTCCGAAGTAGCCATAGCCACACTGCAGGATCGCCTGAAGTGGAGCCGCCGACGTTCGGTGCTTACGGGGCTGCTGCCGCTGCTCGTGCTGTCGCTGGTGTGCTCTTTGTCGTTCAGCACGCTCTCGGATATAGTCGTGGCCGGCTATAATATATTCGGAATGCTGGACAATGTCACGACCAACTATATGCTTCCTCTCGTAGCAATCGCCACGTGTCTATATGCCGGATGGTTCATGCCCCGGGGCTGTCTGCGCGACGAACTGTGCAATTATGGCTCGCTCCGCTCGCATGTCACGGGCATAACAACCCTGATACTGCGATACGTGGCCCCGCTTCTGATCCTTATGATTTTTGTATATAATTTTATCTGATTCAAGAATGAATGCGAATTCTCAAACGTGGATAAGCCGTCGCCAGGCCATCGTGTGGTGTGCGATAGTGGCTGTCGTGCTTCTGGTGTCGCTCACTGTTTTCTTCGGCCGAGGGCGTGGCGAACAGTCCTGGAAGGCTGCCGACTCTGCTCTCGTCGAGGAGTCGGAGCTGGATCTGAGCGCCGATACAAATCTGGTGCGAGATCTGCCCAAGCCAAAGTTCAAGACCACGAAAATCAAAGTGGACCGCAAGCCCAAGTCTATTCCCGTGAGCCGCAACTTCCTCGATGAAGAAGTGAAGCGCCCCGAATGACGAGCCACGCCATGTCGAGACACATCACGGGGACGAAGGGCGTGACCGGCATGAGAAGGCGCGCATACTGGTCGGGAGCCCGAAGCATCACAATAGCAAGCAGCCCGCATACGAGCAGCCATATGAAGACTCGACCAATATAAGCGGGGCTGCGCCGCTTGCGGATATTTATTGCGAGGCCGAGTCCGTATAATACGGCCACAATGGGGAATAAGATGTATCTCATGCGAGTGCCGGCTATGGGATATTTTAGGTTGCCGGCTATCGAATAGGCCGTGCGCCGATATTTTATACCGGAATGGGCCGTTTCGACAGCCCGAAGTTCCTCGCGGAGAAAGCGCGGGTCCTCGGCTGCACGGTTTGTCAGTGCCGGCAGATGCAGGAGCAAACGAGGCGGGTCTTCCTTCTTCCCTTCGGGGTCGAAAATCCAATGGGCCGGCAGTGAGTCGCGGTCGTAATCGCCCGAATATACGTTGGCGTTCATTATCACGGCGTTCAGATCGCTCACGCAGCTTATGGCCGGGATGCCCGTTTTCTTGAAGTAGATGCCGGTGTATGCGCCTGTGATGGCCAAGCATATCAGGGCTGCTACGATACTGCCACGGGCTTTCCTCCCCGGCAAGGCCCGCGCCAAAGGCGCTGTCATCAGCATGGCTATGGGGATGAACAGGAATGACGGTCTAAGCAGTACGAGAAAGCCCGCAAAGAGGCCTGCGAGAACGAAGCGCACGGGCCTTGAGCGACGGAGGCAGCGAAGATAGAAGAGCGCGAAGATGATGGTCAGTGAAGTGGCAGGAGCATCCGTGATGACGTATATCTGATAGGCCTTGAATACATAAAGAGCGTAGTAGGGTACTGTAGCGACAATGGCCAGCCATCGCGGCATCCGCAGGGAGTCGCGGCAAATGCGGGCGAGGGCATAGACGGAGACGAGATATAGGGCTGTCTGCACCAGGATGATAAGGACTGTAGCCGTCGGGCGCCCGAAAATATCGGTTATCAGTCCTGCGAAAACAGGGTATACGGGGGTGCGTAGACAGTCGATACGGCACGACTTGAGTCTCTCCCAGGCCTCGAAGTATGAAGGAGTATCAATCGGGGAATATGGATCGAGAACCGTCCACAGATGCGTGGCAAGCAGTGCGATGACAGCCGCCACAACAGGAATCAGGGCCCAGTGTCGCTTGTATAGACTGTGCAGCGTGCTCATTTATCGGGATTCTGACGCAGATATTCGTCGCAGGTCAGCTCCAGTTCTTCATACCATTCGGGACCGAAGCGTCGCACCAAAGGCTCCTTCAGAAATTTGTATGCGCGCACGCCTTTGGCGCGGCCGAGCGCTTCGGCGCAGCGGCATATCTTCCATCGGTGGAGGTTCACGGCCGTAAATCCCTCGTATTCTTTTATGCGCACGGGGTATAGATGGCAGCTGATGGGCTTGTAAAAGTCCGTCTTGCCTTCGCGATAAGCCTTTTCGATGGCGCACAGACACATGCCTCCGGGTCCGTATGTAGTGAAGACGCAGTTACGGCCGTCCACGATTTGCGTCACCAGATCGCCTTCCTCGTCGACGTAGCTCACGCCGTTTTCCTCGATTTCGCGCAGAGCCGCGGGAAGCAGGTAGGGCTTCACCACAGGCAGGATTTCGCGAAGCTTGGCGTCTTCTTCTGGTGTTATGGGAGCTCCTGCATCGCCGTCGATGCAGCATTGTCCCAGACATTTGTCGAGGTCGCAGAGAAAGAAGCGCTCGGCCATATCGAGCGTTACGAGAGTATCTTGAATCTGAAGCATTAATACTGTTGTCATGAGTTGGTTCTGACGTCTCCGGCCTTAATGGTCGGACAGGGCCGACGCGACGCCGATAAGGCGGTCGTAGCGCTCCCCGCGTCGATGATGATATACTTTTATGAGGTATTCGTTGACCGTCTGCCACTTGTCGCCTTCGATCGAGGTGGTTTCGCCATAGCGCCCACCGGGTGGAACGGCCAGATACTGATAGTTGTACGAACCTTGTTTCAGCAGCAGGGCACGTTCATACAGGCCTGTGGTCGGATTGTACAGCATGCGCGAGCTGTCGTCGAAACGACGGTTCACGAAGTCGCCGTCGAGAAACACCGCCGTGCCAGCTGGCAGTTGTGCGTCAAGCGCGAAATGCACCACGGCATAGTCGGCCTCCGTGTCGCTGTTGGCGGAGTTGTATTCGCGCACGAGATAGCGCCCGTGCTGCGTGCTGTCGTATAGGTATTGCTCTCCGGCACGTGGCTCATCGGTCTGCAGCGTGAAGTGGTAGTAAGGATATGTATAACTTATGTCTTCCACGCGCATGCCCGGATAGTTGATGCTCACAGTCTCGAAGCGGCGGTACTCGTTTCCGGCAGGGAAGATCAGCTCCGGACGGTGCTCGAATATAGCCCGCGTGCCTTGGAGACGCAGTGGTTGCCGCACGGCTGCTTCATTGTCCAGGCGTCCGTTCTGGCTCACGGTGATGAACAGGTCATTGTATGGATCATCGACCATGGCGCGCTCAAGCTCCACTCCGAAGGACACCTGCTGAAGCCGGTTGCGGAATCCACGGTCCGTCTGCGCCGATGCGTCCGCGCCGATCACCGGAGCGATGGGCTCGCATACACAGAAACGCACCTGAGCTATAGGGCTCTCCGGTTCGTACTCCGGATATATTTTCAACAGATAGTTGCCGGAAATGAGAGGCTGCATGCCGGCATTGGGGATGGTTATGGTGTAATGAACATAGTGGATGGTCGTGGCTCGCGAGAATTCATAGTCTTCGACGGTCGCTTCGTTGAAGCCGTCCACGAACTCGGACGCTATAAGTCCCGACGGGCGCCATTGAGCCGTGCAGTGTTCGAGGCTGTAGCGGAAATATTCCTGATCGTCCCCCAAGCGGTCAAAGCTCACGATCAGACGGTCCGGCGTGCCTAAAAAAATCACCGGAGGCGCCAGCGGAGCCCCCTCGATGCGAGCCTCGAGGGTCTTTGTCCGTTCGTCGAACACGCCGGTCATTGTGTCCACGGGCGGCTCCTGCGCCGTGGCTGTCAGGATGGCCGCGAGGCAGCAGGCCAGGTATGTGATAAATTTTTTCAGGGTAGCCATTGTATGGGGGTGCGTCCATGATCTGCGAGCCATGCGTTGGCGCGCGAGAAATGATGATTGCCGAAGAAGCCGCGGTGGGCCGAGAGAGGCGAGGGGTGGGGCGAGGTCAGCACCAGATGGCGAGAGCGGTCTATGAATGCCCCTTTACGGATAGCATATGAGCCCCAGAGAAGGAACACGAGGCCCGTGCAGCGCTCATTGAGCACGCGAACCACCGCATCCGTGAACTGTTCCCAGCCGCGGCCCTGATGCGAGCCGGCTCTGTGCTCGTCCACGGTGAGTGTGGCGTTGAGAAGTAGCACACCCTGACGCGCCCAATGTTCCAGATTGCCGCTCGCAGGCTTGAAGCCCGGACGCCCCATGTCGTCGGCCACTTCCTTGAAGATATTCACAAGCGAAGGCGGCATGGCCACACCGTCGGCCACCGAGAAACACAGGCCGTTGGCCTGCCCGGGTCCGTGATATGGGTCCTGGCCGAGAATCACTACCTTCACATTGTCCAGCGGGCATGCGTCGAAGGCCGCGAAGATTCTGCTTGGCGCCGGCCACACGGGCCCGCGGCTATAGGCATCCTTCACGAAAGCTGTCAGCTCGTGGAAATAGGGCGCGTCCCACTGGTCCGCCAGCGCCGTGCGCCATGAATTGTCTATGCGAACGTTCATTTTTTTGCAAATCTACGAAAAAAAGCGTAAATTTGCATTGCCGAACAGCCAAAAAACGCTGCCATGCGGCAATAAGCCTCTGTAGTTCAACGAATAGAATAAAGGATTCCGGTTCCTTAGATCAGGGTTTGATTCCCTGCGGAGGTACAATTCCCCGACAGCATCTTTCAGCATTGAAAGGTGTTGTCGTTTTTTTTGTGTCTCATGCTTTATGTGATGTTTTTTGAGGCTGCTGTAGTTTTTTGCCGTGGTGGAACGTCTAATGGGTAAAATTGAATCTGTAGAATGGACAATACTGAAAAGGCTTTCGAACGACTCGTTGCCGAGCAGAAAGGCACTATCTACTCCGTGTGCCTGATGTTCGCGGCCGATAGCGCCGAAGCCGATGACATGTTTCAGGAAGTGCTGATCAATCTCTGGAAAGGCTTTCCCTCCTTCCGGGGCGAAAGCTCCGTGCGCACATGGGTGCATAGGGCTGCGCTCAACACGTGTATATCCTACAACCGAAAGGCGCGGCGGCGTAAGGCTGCCGAGCTCGAGATCGAGGCTCAATTCCTCGCGCCCGAGTCTCCCGTAGGGCGTCAGGTCGAGATGCTGCGTGCCCGCATCAGTTGTCTCGAACCTTTCGACAGAGCGATAGTGTTGCTTTGGCTTGAGAATCTTTCCTATGAGGAGATAGGGCAGATTGTAGGAATCCCTGCACGCCATGTGGGTGTGAAGCTTGTAAGAATACGTGAAAAACTTAAAAACTCGAAATGACGCCGTTATGGAAAACAATAATCACACATATTCCGATGAACTTGATCAGCTTCGTCAGCAGATGGAGCAGCTGAACGCAGCGCTCGAAACTCAGAAGATCATCAACGCCGACCTGATGGATAGGGTTATGCGACGCGACGTCTCGTGGTTCAATAAACTGCTGCGCTACGAAATATTTCTCATGTTGCCCCTTGCTATTGTTTTGTTTCTGGCCATCAAATTCATGTTCGGCACATCATGGTTGTTTTTTGCGGGCACCATTGCCATGTTTGTCCTTGATGTGATATGGGATAGCTTTATCATGCCTTTGCCTTCCACGGATTTCTCCACGCTCTCGCTTCTTGATCTTCGCCGCAAAGTCATCCGCCAGATGCAGCAGCGCAAAACGCAGCTTTTCATCGAACTCCCGGTTCTGGTGCTATGGGTCATATGGTTTTTCTACGAACTTGTAGGCACTCGAGTTGAAGTCTTCCGCCATATGCCCCCCATAGTATGGCTCGTTACTATTATGGTAAGCTTTGGGCTCGGCTTGCTGGCTGTCGCATTCATTTATCGCGAGCTCGACCGCCGCTCCCGTCGCATCATCGACCAGATAAACACCTTCGTCGAAGGAGAATGAAGACTGCCGTGTCTATAAAAAAAATTGATTGCCTCACGACAACCAATCTTTCAAACCTTAAATCTATACCATGAAAAACACATTGCAAAATTACAGGCGTTTTGTTGAATGTGCAAGCCTTTTCATGGAAAATTGCGCAGTGTTTAACGTTTCTTAAGATTGTGGTGTGTCAAATATTCATTCAGACCTTACAATTCGTCCTACAACGAGTATTCGTTTGCCTCCGTGCGCCGTCAAGCCGAACACGCGTAGCCGTCCATCGCCCTCACGCACGCCCAATTTCCGGCGAAGCTCTTCCGCGCTCGGCCCGAAATTCCGGGCCGTCACGCTTATCGCCGGATAAGTGCGGGCAAAACGCTTGATGTTGCGCGAGGCATATTCCTGAACGTCAATAACTTCAAAGCACTCTCCCGGAAAAGCTTCAGGCATTTTCGACACGTAATAAAGGCGCGTATTGGCATCGAAGCCATACAGGCCGAATCGAGCTGCCAAGGTACGGTGTGCTCCGCTTTTCATCGTGGAAGGGTAAGCCTCACAGATAAACATCCCCTTTGCGATACCGGGCCCGGGGGGTATGGGCTGCGCATCGCGTTCCTCGGAAAATGTATAGGCGAATTCAGCCTTCGATCCATCCGGGAGTAACGTCACTGCACGTATCACGGATTCCATATCACCTCCCGGAAAGTCCACGACAGCAATCAGTTCCTTGCATTCCGTGCTTGTTCCCGCCGCAATTATTTCCTTGGCTCCGGGAGGAGTAAGCTCCGCGATCGTGTGCGATACGTCCAGCATGGGCGATGCCTTTATAATCAGCCTTCCGCATATCTTTCCAAGCTCCGGGAGCATGGCCGTGACATCCGGCGAGCAAGCCTCGAGAGCGAAAATGCGGCCGCCCTTGTCGTCGCGACGGGCAGGGTCTATGAACGCCACATCATAACGGCGACCTTCCGCCACAGCGCGGTCAAGCCATGCGCGGCAGTCATCTTCCACTACTGTAAAATCCTTGATACCCAAGTCTTTCGAATTGTGTCTCAAGGCATCGGCGAGTTCGGCCGTGCGTTCCACGGCTGTCACGGCAAGGCCGCATCGGCGCGCCAGCGTCATGGCGTCAATACCCAAGCCGGCAGTGAGATCCACGCACGTGCAAGCCCCCTCGGGAACCAAGGTGGAATGGAACTCTGCCAGGCGGTCAGACGAACATTGCTCGGCGCTAAGAGCTGTAGGAAACAGAAACTCCGGAAAAGCAGCCAATGTCTTTTCAAGCTTGCGGGCACACTTGCGACGGCATTCCACTTGCAGGATTGCAGAGGCAATATCCACGCCTTCGGGCGCCGTTTTGCCCGCATATCGCAGCCTTAGCTCGGCAGGATTATCGTTCATGTGAGCCTCGACCCACGAAAAGAATTCAGTCATATAGAAAGTTTATTATTCAGTTGCAACTCACCCTAATCAATCCCTGTGCGGGGGAGAGCCCGGAGGTAGGAGGAGAGGGTTTGGGATTTGTGTAGAGCTTTGGCGGTTTTGCGAGGAAGGTCGGTTGTGTACTCCCAGAAGGGTTTGATTTTACTCAGGATCTGGGCCGGTCCGCTTAGGGTATTGCCATAATGGTCCAGGAGGCGGCTGTGGAAACGCAGCATGGCATCGAGGCGCTCGTCGACGGTCCATTCGCGACCGGCAATGTATTCTGCAAAAAGCGATGGGCGCCCGAGTAAGCCACGTCCACACATTACGCCTGCTATACGGGGGTAGCGGGAATGTATACGGCTGATATCCTGCGGGGTCAGGACATCTCCGTTGTAGATGACAGGGAAGGGTGATTCATCGAGCAGGCGTTCGAGCTGATCCATGTGCAGCGGTCCGCTATATTGCTCGCGAGCCGTGCGAGGGTGGATTGTGATGTGTGAGAGTTTGACGGGCTTGAGTCGCTCGAGGACCGCACGCCACTGCTCGGGAGAGTCCAGGCCGAGACGCATTTTCACGGATAAAGTTATACCGGGATATTCGTCCATCAGATCGGGCAAAGGGTCAAGAACTTCGGGGTGTGCGAGCACTCCTGCGCCGCGTCCTTTGCCTGTTTGCGGCGGAAAGGGACATCCGAGGTTAAGGTCTACCGCCGTGGCCCGGACGCTGACTAAAGCGTTGAGGAGCAGGTGAATCTCGGCCGCATCGCGAAAGATGATTTGCGGCACGGGAGGGCATGAGCTGTTGAGCGGCGAGGTGAAGTCGCTCATGTCGCGTGCGCGAGGCTCGCCTTTCTCAAGACGGATGAAGGGCGTGAAGCATTGGGCGGGGCCATAAATCTCGTGATGAAAATGCCGCCAGGGTGCATCTGTATGCCCCTGCAGTGGAGCGATGAGCAAGCGAAAGTCGCTGTCGAAGGTGCTATCCATTATTCTTCACTATCGGATTTCCGGGCACATTCGAGCTTTATGGTCGTCTCCACGACGGCATAGTCATAGCTCTTGTAGTCGGTTGGCTGATATGAGGCTCGGGCTGCGGCATCGTCGAGATCCGACCAGGGCACGAGGCAGTTGTGGCGGAGAGTGCGCTCGTCGCACCGTCCGCCATCGGGCCAGGGCAGATAGCCCAGTAGCTCGTGAGCCGCATTCCACCGAGCATGCTCAAGGATGGCGAGACGCGACAAAATGACATTTTCGGAATTCTTCAGAGCCGGATATGGCTTGGAGGCGCTGCGGTCGATGGTTGAGGATCCATCCGGCCGGAACATATGGGTAGCTATCTCGGGAAGACGGCTGCGGAATCCGTCAGGCATAAGTGCGAGCTTGGTAGCCGCGTGGAAGGCATTCGCGGTGTCCTGATTGGTCTTGCGGCGGAGGGATCGGAGTCTGTCGATATCCGGAACCGAGGGGAGCCCCTCGCGATCGATGAGTTTGCGGCAGGAGAGTTCGCGCTCATCCCAATTCTCACCGCCACGGATAAGGCGGTAGTTTTCATTGAAGCGGCGTCCCATGTTCACAAAGCGATTGTCCACGAGCATGCCGACGGTGTAAATATCCGTGGGAGCTCCGAAAATGACTATATTTTCAGTGCTGCCTGTATCAGATCGACC
>CAMWNH010000036.1 GCA_947175605.1 uncultured Porphyromonadaceae bacterium
CAACTTATTTTGGTGTTGCCCGAGCTGGGGTCTGCGGCCTCCACGCGCGGTCCTCAAATAACCACCGCGCCGCTCCTGGGGGGGGGCCGGGGAGTCGCGGCCCCCACGAAACGCTCCATCTCGCGTATCGCGTTCGAAATCAGCATAGCCGAGAAGTTGTCGCCCATCTTCATGCCGTGGATTATGCCCGCGGCTATGGCGTAGACGTTTTTCAGCACGGCGGCATACTCGATGCCGTCCACGTCCGTCGACCCTATCGTGTGGCAGTTCTTGCCCGTCAGCATTTTGCCGAACTCCTCGGCGCGCGCCAGGTCCGGGCAGCCTATTGTCAGATACGACGGCCGGTCCAGAGCAACCTCCTCGGCATGGCATGGTCCTGACACCACGAGCGTCTTCATAGGGTCCACACCGTAGTGCTTCACCATATAGTCCGTTATCAGCTCGTTTTCGCCGGGAACTATACCCTTCACGGCCGATACAACGGCCTTCTGCGAGATGTCTGCGCTAAGCTTGGTCAGGTGGTCCTTGAAGTAGGGCGAAGGCATCACCAGCAGCAGCGTGTCGCAGCTCGAACACGCCTCGTTGATGTCGCTCGTGAAGAAGATGCGCTCGATGTCGAAGTTCACATCCGTCAGATACGCCGGATTGTGCCCCAGGCGCTTGAAGTCCTCGATGCGGTCGTCGCGCCGCATATACCAGGTTATCGTCTCGCAGTTGTTCAGCAGAAGCTTTGCCAGGGCCGTAGCCCAGCTGCCGCCGCCCATTACGGCTATATTGCCGGGAAAAGGTGTTTCCATGTCAGTCGTGGTCTGTGTCCGTGTGTGTGGATTGTTTGTCCCTGTGTCCTCAGGCCTGTGTTCCCTTGGCGCCTTCTATCCAGGCCGTCACCTCCTCTATACGCGGAGTCGCAAGGCCCAGCTTGTGCTTCTTGTTCAGGCCGCAGAGCTCCTGATGCAGTTTGCCTGCGGTGGCGCCTCCGAGAGCCTCCACTGTCAGCAGTCCCGACTTCTGTATTGCCGGCACCCACTCGGCAGGCACGCCCACGGCTGTGTAGGCCTCCGCGCTGTCGCGCTTCTCCTTCTTTTCGGGGCGCATCTGCGGGAAGAACAGAACCTCCTGAATCGACTCCTGGCCCGTCATTAGCATCACCAGACGGTCCATGCCTATCCCCATGCCCGATGTCGGAGGCATGCCGTATTCAAGAGCGCGGATGAAGTCGCCATCGATGATCATGGCCTCGTCGTCGCCCTTCTCGCCCAGACGCATCTGCTCCACAAAGCGCTCGTACTGGTCTATCGGGTCGTTCAGCTCCGAGTATGCGTTACACAGCTCCTTGCCGTTCACCATCAGCTCGAAACGTTCCGTCAGCTCGGGATTGTCGCGGTGGCGCTTCGTCAGTGGCGACATCTCTATCGGGTAGTCGGTTATGAAAGTGGGCTGGATATACTTGCCCTCGCATTTCTCGCCGAATATCTCGTCGATAATCTTGCCCTTGCCCATCGTCTCGTCCACTTCCACGCCCAGCTCCTTGGCCAGTGCGCGCAGGCCCGCCTCGTCCAGGCCCGTGATGTCATGGC
This sequence comes from uncultured Porphyromonadaceae bacterium, assembly GCA_947175605.1. Lineage (GTDB taxonomy): Bacteria > Bacteroidota > Bacteroidia > Bacteroidales > Muribaculaceae > CAG-873. The sequence goes on from CAMWNH010000036.1 coordinate 1,578, forward strand.
CCGTATGGTCCTTGATAGCCTGGGTCATGCTTACCCGAGGGAAGGGCGCCTTGAAGGAAATCGTATGGTCGCCCACCTTCACTTCCGTCGTGCCGTTCACATCCATGCAGATTCGCTCGAGCATCTTTTCGGTGAAGCTCATCATCCAGTTGTAGTCCTTGTAGGCTACATATATTTCCATGCACGTAAACTCGGGATTGTGCGTGCGGTCCATGCCTTCATTGCGGAAGTTCTTGCCAATCTCATACACCCCTTCGAAGCCGCCCACGATAAGGCGTTTCAAATAGAGCTCCGTAGCTATTCGCATGTAGAGGTCGATGTCCAGCGCATTATGGTGTGTCATGAACGGACGCGCCGATGCGCCGCCTGCAATCGATTGAAGGATAGGTGTCTCCACCTCGATGTAGCCGGCCGCGTTGAAATATTCGCGCATCGAATTGTACACCTTCGTCCGCTTGATGAAGATATCCTTCACCCCTTCGTTGACTACCAGATCCACATAGCGGCGGCGGTAGCGCAGTTCCGGATCGTCGAACGTGTCGTAGGCCACACCGTCCTTCATCTTCACGATAGGAAGCGGACGCAGGCTCTTGCTTAGAAGCACAAGCTCCGACGCATGCACCGATATCTCGCCCGTCTGCGTCCGGAATACATAGCCCTTCACGCCTATGAAGTCGCCTATGTCCATCAGCTTTTTGAAAACCGTGTTGTAGAGCTCCTTGTCATCCCCGGGGCACAGCTCGTCGCGCGAGATGTAAACCTGGATGCGACCTTCGCTGTCCTGCAGCTCGATGAACGAGGCTTTGCCCATGATGCGACGGCCCATGATGCGGCCGGCTACCGCCACTTCACGGCGGGGTGCGTCATCGCTGAAGCTTTCGCGTATTTCTTTGCTGTGTCCCGTCACCGTAAATTCGGCTGCGGGGTAGGGCTCGATGCCCATATCTCGGAGTGTCCGGAGGCTGTTGCGGCGGATTTGTTCCTGCTCGCTTAGTTCAAGAGGATTCATTATGCTTTACTGTTTTTTGCTGTGTCCGAAAGGTTCACGGCCTGCGCCGCGCGCCTATCAATCCGCAAAGATACATAAAAAATCCGAAAACCCCACCCCATCCCCGCTAAAACTCAATCCCAAACTCCGTTATCGGTTAAGCGAATGAGGATCGAGCAGGAAATCAATTAATCCTATCGTAACTATACCATTCTGGTTTATTTTAGCTTTAATGTAGTCTTTGACAATTATAATTTTCTTGAAAGAATCATCAATATTAAGTAACGAAGCTGATTCCTGTCGTTCCTTTGCATCAGTAGGCATTATAAACGCTGATTGGATATAATATCGTTGGCTTCCTTGATTTGCCACGAAGTCAACCTCATATTGTTTTCGGATTCTCTTGCCCTCCTCATCATTGGTTCGATACTCCACTACGCCTACATCAACCTGAAAACCTCGAATCTTCAGTTCATTATAGATTATGTTCTCCATGATGTGGTTTTCTTCCTGCTGCCTAAAATCAAGAATTGCGTTACGCACGCCTACATCAGAAAAATAATACTTCGACAGCGTGTTAATGTATTTCTTACCCTTTATATCATATCGAATAGCCTTCTCGGTCAGAAAGGATTCACATATATAGGTCAAATAGTTATCTATTGTTTTGTTTGACAAAGATACGTTCTTAAGACTTTTAAATGTATTGGCCAATTTATTGGGATTGGTAGGAGAGCCTATAGCTGACGCAATCGTTTGAATCAACTCCTTAAGTTCAGGCTCTCCTTTCAATTTGTACCTTTCTACAATGTCGCGAACAAATACAGTTGAATAAAGCCTTTTTAAATAGTCAATTTTCTTCTTAGGTGTTTCTAATGTCAATACATGAGGAAGACCCCCGTAAGTATAATAATCATTCCACGCCTCTATGGGATGTCTGTTGTCAACGGACATGAACTCAGCAAATGATAAAGGATAAACATGAATTTGATCTCCTCGTCCTCTAAATTCCGTTATTATATCCGTTGATAAAAATCTGGAGTTACTACCTGTCACATACACATCGGCATTATCTATCTTGAGATAGCTGTTAAGCACATCTTCAAACTCTGGAACATGCTGTACCTCATCTAAAAGTATGTAATACATCTTGTCGTCCACCATTTTGGAATCAATGTGCGCAAGCAACGCATCGGGATTGCGCAGGGAGGCATTGCGTCTATCCTCTAAATCAACTTTGATTATATGATCGTCTGTTATTCCCTGTTCTTTCAAATAATTGCAGAACAGGTGAAATAATAGAAATGACTTGCCGGACCGTCTTAATCCGGTGATAATCTTGATTAGCCCGTTGTGCTTGCTGGAAATGAGCTGTTTTAGGTAGTAATCGCGTCTTATAATCATTCGTTACTTCCAAAAAGTGGTCTATGGGGCATCTTTTGGTACTGCAAATTTAATCATGAAATTTTGAATCCGCAAATATATACTCCAAAAAAGTGGTCATATGACCGGTTTTTTGGAGTGCAATCCCCTTGCCTAATCACGGTAAAACTCTATTCCCAATTCCGCTTAGTCCTCCTGATTCCCTTTCAGTCTCTTCTGCAGCTCCTTGGCCAGCGAGCCCCATGGCCCCGTGCTCTCATTCTCCAGAATGTCCAGGAATTGCCAGAAGCACACCACGGCCGCCGTCAGCTTCAGCAGGTCCACGCTCAGAAGATCCGTCCCGTCCAGGATCACGCTCTGCACCATGTGAGCCGCAAGAAGCGCCACATTTACACGCGTCAGCCGCGCCACCACGCGGCCCGCAGCCTTTGCCGTGAGCCCCGTCGGGCGCCCCTCGCGCCGTCGGCGCAGCATGCGCGTGCCCCCCGCCAGCAATACAAGAAACGTGCATACCCCGGCGTAAGGGAAAACCGGTGCGTATAGTGCCCAAAACCAGCCGCCTAAGGCCGAGAGGACACACTTCAGTTCGTTTGCGTTTGTGTTCATGCCGCGAAAATAATGCCTCCTGACGCCCCTAAAGCCCTTTTTTGTGCACTTTGTGTATTTTAACATATTACAAAACCGTGAAAAATGTCAAATAATTTGCTCGTCAGGTGAAAATATGCTATCTTTGTAGCGTGGATGCCTCCCCTGATGAACGGGGAGGCGTCTTTCAACGTCTTATTTAGACAATAATCAATTAACCAACCAATATCAATTTCTCATGAAAAAGATTTACACTTTAGTTGCTGCGGCCGCGCTCGCCATCGGTGGCATCATGTATGCCGCCACAGGAGATGTGGCTTTCGAGCAAGCTAATTTTACCACTGGTCCTACCGATGGTCCTGGTGACGGGACATCCTGGACAAGGCTCAATGGTGGTGAAGGAACCACCTGGGTGTTCTGGAACGGCACAAAATCCGTCCGGATATTTAAAGCCGGTGCTACTACGCAGAACGACTGGATCATTTCCCCCAAACTTGACCTCGAGGCCGGTAAGACTTATGAGGTTTCGATGGTTTGTAAATTTAATGACGGAAATTCCAAGGCCGAGCATATCGACCTTCACTACACCTCGGTATATCCTGAAATTTCCGGACTTGAGTCAACCATCCTTCCCGAGACAGCTCTCGCTTCGCTTGAGAATGTCAACGGCGATACAAAAATCGACGACTCGTATCTGTCTCAGAACTTCACCATGTCCGGCAAGTTTGTTGCAGGAGAAGGTGATAATTATGTAGCCCTTCATGTTTATGGCGAGTATGACCGCGGGTTCTATCTTATGTCCTGCAAGGTTGTAGAGGCCGAGGCCGAGCAGCAGCCCGACCCCGTTGATCCCGACCCCATCGTTCCCGACGATCCCGAGGATCACGAATGCTCTGCAGCTATAACCGGCCCCTATTCATCATCTATTGCCCAGGCCGGTCCTGAATTTGAAGCAGGCTGGACTGCCTTGCATTACGGTCAAAGCCCGAGAGAATGGACGCCCACAACCGATAATACATTCCCCGGTGGATTTAAGGCACAACTTGGCTATAACTCCACCTATGGAAAAGACGATTATCTCTGCTCCCCTTCAATCCATATGGAAAAAGGTAAGGAGTATGTCGTTTCTTTCTGCTACAAAACACAGGGTAGCGACGACGAAACCTTCACTCTGTTCCTCGCTGAATCTGTAGAAAATGCTGAAGAAATTCAGAATGGAATTGTGGTTAAGGAGTATAACTCTGTAAAGAATACGTCTCTCACCACGGAAAACAACGTGGTCGTAATTCCTGCAACCGGCGATTATCACCTGGTGTTCTGGGCTCACTCGCCTGCAAATAAGTACAATCTGCAAATTGGTGGCGTAAGTGTCATGGAGAACGTTTTCGCTCCCGCTGCAGTTACCAACCTCAAGGCCACTCCCGCTGCATATCCCACTCTTGAAGTCGCTCTCTCTTGGACTCTTCCCACTGTCGATGTCTTCGGAGTCGCAATCCCCGAGGATAAGGCCTTCGAAAAGCTCGAGGTCTTCCGTAACGACGAGCCCCGCGCTATTGCCGAGTTCACCGAACCCGTCACCGAGTTCACCGACTCCGAAGCTACCGGCCTCGAATCCGGTAAGCATACCTATAGCGTAGTCGTAACATACGCCGGCGCCGCGTCTCCCGCTGCCAAGGTTGGCCCCACCACTTATGTAGGCCCCATCGCAGCATTTGATGTTCCTGTCGAGATTCCCGTTTCCGCCGACATCGCTTCTGCATGGGTTACGGCTGAAGGCGAAACGCAGGATGCATCCGCAAACAAGTGGGCTGTTAACATCAGCACCAGCACTTATACACCCTCTTGCATTAAGGCTAAGGTGGATCAGGGCAAGGTCAGCGATGCATGGTCCTTCTCTCCTGAATTCAAGATTGTGGAGCCCGGCTACTATGAAGTTGAAATCTTCGCTACTCGCGGTGATACGAATGTTCCTGAATATGCACAGAGCTACGTGACCAACGCTCAGTCGCCCGAGGCTTCGGTAATTATGCCTGTCGCCATCGACTGGTCGCTCTACCCCACCTATACTTCCGGCAATAACGCTCGCCAGAAGGCTGTGGTTTACATTTCCGAACCCGGTAATTACAGCGTGGCTACTCGCCTTGAATACGATGGCCACTCGCCAATCTTTACCAACACTTCCTACACCACATACAAGTGGTATTCGGTTTATTCCGTATCGATTGCGCAGGGTCAGATGATTCCCTCCGCTGTTACCGACCTCAAGGCTCTTGCTGCCGAGGACGAGTCCAACAACGTAACTCTTTCCTGGACCAACCCCACCCTTAGCACCGCCGGCACCGAACTCCAGCCCGGTAGCTACTATGTGGAAGTATACCGTAAGGAAGGCAACGAATTCACTCTTCTCGCCACCCTCACCGGCGGTGAGTCCGAATACGTCGATGCCGTTCCCTCCTCCGGCGCATTCACCTATGCCGTGAAGGTTCTGGCTACCGGCACACAGGCCGCCCTCGACGACGACAAGCAGGCAACCGTCACCTCCTCCTGGGTTGGTAGCCGCGAACTCCCCCTCCCCTATAGCGTTATGCTCAACGTCGATACCGACGCCAATGCTTCGCGCTACATCTGGGAAGGAATCGACAACAATCAGGACGGCGCCACCTGGGGCTTCGCCTCTAACGATCGCATGGTCTGCGCGCAGCCCGTACAGGAAATTGAAGGCCAGCCCGGCTACTATCAGTACGACGACTATCTCCTCTCGCCCATCTTCACCATGGCTCCCGGTTACTACCGAGCCAAGTTCCAGCTCTATGGCGAAACTGCAAGTCATACGGTTGATGGCAAGAGCACACAGGAAATGTACGTAAACGTCGGCCTCGCCGAAGTCGGCTTCATCCCCGGCCGTAGCGAACTCATCGGCAAGACCCTCGTTTCCAACAACGCCACCTACGCCAAGGAATACGAACTCATCTTCAAGGTCGAAGAATCCGGCAAGTATCAGCTCGTGTTTGCTGCCGATGAAATCAACTACAAGCTCTACAACACCACTTCCAATATCGGCCTTGCACGCGTAGAACTTGCTTACGCTCCCGTTCTCCCCGGTGTTGCTGTAGGTCTTAAGGTTGAGCCCGCTGAAAATGACGAGCCCTCGGCCATCATCTCCTGGATCAACCCCGTCACCTCCTCCATCGCCGGCATCACGCCCGAAATCACAAAGGCCTACATCTTCCGCGACGGCGTGCAGGTTGGCACCGTAACTTCCGGCCTCACCCCCGGCGAAATCACATCTTGGGAAGACAACGATGTCCCCGGCGGACGTCACACATACTCCGTTCAGCTCTTCACCGAGGAAGGCCCCCACACCGAGGCTGCTCCCTCCGTGCTTAGCGACTGGATCGGCGGTGGCCTCGAGCCTCCCTATGCCGTTGACAAGTATGTAGCAGAAGGCTGGGATCACTACTCGCCCAACACAACAATCTCCTGGGGTTCCGAAACCAACTGCTGGCTTCTCGACGTTTCTACCGGTGCGCGCTACGATCAGAGCGGCACTACCGATGTCAACGGCTACCTCATGACGCCCAAGTTCCAGCTCGACCACTCGCAGGCATATAAGGTTTCCGTGAAGGGTCGCAAGACTCAGCTTGCTGATTGTGGATTTGCCGAGACCGGCTATCCCGTCGAAGTTCTTGTCGGCATCGATGGCACGCCCGACACCTGGTCCAAGGTTTGCGACATCTATGTCATGAATTCAAGCACCCAGACCGACGAGGCCAATGTATTCTACATCATCGCCGACGAAAACCTCGAATCCGTGCCCATGCTTCTCGCAGAGGAAGGCGAGGGCGATGTCGAGCCCGAAGTGCCCGCTGCTCCCGGCGAAACGCCCGAAACGGCCATCGCAGTACCCGCAGGCGGCAAGAAGCTCGCGTTCCACCTCGGAACCAACTTCGATAAGGGTAACTTCTCCCTCTACGACTTCGCCATCGACAAGGAAGGCAACCCCACCGGCATCGACAATGTTGAAGTTGCAGAAGGCATCACTATCGCTGCCGACGGCCTCTTCTTCCGGGGCACGGCTACCGATGTTGCCATCTACGACCTCACCGGCAAGCTCATGAGCTTCGCTCCCAAGGCCGAAGGTACCGTTTCCTTCGCAGGCCTCGAAAAGGGCATCTACATCGTGCGCCTCACCCTCGACGGCAAGGCTGTCGCTCTCAAGGTCGCTCTCTGATTAGAGCTCTCCCGATAACCGGATTATGGTCCAAGGCCCTGGCCTTGGACCATATATCCGTCTTTTAGGGACCTGTATTTCTTTACCGATCATTATCAAATTTCACAACGATGAATCACAGAATTACGGCACTTATCCTCCTCTTGTGCTCGGCCGTGGCCGGCACCTGGGCCGCTCCGACGCTCAAGCGTGCGCTCCGCAGCGAGCGTACTGCGCGCGTGATACCCGTCGAGCAAGTACAGCAGACCACTGCTCCGGCCCGCATCGTAGCTCCCGTGATGGCCAAATCCACCCGTCCCGCTTTCGGAGCCGGACTCCACGACGCCATCGCCGCTACCGCACCCAAAAGCCCCGTCATGCGTGTGCTTGGCGACGGCACAACCATCTACGGATCCATTATCTACAGCGATCAATGGGTCGGCAACTCCGCGCAGTGGGGCCTCTACACCTTCTCCGCATCCTCAACCCCCGCCCCGCAGCCCTATGAGCTCTTCGGTTCATATGAAGCCAATGGCGGCGGCGCATACTACAACGGAAAGTACTACTGGAACTCATACGTCTACACCGACGAGATGGGCTACACATTCAGCACCTTCCTCACATTCGACATGGCCACCCGTCAGGTGTCCAAGATCACACACTCATTCCTCTCCGACGGATTCGACCAGACCCAGATCACTCATGACATGACCGCCGACCCGACCACGGGCACGATCTACGCCGTCAGCTACATCAAAGTCACTATCGACGAAGAAGGCCTCATCGAGCGCTACCGCCCCGCCGTATCAGTGGTTGACCCCGAAATGGGTTGGGCCACCCCCATCGCACAGACACCCGGCTTCATAGCCATAGCATGCAATAACGCCGGCGAGCTCTACGGCATCACAAAGGGTGTCGAATCCACGCTCTACCGCATCAACAAGACCACCGGCGACTGCACTGCCATCGGCCCCACAGGCCTCAACCCCGAGTTCGTGCAGAGCGCCACTTTCGACCCCGTAACCGACAAGCTCTACTGGGCCGAAACCGAAATCAACGGCACATCCGGCCTCTATGAAGTGAACGTCGCAACAGGCGCCGCTTCCAAGATCGCCGCCTTCGCCAACAACGAAGAATTCACCGGTATCTTCATTCCCGAGCCCATCGTGGCCGACCTTGCGCCCGCTTCCGCCGAGAGCCTCGAAGCAGATTTCGTAAAGGATGCACTCTCCGGCAAGATCCGCTTCACCGCACCCTCGCGCACACAGTCCGGCGCAGCCCTCTCCGGCTCGCTTGTGGCTGATGTAACGCTCGACGGCGCCGACTTCGCCACGCTCGACCTCCAGCCCGGACAGGCAGTCGAACTCACTGTCGGTCCCCTCGCAGAGGGCGTTCACAACTTCGGCGTTATGCTTTCCAATGCCGCTGGCGAAGGCCATCGCGTGGCCCGCAGCTTCTTCGTCGGCATGGATGCCCCCGAAGCTGTGTCGGCTCTCACTCTGACCGCCGATGCCAACGGCTGCCCCTTCATCTCCTGGACCGCTCCCGCTGCCGGTCGCAACGACGGCTACATCGATCCCTCGCAGATCACATACCGCGTTGTGCGCATGCCCGAAGGCCTCACCGTGGCCGACGGCATCAAGGCCTGCTCCTTCACCGACCGCGGCTCCTTCGAAGCGCAGAACGTCAGCTACACCGTCACCCCCTTCATCGGCGCCCGTGAAGGCCTTCCCGCCTCCACCGCCGCCGAGCTCTTCGGCTCCGGCTCCGAGCTGCCCGTGACATTCGGACTTCAGACCAAGGACGAATTCAATCTCGGCACAGTCATCGACGCCAACCGCGACCGCGACGACCAGTATCACTGGGGCGCATGGTACTTCGGCGCCGACTTCCCCGCAGCTAATACCCAGACCGGCGCCGTCTACGGCTTCAGCCCCGAAGGCCCCGCCGACGACTGGTTCATCCTCCCGCCATTCACCGCACAGGCAGGCCGCCAGTATCGCGTGACATTCGACTGGCGCAATAGCTCCGATGCCGAGACCGTCACCGTCACGGCCGGCTCCGACAAGACCGTGGCCGCCCAGACCATCACCGTTCTCCCCACGGCTTCCTACAACAACCGCGCCGGCGGCACCTCCACCGGTGTCTTCACCGCCACAGCCTCCGGCAACTGCTTTGTAGGCTTCCACATCACCTCCAAGCGCAAGGCCGGATACTTCTACCTCATGAGCGTGACCGTCGACGAGGTGCCCCTCGCAGGTGCTCCCGCCGCCGTATCCGACTTCACCGTCACTCCCGGCGCTGCCGGTGCTCTCTCCGCCACGCTCTCCCTCAAGGCTCCTGCCCTCACCGCCGAAGGCGCCGCGCTCACATCCCTGTCGCGCGTCGACATCTTCCGTGGCAACGACAATACAGCCATCCACACCTTCGCCAATCCCGCCCCCGGCGCCGCTCTCACATGGACCGACACCGAGCCCGCGCATGGCTTCAACACCTATCGCGCCGTGGCCTTCAACTCCGTGGGTCAGGGCGAAAAGGCTGTTGCCGAAGCTTTCGTAGGCTTTGACATTCCCGAGGCTGTCACAGACTTCACCCTCGCCGAAATCAACGGACAGCCCGTGCTCACATGGACCGCTCCCACCCAAGGCATCAATGGCGGCTATATCGACCCTGCAGCCCTCACATACGTAATCCGTCGCAGCGACGGCAGCCTCATGACCAACAAGGCCACGGGCACGCGCTATGTCGACACCTCGCTCAACCCCGTTGAGAAGCAGTACTTCATCTACTATCAGATCCAGCCCGTCAGCGCTGCCGGCATAGGCGACTACGCGCTTTCCAACCATATCATCTACGGCGACCCCTACGAAGGTCCCTTCGCCGAGAGCTTTGCCGACGGCACCGTCAGCACCGATCCCTGGGTGATGTATCGCGTAAAGGGCAATGACCAGCTCTGGACCCTCATGTCCCAGGGCGAGAGCCCCGCATGCTATCCCGTCGACGACGATGGCGGTATCGCTTGCTTCCGTAGCACCATGGGCCGTGTAAACGATGCAGGACGCCTTGTTTCGCCAAAGCTCGACCTCTCCGGCTTTGACATCCCCGTGCTTACCTTCTACGTCTACAACAGCCCCTCCTACGATGCCATCTACGGTGGCGAGCCCTTCCTCGATCGTCTCATCCCCGAGCTCCAGCTCCCCGACGGCAGCTTCATCGAGCTCGACGAGCCCATCTATGTCGACGATCCCGAGTGGACGGCCGGCTGGCTCGGCTATCAGTACGACCTCTCCGCCTACAAGGGCTATGAATTCGTACAACTCTCCTTCCACGGCATCGCCGACTATGAGAACGACATCTGCCTCGACGCCATTTCCGTGACTAACGAGGTGGAATACGACCTGGCCGTCTACTCCTTCAGCGTCCCTGAAGCCGTCAAGGCCGGCAAGGACCTCACCCTCAAAGTCACCGTTGCAAACAACGGTGTTAACGAGGCTAAGGACTTCAAGATCAACGTTCTCCGCGACGGCGAGGTCTACACCTTCATGACCTCATCCAAGCCCGTGCCCGCTAAGAGTTTCGCTTCATACACCCTGCGTCTCCCCACTACCATTGCCGACGAAGGCAGCTCCCACAACTATTCCGTGGCCATCGACTGGAACCTCGACAAGATTCCCGGCAACAACCGCTCGCAGAGCATCCTCTCCAAGGTCGTTTCGCCCGACATTCCCGAAGTAGTTGAGTTCGACGCCACGCGCAACGACGGCACCACGATGCTTGCCTGGAGCGGTCTCGATGCTCTCCGCGTTGCCGACGGCTGTGAGAACTATGCCGCCTTCTCCATTGACGACATGGGCGACTACACTCTCGTCGACGGCGACGGTTGCATAACATTCACCTTCGCAAGTCTCTACTACGAGAATTCCGGCGCACCCATGGCATTCATGGCCTTCAATCCCGATGTCCTCGGAGTCTCGCACATCCTGCCCGAGTGGGCTGCACACAGCGGTAGCCAGACCTTCGCTGCATTCGGCGCAGCTAACGAAGACGGCACCGGGGCGCAGTCCAACGACTGGCTCATCTCCCCCGAGATCTACGGCGGCTCCACGCTCGAATTCTGGGCCAAGACCGCTAATCCCGAGTTCGGTTTCGAGGCGTTCGAGGTGCTCTATTCCACAACAAATACCGACGTGGCATCCTTCCGCGTTCTCGAGGGCGGCGATCTCACCGCTCCCGCCGACTGGACCCTGTTCAGCTTCCGTCTCCCCGATGCCGCCAAGTACTTTGCTATACACTACAAGACCAACGACGGCTTCGTCTTCTATCTCGACGACCTAAGCTACAAGGCTCGCGTATCCACTGAAGGTTTCCGCGCCACCGGCTATCGTCTTTATCGCGACGGCGTTGCCATCGCCGATCTCGATGCCGCAGCCCGCAGCCACACCGACGCCGCTGCCCTCGCTGACGGTGTCCACACATATGGCCTCACCGTCCTCTACGACAACGGCCGCGAAAGTGCTCCCGCTCTCGCCACCGTGCGCGTAGGCACCGACGGCATCGACGCTGCTGCCGCCGACGCTGTCAGCGTCCGCACCGAAGGACGCGACATCATTGTCGAGGCTCCCGAGGGTGCCGATGTCAGCATCGTTGCCGCTTCCGGCGTCAGCGTATTCGCCGGCAAGTCCTCCGGCGCCGCTCTCCGCTGCTCCCTCGCCGCTCCCGGCGTTTATCTTGTAACTGTCGATAACAAGACCTATAAGTTGAATCTATGAAATTGAATTTCAAAATATTCGGCACCATCGCTCTCGCAGCCGCCGGCCTCTCCGGGCTGGCCGCTGCAGGGCCGGCGGCGCTGAAAGCTCTCGCTCCCGAGCAAATTGCTTTCCCCGAGCCCGCCACAACTGTCTGCGGCATCATGGTCCGCAACGATGCGTGGGGCGGCGATCAGAGCAATGCCGGCGTCTACACCTTCGAGGTCGCTCCCGAAGGTGCCATCACATGCCTGCACAGCTCTTACGCCATGGCTTCCACAGCCGCTGCTCTCCTCCACAATGGTCAGATGTATGCCGTGGAAGTGGATTATGACGGCTACTTCTATCGCACATACAACGCTTCCACCTGGGCCACTATCGGCACCCCCGAGGAAATTGACGTCCAGAACGTTCCCTCCGACCTCACCTACGATCCCGTCACCGGAAAGGTCTATGGCGGCTTCTACGATGAGGACTACGGCGGCTTCTCCCGCTTCGCATCCTTCGGCCTCACCACGGCCGAAGCTTCAGATATCAAGGGAAACATGGACGAACGCGACTTCATTGCCATCGCAGCCACTCCCGACGGGACTATCTATGCCCTCCACGCCACTTACAACTATCTGATCAAGGTCGATCCCCGCACGGGCAATGAGACCAAGATCGGACGCACAGGCCTGGGTTGCGAGGTAAATATGTCGATCGGCATTGTCAGCTCCATGACCTGGGACGAGGACAATTCGCGCCTAATCGCCATCGTGGCCGACAACACCGGCTCGCGCATCAATCCCGTCTACAAGTCAGCCCTCTACACCATCGACCCCACGGACACCTACAAGGAAGGCAACTCCACCATGGTGCGCGTCACCAAGGTCCGCGACCTTCCCGGCAACCCCTCCGTGGCAGGCCTCCACATCGTGGAGCAGAGTGCTTCCGCAGAGGCGCCCGCCGGGCCGTCTGATCTCCGCGTGGAATTCACTTCGCCCGCATCCCTCACCGGCGCTGTATGCTTCAAGGCACCCCTGCTCAGCAATGGCGGACAGACCCTCTCGGGCTCGCTCCTCGCGCAGGTCAGCATCAACGGAAATGTCGTGGCCACTCTGGGCGACATCACCCCCGGCTCCGAGGTCCGTACGCAGGCCCTCACCTTCCCCGCCGGCGAATCCACCGTGCGTGTGGTCATGGCTTCTCCCGAACTTCGCGGCGAGAAGGCCGAGCTCACCGTGTTCGCCGGTGAAGACAGCCCCGCTACCGTCGGCAACGCCACACTCGACATCACACCCGAAGGCTGGGCTTCCATCTGCTGGACAGCCCCCGAAGCCGGCGCTAATGGTGGCAACATCGTGCCCGCCAACCTACGCTACAATGTCGTGCGCGTGCCCGATAAGGCCCTCGTGGCAAGCGGAATCTCCGCCTGCTCCTTCCTCGACAAGACCCTCGACCCCGCAGCCATGCGCACCGTCAGCTACACCGTCACGGCCCTGAACGATGCCGGACAGTCCGCACCCGTCGAAACCAACTCCTGCCTCTCCGCAGGTGCCCTCTCCGTGCCCTTTACCGAAGGATTCGACACGCAGGACGATTTCGATCTCTGGCAGAAGATCAACAACAACCCCGGGGGTGCTTGGAAGTATTCCACTGCCGAGCCCCGATATGCCTACTATAAGTACGCCGACGACGACAAGATCAACCCCGCCGACAACTGGCTCATTTCGCCGGCTATACGTCTCTACGCAGGCAAAGCCTACAAGCTTTCCTACAGCTGGCGAGCCAATAACAAGAACTATCCCGAGAGCTTCGAAATCCATTGCGGCACGGCTCCCACGCAGATGGGCGCGCCTCTGGCCTCGCACATCAAGGTTGCCAATACCTCATGGCAGACAGCCTCCACGATGATTCTCCCCGAGTCTGATGGTCTCTATTACATAGGCGTGCACGCCGTCAGCGATCCCTACATGTATCTGCTCTATATCGACGACATAGCCATCGAAGAAATCGATAACCACGTGCCTGCTCGCATCGATGATCTTACCGTCACGCCTGCCGACCGAGGTGCTCTCGAAGCCGCGGTGTCCTTCACCGTTCCCTCCAAGGACAATGAGGGTGGGGCGCTCTCCGAAGTTTCCGGTGTCCGTCTCTATCGTCGCGGCGCATCGCAGCCCCTCAAGACCTTCACGGGCGTGCATCCCGGCGACAAGCTGTCCTACACCGACAAGGACATCACTGCCGCAGGTCTCGTAGGCTATTCGGCTGTGGCCTATAACGCGGTTGGCGAAGGCGTGCCCGCCGATGCCGAGGCTTTCGTAGGTGTCGACGTCCCCGGTGCTCCCGCCGATGTGCACATCTCCGAAGTCAACGGACATCTCCACCTCGAGTGGCAGGCTCCCCTCAAGGGCGCCAACGGCGGTTGGTTCGACCCCGCAGGCGTCACATACCGCATCGTCCGCAGCGACGGCACGGTCGTGGCCGAGGCTTGCCCCGAAACGTCCTTCACGGACATGAGCATCTCCTCGCCCAAGGATAGCCAGCTCGCATTCTGGTATCTCATCACGCCCTATTCCGGCTCTGCAAAGGGCGCCTACGCCCAGTCCGAGACTCTCCTCTTCGGTGCGCCCTACAAGACGCCCGTCGCCGAGACTTTCGCAGGAGCCGACATGCTCTTCTATCCTTGGATTGCGCAGAGCTCCACGGCCGTAAACTACGCCTGGACGCTCGACAATATGGGCTATAATCCCCAGACTGCCGATCAGAACGGCGACCAGGGTCTCGCCACCTTCCACAGCGTGGGCGAGCCCGTAGGATCCACCGCGTGGTTCTTCTCGCCCAAGTTCACGCTCGCAGGTCTCGAGAACCCCGTACTCACCTTCTGGGTCTACCGCAGCTCCACCACCGGCGATGAGAAACTCGATGTCTACATTGCCGCCGAGAGCGATACTTTCGAGCCCGCAGGCCTCTCCGTGGCCCGTCAGGCCGAGGAGAACGGCTGGGAACGCTTCAGCCTCTCCCTCGAACCCTACGCCTCCAAGGCCTGGATCCGTGTAGGCTTCATGGGCACGGGCGCCGGTGTTGAGGATATGTATCTCGACAACGTGGCCATCTCCTCGCGGGTGCGCTTCGATGCCGCTGTCACGGCTTTCAAGGCTCCCGCACGCATCGGTGCAGACATTTCCTTCACCGCACAGGTGGCCGTCGAGAACATGGGTTCCGAGCCCCTCGCCGACCTCACCGTCAGCGTCCGCGACGCCTCCGGCACGGAGCTTGCCTCCGCTTCCGTCGCTGCGCTTGCTGCTGATGCTGCCGCAGTGGTCGATGTCCTCCTCCCCGGTCTCCCCGTAGGCAATGCCGCCCTCACCGCTTCCGTTGCGGCCGCTTCCGACACCAATGCGGCCAACAACTCCGCCACAGCCACAGTCAAGGTCGTTGCACCTGTGTTGCCCACGGTCACCGGCCTCACAGGCGCGGCTTCCGATGGCGCGCTTGTCCTCTCCTGGAACGCTCCTTCGGCACGCGGTGCTGTCACCGACAACTTCGAGGACTATAAGGACTTCGCAATCTCCGGCGTGGGCGAGTGGACAATGTGGGATGCCGACTTCGACAATACCTACATGATCAACACCACCTACGGCAACTACCCCGATTGCACTTCTCCCAAGGCATTCCAGGTAATCAATGCCGAGGTCCTCGGCATCAACCAGTGGGCACAGGGAACTCCCCACAGCGGTAAAAAGATGATGGCCGCCCTCTGCTGCCAGTTCTATGTCAACAACGACTGGCTCATCTCCCCGCGTCTCAATGGCGCCGGACAGTGGATCAGCTTCTGGGCACGCTCATTCTCCATTTCCGAGACCATCCCCGCCGAGCGCATGCGTGTCTTCTACAGCACCTCCGACAACGATCCCGCTAACTTCGTCGAACTCACTTCGAACTATGTTCAGCTGCCCGACAGCTGGGTGGAGTATCGCTACTGGCTCCCCGAGGGCGCCCGCTATTTCGCCATCAACTGCGTCAGCGACGGTGCCTTCGCAATGTTCGTCGACGATGTTTGCTTCAACGACCTCACAGTGCCCGCGTGGACCCTTACCGGATATGAAGTCTTCCGCAACGGTGTATCTATCGGCACCACTTCAGGCGAAAGCTTCACCGATCCGGCCCCCGAGGACAAGGCAAGCTACACCGTGCGCCCCGTCTACAGCGAGGGCAATGGTGCGCTTTCCGATGCCTTTGTGGCCGAGCTCAGCGGACTTGCCGGCGAGCTCAAGGTCGAGGATGCTCCCGCCGAGTACTACAATCTCCAGGGCATACGCGTAGACCGTCCCGAAAACGGATTCTTCATCCGTTATCAGAACGGCTCCGCCGTCAAGGAGAAACATTGATCGTCCCCCCTCATCACAATACGAGCGCCCCCTGCCGGAATCCCCGGCAGGGGGCGCTTCTTTCACCACGGCTCCGTGGATTCCCACATGTCCCTTTGGCTGGCGCTGCTGTAGGCGGCGCGCGTATCCTCCATCACCTGCAGCCCTATGGCGCGCGTCATCAGTATGTCGTCGTGATAACCGCGCTTGGCGCCATACGCCCCGTTTGACTTCCGCTCATATGTCGTCAGTTCGTCGGCTGCGCGTGCATCGCGTTCTATGTAACTTCCGTCGCGCACGTAGGAGATCAGCGTATTCACGATCAGTGCCTTGGTCGCTCGGTTCGTGTGGAAGCCCACACGCAGCGTTTCCGAGCCCGAATCAGTGTCGTAGGAGCGCCGGTGATACGTATTGCGGTAGTCGCGCGCTATGCGGTTCAGCACAAATAGATTCCCCGCCTCTGCTTCCGATTCCAGCGTATTGCTCTCCACTACCAGGAGCGCCTCGCCGTAGTAGTGCGCCATGCTCATTGCCGTGTCCGCCAGGATGTCGTGATCTGTGTGCCCGCGCCATTGCGCCACTACTTCCGGCCGCCCCTCGCCCGACGCGCGCTTCAGCACGGCTATCACCGACCAGTCGGCCTTGAAGCTGCGGCCACCCACGTCCACGGCCACCACATACCGTTCGCCCTCGAGCACATCCTCCCACATCTCCGCCGGTGTCTGTGCATCGCTGTGGCCTCGCAGCGGCACCATCCATGCCTTCCCCGGGCGGCAGCCCTCGCGGAGCCGCTCCACGGCTTCCGTGCCGAAAACGCCTGCTCCCGTGTTCACGAATGCCTCTATATCCGTGGTCGGGAATTCGGCCATCATCTGGTGGGCCGACGGATACTCCTTGCGTTTGCATCTGTACCAGTATATCTGGTCCAGACATAGCCCCCGTTCCCAGAGCCCGAGTTCATAGCTGTCCATGCTTGCCACGAGCGCTGCCGCGTCCGGTGGGTCCAGCCTGTAGATTTCAATTTCATACCAGGGCACGAACACCGCGTGCTTGTCGCCCGAGCCGTTGCGGCATCTTAGCCACTCGCTGTGGAAGTAATTGCCCACGCCGTTGGCCGTCGACTCCATCACCACCAGCGAGTAGGGCTCCATCGGCACCGACCCCGCCACGCCACGGATAAAATCTGCCGGAGATCGCTTCTGGGTCTCCGGCCAGAATGCCGTCTCCGAGAGGTGCGCCATCGCGTAGTCCGAGCCTCGGATTGCATCCTGCTTCTCAGCCGAACCTATCGTCACTCTGCAGCCCCGGCCCGTCAGGATTCGCACGTTTAGTGCGCGTTCGTAGGGCTTGAATTCCGGCCTCTCCTCGCCCGTCCACAGCTCCTCGGGATATTCCGTCAGCAACTTTGTGTACATGCCCCGAATCACGCTCGCCGTGTCCTTCACGTGGGCGCATATCAGCGAATGCCAGTTGCGCCTGTGGCAGGCCTGAATCCAGGCCATGTAGAGCTGAACCAGAGTCGAGCCGCCCCATTGCCTCGCCTTCAGCAGGATCATTCTTATCGGGCGTCCTGCCAGGCGGTCGCTCTCCAGAACCCCCGCCACGCGCCGCTGCGGGCCGTTGAGCCGGAAGCGGATGTCCTGCCCGCTGCGCTTGTCGCGGATAGTGGCGCAGCTCACACACCAGTATTCGAAGTCATGGCGGCAGCGTAGGCGGCGCCATGCCGCAAGCTTCATCCGCGCTCCCCTGTATTCCGGATCAAGAGTCATCGTCAGAGGCACAAGCGCCCTCCCGCCTCCGGGCAAGCACACCTCTTTCCGTTCACCCAGACATCCGCGGCCGCTTTCAGGGTCGTAGTCCGTAGGACGGAGCGCCATCCGTCTCGCATTCTCCTGCAATATCTCCTCAACGTTCATAATCCAATTCCAAGCCTCTGAAAACAAAATCCTGATTCACGCTTCCCTTTATCCTGATCTTTATGCGGCCTTGAACTGCGCGCCGCGGATTCACTCGCAGGCATATCGGACCGCGCACATTTCCCGCAATGCTCCATCTGCCCATTGGTGTCAGCGTCCCGTCAGAGCTTAGTTCGTCCATTTCCACCGTCAGTTCCGCAAACGAGCTGCTCATGTCCGCATACACCCTGCGGGGCCGTGCCGCGCCCCCTCGGTGCTCCAATGTCGCCTCCCAGGCTATCTCCACAAGGTCCTGCTGCATTTCGCTTCCGGCAATCAGTAGCTTTCGTGCGCTCCCGTCGGCTATCAGTGCGGTGCCATCCGGCATGTAGCTCTCTGTTGTCGACTCCAGCGCCGGATTCTCGTAGAAAACCTCATGCGCCATATCGTAAATCCAGCTGCCTGCTATCAGATGCTGCCCCTCGGCCTCGTAGCAGAGATAGCGTCCGGCCTCCGGCGTGTCGCTCACGCTCACCGCCCCCGTCGGGCCCACCCGGAGAAGCCGCTTTCCGCATAGGCTGTATGTGCCCTTGCTTCCCGCCGCTGCGAGGTATTCTGCTCGGCCTGCCCATACCTGCCTTATCGACATCGACTTGTCTCCCGCGCTTATGGCGAAAAGTCCCTCATCCGTCTGCGCCACGAACCGATGGCGCCCGAATTCCCACGCCTGATGTCCGCTCCTCCCCGCCACAATCCGCTTCACGCCCGAGCCTCCGCAATATCCGCTGCACAGTACCTCAAGAGGGTTTGAAGCCTTGGCCACCGCCACGCTCCCAGGCAATGCCCGGCCCGGATTCTGTTCCGTCTCCGTTTCGAACAGCCCGGCCTGCGTGGCCGTGCAGTCTATGGGCAGGAAGCTGTCGTTCACATAGATGGCCATCTTTCCTGCAGGGTCGGCCTCGAGGGCAAAGCGACGGTCGAAGATCCTTGTCCCGCAGAGAATCTGCACGCGCATCTCCCGTGCATCCGCATCGCTGAACGACAGCACCGGCGAAAGCTTGGTAGGGTAGGGACCCGTGCCGCTGTATTCGGCCACCGTGCGCTCCGCATTCCCGCGGAATTTCACTGTTACGTTTGCTCGCCAGTGCTTGCTCGAGTCCGTCGACCATTCCACGGCCAGGCTCCCCGGCGACGGCGCCTCCTTTCGCAGCTCGCGCAGATTGCCCCAGAGAATCCTCCCCGCATCGTGTGCCGAAGTCCGAGCCCACAGTCTGCCCCGCTCTCCGAATTCTTCCTTGCCTACGCTTCGGGCCGTCTCGCGCACGGCCTTCTCCATTCGCCTCACGCTTCCCGCGACGCTCGTGTCCTCCGGTGCTGCCACCCCGCGCAGCTCGCCTTTCCCCGTCAGGGCCGCCGTGCTCATCACCCCTGCACAGTGCGCCATCCGCTTGAAAGCCCCGCAAGCATCTTCCAGAAGGCGACGTCCCTGGTCCGCCCGGTCCTTCGAGAGACCCCGGTAATGTCCCGGGAGAGCCACAGCCACACCTCGGAAACTGCCGTGTGCCGTCCGTCTGGCCTCTGGAGCCGCATCCGGGTGATAGGGATGAAACTGCTCGCCAAGCAGTAGCTCTATTCTCGCCACGTCCGGCGCCGCCGCCGCAAAGCCTTCCGGAACCGTCAGCATCGGACGCCAAGCCTCGAGTTCGAGACTGTATGACTGAAGCGTACCGTTCGCGTCCATGCTCACCTCGCGATAGTCTCCCGCTTTGGAGTCATAGTCCATGTCGCGGGTCAGAAGCAGCGGCCGACTCTCGTAAAGCGTGCGTCCGTTCTCGTCCAGCAGGCGGTAGGCTGCAAAGGCCGCTTGGATGTAGGCACCCGATGCCAGAGCCGCTTCCGTGCATTGCTGATATGCCGTCGCAAGGTCTCCGCTAAGCTGTGCGGCCTTTTCGCGGGTCAGCTGGGTCTGTGCAAGCGTATCGTTGTCTATGCTTCTCGAACCCACCGTCGCCACTACCGTCCCCGCTGCGATTGCCGTCAGCTGCAGTGCCGGATAGTCGCATCCTCGCGTCAGCACTCGGGGCTCGTTCCCGTCCGGCTTCAGCCTCATCACCTCGCGGTGCCCCGTCGTCGCGTTCTCGCACATCACCGTCGCCTCGTCTCCCTGGGCCTCCACACACACCGGCGTCGAAGGGAAGGAAAAGCTTAGAACCTTCATCGGCAGCACATCCGCTCTGGGCAGTCCCGGACAGCTGTAGAGCGTCGTCCCTTTTCGAAGCAGCGTGAGGCAGCCATTCTCGCCTCGGAGCACACACACAGGCACCATCCCCTCCGAACCCCTCATGGCCTCCAGTCCCCGGCACGCCTCAAGGCCGCTCCCCGTTTCACAAGGTCTAAGCCCCCTGCACTTCCCAACACGCATATCCCC
>CAMWNH010000037.1 GCA_947175605.1 uncultured Porphyromonadaceae bacterium
GTCCAGTATAATTGGGCTATGGGGAGGATTGATGAATTGCTCACAAAGGTTAACGATGAGACGCCGGACGATGATCCCCGTAGCATAGAGCTATATCTCCTTTCAAGCCTTGTTCAGGACTATGAAGATGAGCACTATCCTATTGGCACACCTTCATTGATTGATACCCTTAAGTTGCGTATGTACGAAATGGGGCTCTCGCAGGCTGCTCTCGCAAAGAAAATTGGGGTTAGCCCCTCTCGGGTTTGCGATTTCCTTTCAGGAAAGTGCGAGCCAACGATGAAGATTGGTCGACGTATCTCGAAAGAGCTGGACATCGATCCGTCTATTATACTCGGTGTTTGAACATAGCTAAAAAAAACGCACCTCGGAATTTCCGAAGTGCGTTTTTTATCTATAGTTTGTCCCTTTCTATCAGACTTTTTTCTCACATCATGCCGCCCATACCGCCCATGCCGGGTGCGGGTGCTGCAGGAGCTGCGGGCTCCTTCTTCTCGGCAATTACGCATTCTGTGGTAAGGAACATGCCGGCAATCGACGCTGCATTCTCAAGCGCAACGCGGGTCACCTTGGCCGGATCGATCACACCGGCAGAAAGCAGATTTTCGTACACATCCGTGCGAGCATTGTAGCCGAAGTCGCCGCTGCCTTCGCTCACCTTCTGAACAACGACAGCACCTTCCACGCCTGCATTGGCTGCAATCTGGCGCAAAGGCTCCTCGATAGCGCGACGCACGATGTCGATACCCGTCTGCTCATCATCGTTGGCACCCTTCAGCTCAGCCAGCGCAGGCAGACAGCGGATATAAGCCACACCGCCACCGGGCACGATACCCTCGGCGATAGCTGCGCGTGTAGCGCTCAGAGCGTCGTCCACGCGATCCTTCTTCTCCTTCATCTCAACTTCCGAAGGTGCGCCCACGTGAAGCACGGCTACACCGCCTGCAAGCTTGGCAAGGCGTTCCTGAAGTTTCTCGCGATCATAATCACTGGTCGTGGTCTCGATCTGAGCCTTGATCTGAGCCACGCGCGATGCTATGCGGCCCTTCTCGCCGTCGCGGTTCACGATGGTCGTATTGTCCTTGTTGATGGTCACGTTGTTGGCCGTGCCAAGGTCCTCCATCGTCGTGTTCACGAGCTGCATGCCCTTCTCCTCCGAAACCACGGTAGCACCCGTCAGTACGGCAATATCCTCAAGCATTTCCTTGCGGCGGTCGCCGAAGCCGGGGGCCTTCACGGCGCAGACGCGCAGCGTGCCGCGCAGACGGTTCAGCACGAGAGCTGCCAGTGCATCCTGCTCAACATCCTCGGCGATGATAAGAAGCGGACGGCCGCTCTTCGACGTACCTTCCAGAATAGGAAGAATATCCTTGAGGCTCGAGATCTTCTTGTCGTACAGGAGAATGTAAGGCATATCCATAGCGCATTCCATCTTCTCCGTATCCGTCACGAAGTAAGGCGAGATGTAGCCGCGGTCGAACTGCATACCTTCCACGACTTCGATCGTCGTTTCAGTGCCCTTGGCCTCGTCCACAGTGATGACGCCTTCCTTCTTCACCTTCTCCATTGCCTCGGCGATAAGGCGGCCTATTGTCTCGTCATTGTTGGCCGAAACACGGGCCACGTCTTCAATTTTCTTGAAGTCATCACCCACTTCCTGGCTCATATCCTTGATCTGTGCCACCACAGCGGCCACAGCCTTGTCGATACCGCGCTTCAGGTCCATGGGATTGGCACCGGCAGTCACGTTCTTAAGACCCACGGCAATGATCGACTGAGCAAGAACCGTAGCGGTCGTCGTGCCGTCACCGGCATCATCGCCCGTCTTCGAGGCTACTTCCTTCACAAGCTGTGCGCCCATGTTCTGGAAAGCATCCTCCAGCTCTACTTCGCGTGCCACGCTCACACCGTCCTTCGTGATGTGAGGTGCGCCGAACTGCTTGGAGATAATTACATTACGGCCCTTAGGACCAAGGGTCACTTTCACGGCGTCCGCAAGTGCGTCAACGCCTTTCTTGAGCTCCTCGCGAGCCTGATTATTGAATTTGATATCTTTAGCCATTGTCTGTTCTCTTTTCAGTGAAATTTAACTATCAGCAGATTACGGCCAGAACTTCGTTCTGACGCATTACCAGCACCTTATCTCCGTCAAGGTCGATTTCCGTGCCTGCATACTTGCCGTAGAGCACCTGATCGCCCTCTTTGAGAATCATTTCCTCATCCTTCGTGCCCTGACCAACTGCCAGAACCGTTCCGCGCTGAGGCTTCTCTTTTGCCGTCTCGGGAATGATGATGCCGCCCATGCTTACTTCTTCGGCCGCGGTGGGCTGGATGATCACGCGGTCAGCTAATGGTTTGAGTTTCATTTCTGAATCTGTTTTTTTTACGTTTGAGTTTTATGTCTTATGTATGTTATGCATGCAAATGCCGTGCCAATCGTACAACGCTGTCACTCCACGGCAGGTTCACTCTTGCGGATTTTCAGACGGCAGCCTCCGCTGTGAGCTGTCAGCTCCGGCGCAAGCTGGCTCTGCACGGTGCAGATTCCGCTTATCACATCGCCTGCGGTCCATGCCCGCTGCTCATAGCTGATGTGATACGTTCCCTTGGCTATATATCCCGCGAAAATGCGGGTGGATGCATCTCGGTTTTCCTGATAATAGCAGAGGCCCGAGCCGCACATTGCGCCCGGAAGCTGATTCAGGGGCTCCATGCCGGCCGGACGCTCATCCTTGATTGTCACATACTCCATATCTCGGCCCACCTTGATTTCGAGATCCGTGCGCACCGTCTCGCCCACCTCGATTCCACATTCCGCCGCATCGGCCCATTCGCCGTTTCGCTTTACAAGCATGCGCTTCACTACACGCACATCCTTGCCCTCGCGAGGAGCGATTTTATCAGCCGCGCGTTTACCCGTTCGCGTCAGCGAGCCGTATGATGGTGTTTCCCCGTTCGGATTCACGCTCAGCCGAAGCGTCGTACCCTCCGTTTCCGGAAGCTGAAGGCTGAAGTAGCCGCTCGCGCTTTCCTGCTTGCCCGGTTTCAGACTCTCTCCGTTGAGAGTCACGGCGTTGTCCACCCGTGCGTCAGTCCATACCGAGCCCGTAAGCATTACCGCAGCAATCACATAATCCGGATTCCATGCGCCCAGATCATCAGTTGCCTGTGTCTGCAGGATCACCCATTGTCGCATCGCGTCAAGCTTTTCCCTCGCAATGCCGCTCTCGCTTAGAGCCTGAATCAGTGTGGCGTAGCCTCTGATGTCATGTACCGAGGGGAAGCTCATGCCCATGTCCGCGCTCATCACGCCGAACTGTTCCAGCGAGCGTGCCATCTCAGCAGCCTCATTCTTGCGTCCGAAGCCTTTGAGCGTCAGTATGGCATATCCCTTATCCACAGTCGAAAGCTGTGCTTTCTTCTTTGTCAGCATGTTCAGTGTATTCTCGCACACACTCTTTCCCGCCTGCGTCGAAGGCATCGGCCCGTATGCCGGGAACAGCGAGTGCACGTATGCATACATCAGGTCAGGATTCCCCTTCTGGTTCTTGATGTATTCGCTCTTGTCAAGCCATTTGAGTCCGTCCTTCACCAGACCTTTCACATCGTCTTCGAAGCCGGCTGTCAGTCCCATCGACTGTGCTATTCCCAGAGTCGTTAGCACGGTTTCCGTCGGCCAGTACGAAGGCTCGTCAGCCCAGTCGGCCCAGCATATTCCTCCATCTATTTCCAGTGCGTAAAGCTTCTCGAAAAGCTTGCGTGCCTGCTTTGTAGCCTTATCCTTATCCAGAAAATCAGCTAAGGCCGCCATACGCGCGCTCTCGCTTTCCGCCATGCTCACCCACGGTGTCTCGCCCAGTACAAGAGCCTTCAGCTGCTCGTTCTTTTCCAGCATTGAATTCAGTGCCTTCTCTTCAGGATTCTTCTTCCATTCATCGATCACGGCCGCAATGCCCGGATTGTCGGAAACTATCTTTATTGCCGCAAGATTGCTGAACAGCACCGATACGATTTCGGGAGCCGTGTTGACGTCGCTCGTGTTGCCTCGCAGAGCCTTCACAAGACTCCAAACAGGATTCTGACAGTATTGTAAGGTATACGTGAAGCCAGGCAGATTCTCCGATTCAAACGTGTAGGGCTCTGTCTGAGTGGGATTGAGATAGAAACACTCCGACTCGATTACGGTCGACTGCGAATCCAGAACAGGGATCATGCCCTGCTCCCCGTCGGTGAACCCCGCACCCTCGGCCCAGATCTTATAAGTGAGCGTGGCACTGCTTGTCGGAGCTTCAACTTCAAGGCTTATCACCTCCGAGCCTCCGGCGGCCACAGTGCGCGCTTCCGAGCGTAGATATGCCACAGCCTTTCCCTCTCCGTCGCGGATATCGAATCCGCCGCACAACGCCAGCTCCTCGTCGCTGTTATTGTAGAGCGTAGCTGTCAGTACAACCTTGTCTCCCTGACGCACAAACCGCGGAAGAGTGGGCTGCACCATCACCGGCTTAGCCGATACAAGCTCATGACGCACCAGGGCACTCTCAAGATGCTCGTTCCATGCAAACGCATCCATCGTCCACGCTCCCACAGCATTCGGCATCGTAAACTTCAGCTCCACAGTGCCGTCAGCGGCCGTTTTAAGTTCCGGCATCCAGAACCCCTGAAGCACCTCCGCAACTCTATAGTCTATTGCCGGTGCCTCTTCAGGTGTGGCTGCTCCGCCTCCGGCTATCGCACCGTTCTCAGCCTCGTCTTCGCATGCGGCTTCCTCTTCAACTGACTCGACAACAGCCATGTCTGCAGACATGGAAGTAGCGCTCATTTTTAGGCTCATGTTCCGCATTATCATGTGGCCACCGAAATATTCAGGTAAATAAAGGAATCTGAATGGCATCGCCGGATTGGACTTGAAAGTCCCATGTTGGCCGTAAACCGTTGCGTAATTTGTATTATATCGTATACTGTTCACGCTAAGTCCGGCATCTGCACGCTGTCTGGAAAATCCATGCCACGAAAGTTGCCGGAGTGTCGATAAAGCTTTGTTATACATAGTGGCGATTGCTCCGCCTTGCAGCGTTCTGCCATCACTCATATCGAACTTTAAAGTCCATTGCTCCGGAATGCCGGGCTTTGTCTTGTCGCGTAGACTCTCACCGCGAAGCCGTGCCTTTGGCGCCGGCGGTAATTTGAGGTCTACATAGTGCTCCGTAAGTATGCAGTTCTTGACCGTGAAGACGCACGCGCGCGAGTTGATATTGTTGTCCGTGCTCCCGCTCACTGCAATCTTATGGAATCCCCGCCCGAGTTGAAGCATACGCACATTCTTGAGTTCACCACCTTGCGACTCGGCTACATATATGCTCGTGTCATCATCTCGTACTCCTATGAGAATCTCGCCTTCGCCTTTAGTATTGAGCATGTTTTCGCTATTAGGCACGAAGAGGGGTTCATCCTTGGGCATGGCTCCCGTCTGCGTGTTGTATATTGTCAGACTCTTCTCCTGCGAGGATTCTGAAAGCGAGCTGTCCACGGGCACAGCCTTTAATGTGTATCTGCCTGCATGCAGTTTCGAAATATCGGTCGTCACGCTTTCGCCTGCATGGCTTCTGCCCTGGGCCAACACGGTTTTCCCTTGTGATAATTTCCAAACCACATCAAATGCCGGAGACTCCTCACCGGGATTGGCGGTCATGCCCTGGATGCTGAACGTCAGAGGCTTGCATCCGTCTACCGTACTTTTCTTCAATTCCACGTTGATGGCATATGGTTTCCCGAGGCTGAAATATCTTGTCGCGGTTTGACTTTCTCCACCACGCGCTGTAACACATGCGTCAGCCGTTATGCGAAAATAATCCTTTCCCTTTTCAAGCATCGATGCTGGAATCACGGCTGTAAATCGTCCGGAATCATCCGTCGTGCAATCAACTGCACCAAGTTGCTCCATGCTCCGGCCGAACCACCACCATATATTCTCTGCTTTAACGTTGATTTGAACAGAAGCATTCCCCACAGGCATCCCTGTATAGGTCATGGCTTCTCCACCTATTGTCACATCTCCGCTCGCAGGCACATCACGCTCCACATTATCGACTTTCACTTCAAATGTCGGCAATTTGAAGTCGCTGACCATTACCGATTCGTATCCCGCATTATTCCCGTTTTCACAGCTGATGCTTAGCGAGAAATTACCCGTCAGTCCATCTTTTGGGGTAGGGAAGCTGCCGCTAATGCGTCCCGTTTCATCTGTTATCAGCTCTACACTGCTGCACTCTTGATAGTTGGCGTCGCGCAGCGTTGCTTTTAGTTTCAGGCCCTTCGAGATATGGGCATCTTCCCCAGGTGACTTTTCATATACAACGGCAGCCCATTCTATTGTATCGCCCGGATGATAGAGCGCTCTCGAAAAATAGATGTTGGCGCGACATTCCCTCTTTCCTGTTTCCGTGCGTCGCATAGCATACACATAGAAATCCTCGAAGTCCAGCGTTGTTGTCCCTCTGTGTAGACTGATTCCGTTCAGTTTCCTTTGGCCGGCGAATGTAGGACGGACGACCCCTTTATTGTCTGTCAATCCGAGATTGCGGGAGTACTTGTTGTTGCGTCCGCTTTCTCTCACGGACACTCCCTTTTCCGGAGCACCTGTTTCTGCATTCACTACAGCTATTACCGGCTGCGTGATACTTGATATCGCAAGCGGTACCCACGTCACGGCTCGTAATTCACGCGATGTATATAACTTGGGTTCCTCCTTTTTTCCGTCAATCTCAGGCGTGAAAATATATAGCGCCATTTCATCGGCCTCGAATATAACGCTGTCCTGAACATTGAAGTCTTTTTGTCCCGTGGGCTTTAGCTCTATTCGTTTTATAATTGGTGCATTCTTCAGCTGCGAATTCGTGCGAAGACGAGTATTCACAGGCAGTTTACGGACTACAATTTCCGCCTTGCTTGTAAAGTCTTGTGTAACTTTTATATTTACTTTACTCTTTGGCTCGCAGTATGATGGCGTGGAAACACTTATTTTCGGACGTCTGAGTTCGTCCAGCAGTGAACGCAGTTCATCATTATCGTACCAGGTTGGAAAATCTGACAACGACATTTCAAGCAGTGCGATTTTTTCTAAAAACTTAATCTTGCTCTCGTTCTCACCACCGACGGCTTCGTTCTCTAAGCCGTCTTCTATTTCAATCTCTGACCTGGTCCAGGTTTTAGCCAATTTTAGCAGGACAAATCGAGCCGCTTCAAGCTGCGAATATTCCGAGTATAGAGAACTAAGTTCGGCCTCAATATCAGACCTTTGACCGGACACAAGTGCACACTTCAGCGCAAAAAATGCGGTACTCCCTTCAGCTGCATATTCGAAGCCTTTATTTAATATCGCTTCATAACCATCTTCGTCCCCGATACTTTGTAACAACTCACCGCCCTTTATGCACACCATCATTCCCACGTTTGGCGTGATATACAAACTCTGACTGTCTCCCTCCAGCGAGTCCTTATAAGGCTCGATCTGTGCGTTACCTTCTTTGGATACGATTTCCGCCGCCTCCATCACAAGCTCCTTTACCCGAGCCTTGAATTGTGCTCCGCTCCATGCGCTCATATCGGCAGGACGAGGCTCCAGAGGAATTTCAACTCGGTCGTATTTCCATTCCTGTGCCTCATAGATATTTTGCACCGTCGTAGCCTCGTAAAGAAGCATCATTGCGCGGCTCGGAGCATTCGTTTCCGCATCCGCAATAGCCTGAATGCGGGCAGGAAGGGTGAATATGCTGTCCGGATCAATTTCACTCGAAGCCTTAGCTATCAGACTGATAGCATACAAGCGCTGCGCGCCGGCCTCGAGACCGCTTTGTTTGTTCGATGCCTTGATTATACTGTCAGCCTGCGCAAGCACATCACGTGGATATGCGAAATCCGGACCCTTTTGGCCCGAGCTCATAAAACCTGTAATCACGATTATGGAGAGAGTTAGGAAAATGAAATATTTTTTCATGTAAGGAGAGTATCAAAAAATTTACGGAAAAGGGGCCGTGTCGTAACTTGCTCTTACGCCACCGCCCCTCTCATATTCATTCGGATCCAATCTCGAGAAACCACGCCCCGCCCAGTAGGGACGTGCCTTTGGCACGTCATCAACGCAGGGATTTCAACGTTCGCTATCTCAAGGAGAGCGCCCGCCCAGTAGGGACGTGCCTTCGGCACGTCATCAACGCCGAGATCCCGCGCCGATGGGTTCTTGGCTTATTTATTGAGCCCGCAAACCTTGCATTTCTCGCTGATTTCCGTGAAGAAATCATTGCCCTTGTCATCCACGAGAATAAAGGCGGGGAAATCCTCGACTTCGATCTTCCAGATTGCCTCCATGCCAAGCTCGGGATACTCCAGCAGCTCCACATTCTTGATCGAATTCTGAGCCAGGATAGCAGCCGGACCGCCGATCGACCCCAGATAGAAGCCACCGTGCTTCTTGCACGAATCCGTCACCTGCTTCGAGCGGTTGCCCTTGGCAATCATCACCATCGAGCCGCCCGCGCTCTGGAACTGATCCACGTACGAGTCCATACGTCCGGCTGTAGTCGGGCCGAACGAGCCGCTTGCCATTCCCGCCGGTGTCTTCGCCGGACCTGCATAATAGATCGGGTGCTTCTTCAGATATTCAGGCATCGGTTCGCCCTTGTCAAGGCGTTCCTTGATCTTGGCGTGAGCGATGTCGCGGCCAACGATGATAGTGCCGTTCAGCGACAGGCGTGTCGACACAGGATATTTTGTCAGCTCAGCAAGCACCTCTTCCATCGGGCGGTTGAGGTCGATTTTCACAACCTTACCCTCGCCGGCCTTGCGCAGTTCTTCCGGAATAAGTTCGCCGGGATTGCTGTCAAGCTTCTCGATCCACAAACCGTCCTTATTGATTTTCGCCTTCACGTTGCGGTCTGCCGAGCAGCTCACGCCCATACCGATGGGGCAGGAAGCGCCGTGGCGGGGCAGGCGGATCACGCGGATATCATGTGCATAATACTTACCGCCGAACTGAGCGCCCAGGCCTAACTCCTCCGAAGCCTTTTTCAACTCCTTCTCGAGCTCTACATCGCGGAAAGCGTGGCCATATTCATTGCCCTTGGTGGGAAGCGAGTCGTAATACTTCACGGATGCCTTCTTCACCACCTCCAGATTCTTTTCAGCCGAAGTACCGCCGATTACGAAAGCGATATGATAGGGCGGGCAGGCTGCCGTGCCCAGCGTGCGCATCTTGTCCACAAGGAAAGGAACAAGCGTCTTGGGATTGATCGTGGCCTTCGTCTCCTGATAGAGATAGGTCTTGTTGGCCGACCCACCGCCCTTGGCCACGAACAGGAAGTGATATTCCGCACCTTCAGTTGCGTGGATGTCTATCTGCGCAGGCAGATTGCAGCCCGTGTTCACTTCATCATACATCGTCAGAGGTGCATTCTGGCTGTAGCGCAGATTGTCCGTCGTATAAGTCAGATAGACACCTTCGCTCAGACGCTCCTCGTCATTGCAGCCCGTCCATACTTGCTGGCCCTTTTCGCCGTGGATAATAGCCGTACCAGTGTCCTGGCAGAAGGGAAGCTGACCCTTCGAAGCCACTTCCGCATTACGAAGCATCGTCAGGGCAACAAACTTATCGTTCTCGCTTGCCTCGGGGTCCGAAAGTATCTTGGCCACCATCGCATTGTGTTCGCGACGCAGCATGAAAGCATTGTCATGTGTAGCCTGACGTGCAAGAACCGTCAGTGCCTCCGGTTCTACAACCAGCATCTCGTGGCCGTTCCAGTTCTCCGTCTTCACATAGTCCGACGTGAGATGATAATATTCCGTCGTATCCGGGCCGAGCGGAAACATCGGCTGATAGTGGAAAGGTTTAGTTGCCATATCGTAATGAGTTCTTTAGGGTTTGAATTTTGAGTAGTGCAAAGATAGCACATTCCTTTCTAATTCCCCCTATTTTCCTCGCAAAAAATCCTTTTAACAATTCGCCACCGAACCTCCGAAGCACTTAATCACCGTCGTCTCACACGCACCATCTTCCCCCTCCGCACCGATACCGACAAAAAACCGCCCGGGGAATCACTTCCACGGGCGGACCAACCTAAGTTATTATGTAACAAACTAATTATTGCCTTTACTTTATGCCCAGCTTGGCTTTTACCATAGCCGTGATATCCGTCACGTCAGAGCCGACATAGAGCGTCAGTTCGGGATTCTTCGGAAGTACCAGCGAGTAGTTGCCTTCCTTACCCACGGACGAAATGGCCTGGTTGAGCTTCTCGAAAATAGGAGCTGCAAGCTGCTGTTGCTGACGGGCAAGATCCTGCTGGGCAGTCGTGCGGAAACGCTCTGCGTTCTGCTGGCGCTCCTGAATTTCCTGGATGCGACGCTCTTTGATGGTGTCAAGCACCGTAGCATCGTTGGCTATAGCCTGATAGTCCTGATAGAGCTTGTTGAGTTCATCGGCAAGACCCTGCATGGCAGTTTCATACTGCTTCGAGGCATCTTCGATTTTTGTCTGCATTTCCTTCGTCTCGGGCATTTCGGCGAACACGCCTTCCACATCGACTACTGCAAGCTTCTGGGCGAATGCCGTCATGGGAAGGGCCACAAGTACGGCAAGGATAAGTTTCTTGAACATGATTGGGTATGCTTGTTTTAGATTTTATTTGATGACAAAGTTATAAATTTTATTTGGAATATCCTAATTTTGCGAGCACCTCGTTCGAAATGTCGATGCGCGGAGAGGCATAAATTATATCCGACGACGACGCCCGGTCGAAAACCGCCTGATAGCCACGCTCGTCGCTCACCTTCTTGATCGCGTTGTAAACATCATCCTGAATTGGTTTCAGAAGGCTCTGACGGTTCTGAGTCAGCTCGCCCTCCGGGCCGAAATACTTGTAGCGCAATTCCGTCGCTGCCTTCTCTTTGGCCACGATTTCCTGCTCCCGGGCCTTCGAAGCCTCATCAGTCAGGAATGGCTTGTCCTTCAGATAAGCCTGATACATGTTTTCCGCCTCCTTGCCCAGGGCCTCCACTTCCTTCTGATAGCGGAGCGAGCGCTGGTTCAGCTGTTCATTGGCCATTTCGTATGCCGGAACATTTTTCAGAATATACTCCATGTCCACCATGGCAAATTTCTGTGCCGAAGCCTTGAAGCCCGCGGCTGCCAGAGCTATGAAGAGGATAGTTGCTATTTTTTTCATGTCGTTTTTGCGTTAATCGTTTATCTGCTTAGACGTCCCCCGGACCGAAAAGTTTAATTCCCGCCGGAGATTCATCTTCCTTAGAACTCCTGACCCAGTACAAAATGGAAGTGACTGCCGCCGCGTTCGCCGTAAACCTTGTCGAAACCATAGGCCCAGTCGATACCCATCAGACCAACCATCGGAAGGTGGATGCGCACACCGGCGCCCGCACTACGCTTCATGCTGAAAGGATTGAACTGGCTCACCGTAGTCCATGCATTACCGCCCTCGAGGAAGGCCAGCGCGTAGATCGTCGTCGTAGGCTGTAGCATCAGCGGGAAGTGAAGCTCCACGCCCATACGGGTGTAGGCGTAGCCCTCCATGCCCCACGGCGTCAGTGCGCCATTGTCATAACCGCGCAGCGCAATCGTTTCCGTAGCGTATGTATACGAGCCCGACATACCGTCGCCGCCCACATAGAATGTCTCGAAGGGCGATTTCAGATATTTGTTGTAGCTGCCCAAAAGTCCGAAATCGAAGCGTGTCATCAGCACGGGCGTCCACTGCGGGCTGGTCGACAGCGGAGTGTACGTGCGCGAGCGGAAGCGCAACTTCCAGTATTCAATCCAGCGGAACATCTCCTTCGTTGCCTCGGCTGTGCCCTCCTGGCTCAGTTTCTTCCAGTCGTGCTTACCGAAAAGCGATGCCGGTGGCGTCAGCGACAGATTCAGTGAGAAGGTCGAACCCGAACGCGTGTAGAGAGGATTGTCGATCGACGAACGCGAAAGCGTCAGACCCAGCACCAGTGCATTGCACGTGCCGTTACGCATGTAGAAATCTCCGTTGCGGATGTAGAGATAGTCCCAGTTCTTCAGGTAGTACCAGGTGTAGCCCAGCTCGGTTGTAAGCGTGAAGTAGTCGTCGGGCCACTTCAGACGCTTGCCGAAGCCCAGGTTCACACCCACCATCTGTAGAACCTTGTTCGGGTCCAAAGATGCCTGATAGGAATTCTGGTAATAGTCGTTGTAGTTGTAGCCGTAGCTTAGCCCCGAGCCGTAAAGCATCGAATTGCCCCAGCGGTTATTGTAGAAGCTGCTGTTCACGCCCGTCTGGCGGCTGTAGTAAGCCGACACGCTAAGCGAGTTCGGTCGCTTCCCGCCGAACCACGGATCCATGAACGAGATGGCATAGCTCTGATAGTAGCGCGCGTTGGTCTGTGCCGAGATCGTGAATGTCTGGCCCTCGCCCTGCGGAATGATACCGCGGTAGGTGCTCGGATAGAAGAGGTTCTTGATCGAGAAGTTGGTGAACTTCAGCGCCAGTTTGCCGATGATACCCGTCTGGCCCCAGCCCATGGAGAATTCAATCTGGTCATTCGCCTTCGATTCGAGATTAAGAGCGATGTCCACCGTACCGTTCTCCTCGTTCGGAGTGATGTCCGGTTGCATGTTCTCAGGATTGAAATGTCCCGTCTGCGCAATCTCACGCAACGAACGCATCAGATCGCTCTTGCTGAAGAGCTCGCCGGGCTTCACGCGCAGTTCGCGACGGATCACCTTCTCGTAGAGGCGGTCGTTGCCGTTGATAATCACGTTATTCACCCTCGCCTGCGGACCTTCCATCATGCGCATTTCCAGTGAAATCGAATCACCTGTCACCTCGCGCTCTACAGGCATCAGCTGATAGAAGAGATAGCCGTTGTCCATATAGAGATTGCTCACGGCATCATCGTCCTCGTTGATGCGCTTGTTCAGAAGCTTCTGGTTGTAGACATCGCCGGGCTTCATACCCAGATATTCGGCCAGAATATCGTTCGGATATACGGTATTGCCTACCCAGGTGATATCCTTGATGAAATATTGGTTGCCCTCATCCATCGTGATGTACACGTCCACACTTTTGTCATCATAGGGCACCACCGAATCCGATACGATCTTAGCATCGCGGTAGCCTTTCTCGTTGTACTTCTCCAGAATGCGGTTGAGGTCATCGCGATAATCGTTCTCCACAAACTTCTTCTGGCTGAAGATCTTAAGAATATCGCCTTTCTCATTTGTCTTCTTGATGGCGTTCTTGATTTTGCGGTCAGAAAGAACCTCATTGCCATCGATGTAGATCTTGTGTACCTTCACCTTATCGTGCTTGTCCACAACGATGTCCACGATCATTTCGTTGGGCGCGCTGAGATCTTCGTGGAGGTTCACGTTCACGTCTGCCTTCCCGAAGCCCTTGTCCTTGAAGTATTTCTGCACGATCTGCTTCGTGCGGTTCACGATATTCTGCGATATCATGTTGCCCTTGGTCAGGTTGAGGCTCTTGATCAGGTCCTCGCGTTCGCCCTTCTTCATGCCGAGATAGTTCACCTGCGAGATGCGGGGCTGCGTGCGCAGATTGATACGGATCCAGGCCTTGTCCTTGTAAGTCTTCACAAGTTCCACCTGCGCCTGCGAGAACAGGGCCTGACGCATCAGGCGCTTTACCGCATTTGTGATGTCATCGCCCGGCAGCGTCATGCGGTCGCCCACATGAATTCCGGCGAAGTTCAGTATGTTCTCGTCATCGTAGTTCGGCGCACCGACGATTTCGATACCTGCTATCTCGTATGTCTGAGGCATCGCCGTATAGAGAACCGTCGGGCTGTAGATCGTGTCGTTGGCCGCCGTCTGGGCGTCAAGCCGCGGCGCTCCGGCAAGGGCGCACGCCGTTATCAGTAGGCCGGCAAACGTTGGGGTCGTATATCGCATAATGCTTGTTGAAAGGCTTTGTCGCGTAGTGTCTGTGATTGGTGTGATAATGGGATGAGGGTGGGGGGCTTACTCGTGGGCTGTTTCTGCACTTTGTGTGTCCGCGCCGCTCACCTGTTCGCCTGTCAGTCCGAAGCGGCGTTGCCGTCGCTGGTACTCGGCTATGTGTACCCGGAAGTCCTCTTTCGAGTAGTCGGGCCAGTATGTTGGAGTGAAAATTAGTTCTGAATATGCTATTTGATACAGCAGATAGTTGCTCACACGCAGGTCGCCGCCCGTACGAATCAGCAGATCGGGATCGGGAATTCCCGCCGTACTCAGATACGAGGCGAACGTAGCCTCGTCGATCTCGCCGGGAGCTATCTTCCCCGCCGCAGCCTCGGCTGCAAGAGTGCGCGCAGCCCTTAGGATTTCCCAGCGCGAAGAATAGCTCAGGGCCAGCACAAGCGTCAGGCCCGTGCAGTGCGAGGTATCCGCCATACAACGCTCGAGGCGCTCGCGTGCCGTCGCCGGCATGCGTTCCAGATCGCCGATGGACGTCAGACGCACATTGTTCTTGATCAGGTCCGGCGTCTCGCGTTCTATGGCTATCACAATCAGCTCCATCAGGGCGTCAACCTCCGCCTGCGGGCGATTCCAGTTTTCGGTGGAGAATGTGTAGAGAGTCAGATAGCCCAGCCCGAGTTCGGAGGCTGCTTCCGTAATGCGGCGTACCGTATTCACGCCCTCGACATGGCCGGCCGAGCGCTCCAGACCTCGGGCCTGCGCCCAACGTCCGTTCCCGTCCATAATCACGGCCACATGTTCCGGCAGCCGTTCCTTGTCGATAGCTATCGTGTTCTTGTCCATTGCTCGTCCTTTTCGTCAGTCTACATAGTGGCAGGTTTCGCAGCGCTCGCCGAATTCGAAACTGATGCCCACGTTGAGTCGCGAGATCCAGTCCGTGCCCTTGTAGAATGCTGTTTTAATGAGGTTCAGGTCGTTCAGTTGCTGGCCGTCCATTTTGTCCGAGAAAGTCTTGGTCATCGTAAACTCCGCCATCAGGTTGATGCGTTCGGTGAGTTTGAATTTCACACCCATACCCATCGGAATCGTGAAGGTCCCGGCTATCTTGCCGCCGGAGGAGCTCATGGCGCCCCCAAGTCCCAGCGTCAGATAGGGGCTCCAGCGCCGCAGGCGCTTGTATGTCTCGCCGATACCGTATGGGAAGAAGTTGAATTCGCCGTGCACGCTCAGCTCATAGACCTGCGATGTGAAAGTGTAAACGGCATCCCCGGGCAGATAATTGGCCATGCCCTCCGTGCTTCCGCTAAGTCCGAATGTCGAGAAAACACCGCGGACAGCCCAGCGCGTATCGGGCAGATAGCGGAAAGAGGCATCGGCCTCGAATCCCGGTTTTTTGAATATGTTGCCGCTGTTGGCATCTCCGATATAGCCGCTCATACCTAATGATGCACCCACATCGAATTTGTATTTCGCCTCCTGCGCGCCGACACGCCCGTATGCAAGCACAAGCAAAAGCACACACACGAACCTTGCAGCCCGCATTGCCTTGCAGCTCATTCCGGTGATATTTCGGTTTGCAGTCATTTCAAGTTCGGTTTTCAGATGAGGGGCTTGAAGCTGAGTCTGTTGATGACACCGCGCCAGATGTACGCGTTCAGCGTGCCGTCCGCACAGGTTCCGCCTGTCAGATAAATATATGGCACCTCCCATTCGTGCACAGGCTCGGTAGCACGGGAGTA
The DNA here is from genome assembly GCA_947175605.1 of uncultured Porphyromonadaceae bacterium. GTDB lineage: Bacteria > Bacteroidota > Bacteroidia > Bacteroidales > Muribaculaceae > CAG-873. The sequence goes on from CAMWNH010000037.1 coordinate 15,688, forward strand.
GGGTGCGAAGGCGCGCAGCATTGCTGCGGAAGCATCGTCGGCCTTGGTCATATGATTGAATACATGACCGCTCATGAAGCTGCAGGCCGGGAAGTAGTCGGGTAATTGCAGAAGTTCCGAAGCCTTGTTCCAGGACATGCCGTAGTCGCGCGACACATACACGGTCTTTTGGGGTACTCCCGTCTTGTCGCGTCCGCCGAAAAGCAGCAGCGACGGATAACGGTCTGCATCCCATGCGTCATTCTCCTCGAAGGTCGTGTAGGCCACCATTGCCATGCCCTCGAGCCCTTCGGGAATCTGTCGCAGGCCCGTCACCTTCATCCAGTTCTGGCCGTCGAAAGTCCATGCATCGCGGCTCAGTTCGCCCGAGGGCGTGCGGCCGCCGGCTATTACCATCTGCGAGCCCATGCTCATCGGGAAACGATATTTCACGCCGGCCGTAGCGCCCTGCACGGGGAAATCATCGCTCGGAAGTGATTCCGTCGCGCCTGTCTCGCCGTTCACAAGCACATATTTGCCTGCCGCGTCAAGGGCCGTGCCCACAGGATATCCGTTCATTTCGCCGAACATCTCGCAGTAGTCGCGACCGCTGTCGCTCCAGCTTGCGCCCTCGTCCGTGCTGGTGTAGAGGCGCCCGGTAGTGCCTAAAATATACAGCGTGCTTTCGCCGCCTCGGAGACTCGTCGGATCCACCGACAGACCGTCGAATGCCTGCTGTACGCTTTCCCATGCCCCTGTCAGGTAAGGGTCGCTGCTCTTGCACAGCGCATAGTTGCCGGAAGCGTCCGCACTGGCGCAGAACATCTTGCCGCCGCTGACAGCTGTGCCGGCGCAGACGGCGTTGGCCAGACCGCCGGGAAGCGGCGAGCGTTGCGTCAGAGCCCATTCCAGCGAATCGCTCTTCATCTGATGCACATTCACCTGCACGCTGTAGCGGCGTTCCACCAATGCATCAGGCGAAACAATGCGCAAGGTCACCGGGCCGTGGGAGAAGTCCACCGAGTCCGACGGATGGCTTATGAGATTGATGATCGTATCCGTCATGCCGGCGCGGGGAACAATAAACTCGCATACCGACACGCCGTCCAGAGTCTTCACGCTCGGAATAAGGGCCGATACGCGTGTGCCGTACGGAAGCGAGTCGGCATTGAATATTTTCGCGCCGATGATATCAACCGAGAAAAACACGGTGTCTACCCCTTTCAGGTCGCCCGCGGCGCTCCGCACCGAGAACGAGTACACCGCAGCCGACGAGGCTATGCTCTCGCCGGGCTCGTATGTAGAGTTGCAAGCCCCTGCTGCAAAAAGGCTTAGGCCGCATGCAAATCCGATAATCTTATTCTTCGACATAGGTAGGTTCAGAATTTCAATCTGCAAAGTTATAATTTTTGCCGCAATATCCCTTTATTTCGCTATGTGTTTGTGTGTGTTTTATTGCTTTTTAGATGTAATTAACACCTGTCACGCTGTTGTGCCAATAAAGACTAACGCTGTTTCCATCCGCTTGAAAGGTCCTGAATGGAGGGAAAGGAGGGGTGGAAGGGGCTTTTGTGCCTCCCCTGTGCTCAAGCCGCAGAGGGCTCGTTTCTACCCGTACAAGGTCATAAACCCCTTCGCTGATAAATGATTCCAGAATGGTCGCTCCTCCTTCCACGAGTACGCTCGTCATGCCATACTCTGAGTAGAGGCGTCCCATGGCATCGCTCAGGCTTTCATTCCGGTCAAGACGTATGCTTCTGCGTGTGGCTGGAAAGTAGTCGGTAGCGATCCTATTTCGACGATCAGCCACAATCGGCCGTGGAGCATCCATGGCTGCCGGCCATAGCCTGCAGTCCAGGCGCGGATTGTCTGCAAGCACGGTGCCCGAGCCCACGAGTATGCCCTCGTGGAGCGAGCGCAACCTGTGCACGAGCACGCTTCCAGTGGGTGTCGAGATCTTCAAGGCTCCGGCTATCAGAGGGTTGAGGCGTACGTCGATATATCCGTCGGCCGTCTGTGCCCATTTAAGCGTAATGAAAGGACGGTGGAGCGTATGGGCGGTCATGAAGGCCGGATTTATGCTTCTGCATTCATCCTCGAGCATACCCTCGATAACTTCGATGCCGGCCTCGCGAAGCATCCGGACACCCCGCCCGGCAACTTTCGGGTTAGGGTCGCCGCATCCTATGGCAACTCGCGGAATTCCACAGTCTATCAGCAGTTTGGCACAGGGAGGCGTCTTTCCGTAGTGCGAGCAAGGCTCCAGAGTCACGTATATCGTAGCATCCTTCAGCAGGGCGGGATCAGACACGGAGCGCACGGCGTTCACCTCAGCGTGCGGGCCACCGAAGCGGCGGTGAAATCCCTCGCCGATTATCCTTCCCGAGCTGTCGGTAATGACGGCGCCTACCATCGGATTAGGCGCCGTGTGTCCTTCTCCGCCACGTGCAAGAGCAATGGCGCGACGCATGAAGCGTGGATCGGCTGCAAACATCAGAGTCGCGAGTAAGGAATGTCCATCGTATTGCCTAACAGCGGATTCCCCGTGTCAAGACCTTTCTTGAGCCAGCGCACGCGTTGTTCTGAGCGTCCGTGATTGAAGCTGTCGGGCATCTCCCGTCCATAAGCCTTTTTCTGCAGGTAGTCATCGCCTATTTTCGATGCGGCGTTGATGGCATTCTCCACATCGCCCTCCTCGAGCGATCCGAACATCTCATTGTCGTTGTAGGCCCAGACGCCGGCATAGAAGTCGGCCTGCAGTTCCAGCGCCACGCTTATCTTGTTGGCTTCCTTTTCCGGCAGGCGGCTCATCTGTTGATGAGCGTCCGTAAGAGTGCCAAGGAGATACTGTACGTGGTGGCCCACTTCGTGTGCTATCACATAAGCATATGCGAAATCGCCGTCAGCACCGATAGTCGTGCTCATTTCTTTGAAAAAGTCAAGGTCCAGATACACTGTCTGGTCCGCCGAACAGTAAAACGGTCCGGTCTGCGATGTGGCATTGCCGCAGCCCGAATTCACAGCCCCGCTGAACAGCACGAGTTTCGGACATTCGTATTCGCCCCAGCCCTGCTTGCGGAACTCGGCCGTCCACACGTCTTCCGTACCGGCCAGGACCTGCGAGGCCAGTTCGGCCAGACGCTCGTCCTCGGCATCAGGCGTATAAGTGTCTGTGGACTGCACCGCGAACTGCGTGTTCATCTGCGAGCCCAGGACATTATTCAGCACGTCGCCGATATTGCCCCCGCCAAGAAGGGTCACGATGGCTATAATTACCACACCGGCGATGCCGCCGCCAAGGATTTTTCCGCCTCGGCCCGAGAGCCCGCGGCGATCGTCTACATTGCCGCTTCTGCGGCGTCCGTCCATTCGCATCTTGTTTGTCTGTTTAGGTTTGGCCTCAGCCCATAAGTCCCTCATTGTGGAAGGAGAAATAGGCCTTGTCGGTGAATATGATATGATCGAAGACACGGATGTCGTGCAGTGCCGCGGCTTCTTTAAGTTTTCGGGTTATCACTTTGTCCGCTTCGCTCGGGCGCAGATTGCCCGACGGATGGTTGTGCACAAGTATTATCGAGGACGCAAGACACATCAGAGCCTCGCGCAATATCAGTCTCACGTCCACGACAGTCGACGTGAGGCCGCCGCGGCCTATCAGTTCCCTCTTTATCAGATGGCCTGACTGTTTCAGGAAAAGCACCCAGAATTCCTCGTGCTCCAGACCCTGAAGATCCTCTTTCATGAGGGTCCAGATAGTTTCGGGGGACGTCAGCGGTTGTTCGGCCGCCGCAAGGCGTGCTCCGTCCAGTGCAGCTCGCACACCCAGTTCGAGGCCTGCAAGAAGCGTCAGGGCCTTGGCCGGACCGATGCCTTTGAAGCGTTTGCAAAGCTCCTTGACGTCAAGCGCAGTCAGGCGTGACAGATGGCCGTCGAAGTCAGCAATGATGTCCTCGCTCATCTGTAGCACCGACTTTCCGCGTATGCCCGTAGCGAAAACGATAGCCATCAGTTCTGCGTCCGACAGCGCCTTCAGGCCATGTATCATGGCCTTCTCGCGGGGCTTCTGCTCGTCAGGCATCTCGCGAATGGTCAATCCGCTTGGCCGGTTTTCAGGATAGTCGCTCATTTTTTCCCTTGCGGATATTTATTTCTTCCTGCTCGTCGCGTCCGCGGCGCAGAAGAATCTTGGTGAACCATGCCTTGATGAAGCCCAGACCGTACCCGCCGAGCTGTATGGCTGCAGCCGGAATTGCAATCAGGGCAATTTTCAGCGAACCCGTAGAGACCAGAGCCCCCACGAATATCGCCAGAAAATAAAGTGCCGGAGGAAGCAGCCACCAGGGCGAAACGAAAATCCCGAGAAGCACGCAGGCAAGCAATCCTATAACCGCAACAGCCGGAAGCAAGTGTACGGCTTTAAGCGAACCGGGATAGAGCAGCTGTAGCGTGATGCGCGACATCCCGAACACATACACCTGGCGGAAAAACTTCTTAAGGTCGATGCGCCGTTTGTGCCATACGTATGCCGGACGTATCAGGCCTATGCTGAATCCGGCCAGGCGTATGCGCGTGCTCATGTCGATATCCTCCGAAAACATCTCGCGGAAACCGCCCACACGTTCGTAGACCTCGCGTGTAAAGCCCATGTTGAAAGTGCGGGGCGTGAATTTTTCGAGGCGAACTTTCCCTCCGCGGATGCCACCCGTGGTCAGAAATGAAGTCATCGTGTAGTTGATCGCTTTCTGTGTGTCCGAGAAGCTTTCGTGTGCCGCGTCCGGACCGCCATAGCAGTCCAGAGGCTGCGCCTGCAGTTCACGCTCCAGTGTCTCGAAATATTGGGGAGGCACCACGCAGTCCGAGTCGAAGAACACCAGCACGCTCCCCCGGCTGCGCGCCATGCCGTAGTTGCGGGCTATCGAGCGTCCCTCGTTAGCTTTGTAGTAGTATCGGGCATTAAGTCCACGGCGGCGGGCCTCCTCCACAACGGCCTCGCATCTGTCAGTCGAACCGTCCTCTACAACTATAAGTTCAAAGTCCTTGCAGCTTTGCTGCAGCAGGCTCTCCGTGAGGTCTCGCACCTCTCCTACACGATTGTAGACGGGCACGATTACGGAATATTTCGGCTGTGTCTCGCTCATTGTCCGCTCCATCCCTTAGCTCATTCTTGATTTGTAATCCTCATAGCCGAATTCACGCAGAACCTCACACTGTCCGTTGCTCCGGCAGAGCACCAGCGATGGATGGTCTATGCCGTTGAACATTGTCGTCTTCACCGTGGTGTAGTGGTTCATGTCCTCAAGTGTCAGGCGTTGTCCCTCCTTCAGTGGTTCGCGGAAATGCCAGAAGCCCATATAGTCGCCGCTAAGACAGGAGTTGCCCCCAAGCCTCCAGGCATGTGTGCCCGCGGATTCATCAACGGCTTCGGATATGGCCGGTTGGTATGGCATCTCGAGCGTGTCGGGCATGTGGCATGCAAAACTCACATCCACTATAGCCGTGTGCACACCATCGTTGCACACTGTATCCACGACGCTTGTCACAAGGTCGCCCGTGCGCCATGTGAAGGCGCTTCCCGGCTCAAGAATCACTTTCAGATGCGGATGCCGAGCACGGAAATCCTTCAGAAGGCCTATCAGATGCTCGCGGTCATAGCCTTCGCGCGTCATCAGGTGGCCGCCCCCCATGTTCACCCACTTTACGTCGGGCAGCAGATGCCCGAACTGCTCCTCGAAAGCCTTGAGCACCTTTTCGAGGTCATAGCTCGTGGACTCGCACAGGGCGTGGAAGTGAAGCCCCTCGACACCCTCGGGCAGACCGTCGCGCAACTCATCGGCCGATGCGCCGAAGCGCGACCCCGGAAGCGCGGGATTATACAGATCCGTTTCTATCACGGAGCATTTCGGGTTCACACGCAGCCCCGGGCTCACGCGCTTCTCTGCCGGCACGGTTTCGTTATGGCGACGTACTCGTTCCGCAAAACGCTTATATTGGCTCACGGTGTTAAACGTGATGTGCGAGCTCCCGGCCATATACTCGTCGATGCTCGCATCGGTGTATGCAGGGCAATAGCTGTGCACCTCGCCTCCTAAAAACTCGCGGCCCAGCCGGAGCTCGTTCAGCGAGCTCGCCGTGGAGTTGCGGCAGTATTCACGCACGATGTCGAACGTGCGCCACAGGGCGTTGGCCTTGAATGCCATTATGATGTTTACACCGGCTCGGCGCTTCACCTCGTCGATGATGGCGAGATTTTTCCGCAGGCGATCCTCATACACGATGTAGAAGGGGGTAGGGAGTTGATCGGGTGTCATATATGGGGGGGGGACTGAGACGAGAATGGTAAAACGTGCGAATTT
>CAMWNH010000038.1 GCA_947175605.1 uncultured Porphyromonadaceae bacterium
TATTTACCCATCAAATAAAAATTATTTGTAAATTTGCATTTCATTAGTATGGGAAAAGTGCATGAATATTTACAAGCAGGATTAGGTTGTTTGGCTATTCCTATCATGTTATGTGGCTTTGCTATATTTTTAGCTGCGCTTCCTTTATGCATTGTTGTGGGAATTGCTGAACTTATCGTATATGGACTGATTGGTTTATTACTGCGTTTGACAAACGTAGATATTTTTACCGGAACCGCTGGTAATATTTCGTTATTTATATTGGCAATCCTTATGATATTCATTGTTGGATATATTTTTTCCCAGTACCCCAACTTATTTTTCAACCTTCTGCTGTTTGGAGATGATTATTTCCCAAGGCTGAAACCATAGATAATTGAGTATCAAATTCGATGTCGATAGTTCTTTAGGCTTTCTAAAGCATAGCGTCAATCTTTGAAAGGATGCTGGGAACAGGCTCGAAACTCATCACTCACGCTACGTCGGTAGTTGTGAATGATCAGGTAAGCATTTGGGGCTTTCATTGCAAGCGCGCCTTTATTGGCGGGTTATTCGCGATTCTTGACAGCCCATTCAATAAGGCTTAAAAGTATCGGCATAAGGGAGTGACCTTTATCCGTCAGAGAATACTCCACCCGAGGCGGTATTTCAGCATATATTTCCCGAAGAACAAGCTTTTCGTCCTCGAGAGTCCTAAGTGTGGAGGAAAGTACCTTCGGGGATATATCAGGAATAGCCCTATTCAATTCATTAAAGCGGGTCTTGGAGTTTTCAGACAGCACACAAAGGATCAGCATGGACCACTTTCCCGAGAATCTTGATACTATGTTTCTGACGGGACACTCATCTATGCGTGTATATTTTTTCAAATTTTCTTCCACATCCAATCTGCTCATATCCAATAATACTTTCTTCCAAGTAAGCGGCTAACCGACTTGTAACTTCTTGTATCTTTATATTTTTGTAGTTATCTTTGCGCTATACTTTCGATAGCGGCTTTCCACCGCAAAGTTACAACAACATTTTCAAAAACCCAAAGCAATGAGTGAATTAAAGACATTGAATCATGGTGATAAGTTCGCCCACGTATCCGTTGGAGCGCTGAGTACCTTCGAAGGCAAACAGTTCGTGAAGGATGCTACAGGCGCGACTTCCTGCGAGATTTCTTTCGGCACACTTCCCACAGGAGCTTCAATCCCCTTCTTCCACAGCCACCGAGATAACGAGGAAAACTATATAATCCTCTCCGGCTCAGGACGATTCCAGGTAGATGATCAGGCTTTCGACATTGCCGAAGGATCGGTTGTGCGCGTGGCCACCAATTGCGACCGCAATATCAAATGCACATCCAAGGAGCCTCTTGTATACATCTGTATTCAGGCCCGAGAAGGAAGCCTCGGCGGCTACACCATGACAGATGCTGACGTTACCGAGCGCGAGAATCTGCTATAAGCTTTAGAATGACATTGTACTAAAGACGGCGCATCTCAAGTTTAAGTTTTCTAAACTTCCCGGGATGCGCCTGTCTTTATATACTTTTGAGAACCTTAGCAGGCATTCCTCCTACAATCGTGCGCGGAGCGACATCCTTGTTTACGACTGCACCTGCAGCAATAATTGCACCATCTCCAATAGTCACACCCTGAAGAATCGTTACATTGGCGCCAACCCATACCTTATTACCGATCTTAACCGGAGCTGCGATCATATCCCCTCGCTTATCGGGATCCATCACATGATTTAGTGTGGCAATGACACAATTATGTCCGATCAGCACATCATCGCCGATGGTAATGCCTCCCTGATCCTGAAACTTACAACCGGAATTAAGAAAGACACGCTTTCCGATTCTCGTATTTTTGCCACAATCGGTATAAAACGGAGGAAAGAGTCCAAAACTGTCATGTATTTCTGTACCGGTCAGTTCAGACATAAGAGCAACAATTTCATCATGAGTATGATAAGCCGTATTGATCTGCATTGTAATTCTTATAGCTTCCTGACTTAGCTCATGCATTTTGGCATGAACAGGAGATCCGGCAGGAATAATCTCACCGGACCTCATGATTTCCATAAACTCAGCCGTTGTCATTTCAGATACTCATTGTAGAAGGCCGCAATTTCATCAAAAGGTATAATATCAAGCTGATCATACAGGTCGCAGTGGCTTGCGCCTTTGATAGTAAGCATCTGCTTGTTATCGCCCTTCAACATTGCGAACGTATCCTTGCCGAAATAATAGGAATGAGCCTGATCACCGTGCACGATAAGAACTGCATTCTCCAACTCATCGGCATATTCAAAGAACTTGAAGTTTACAAACGGAAGGCCCGAAGTGGCATTCCAGCCGTCAGTTGAATTACCCGACCGCGGATGGAAACCGCGCGGAGTCTTGTAATAATCGTAATAATCTTTCACAAACTGCGGAGCATCAGCGGGCAGAGGATCTACCACGCCTCCGGCACGCGTATACTCCCCGTTCCTGAAATCTTCAGTACGCTGTCTTGCCATAGCCGAGCGACTGGCATTGCGCTTCTCTTTCGAATCGTCCGCATCAAAATAGCCCTTTGCATTCACCCGTGTCATATCGTACATCGTCGATGCAACCGTTGCCTTGATACGGGGATCGTTGATAGCTGCCTGAATGGCAATCCCGCCCCACCCGCATACACCGAGAATGCCTATTCGTTCATTGTCAACTTCGGGAGAAACAGACAAGTAGTCCACAGCCGCCGAAAAATCCTCAGTATTTATATCCGGAGAAGCCACACGCCGCGGCATACCGCCGCTCTCGCCCGTGAACGAGGGGTCAAAAGCAATCGTAAGATATCCGCGTTCCGCCAATTGCTGGGCATAAAGGCCGCTCGACTGCTCCTTCACAGCGCCAAAAGGACCACTCACGGCAATTGCAGGCAACTTTCCTGAAGCATCCTTAGGCTTATACATATCAGCAACAAGCGTAATGCCGTAGCGATTAACGAAAGAAACCTTACTGTGTTCCACTTTATCGCTTTTCGGGAACACCTTATCCCATTCAGCAGTCAGGGCGAGCTGCTCTATCGGAGCCAACGACTTATCAGTATTCTGATTGATCATATTTTGTGCATTTAATGTCTGGCAGACGGAAAGCAGCATTATCGCCCCCGTCAGAATTCCACCTACTTTCATTCTAATTAATATACATTTATTCTATTATCATGCAAAGATAGATATATCAAGGAATAAATACGTATACATTTCCACTTAAAACCAACCAAAATCCACTGCCTCTTCCATTATATCCAATCAAAATACCAAATATACACGCCCAACTATGGATCAGTAGATATTTCCGGTTGATGGGGTTTACTATTCACTGCGAGACCATTCACTCGTCATTCACCACAGTGCTTCTGTATTGTGCAGTATTCTGCAACGTGGTAAAAAGAAAAAGCACTGAAAATCAACTGATTTCAGTGCTTTGCGGCATCTTGCCTTTTTCTTGTTGTGACCCCGGAGAGGCTCGAACTCTCGACCCACTGATTAAGAGTCAGTTGCTCTACCAACTGAGCTACGGAGTCATTCTTTAGCTGTTTGAGTGGGTGTCCCTCTCAATTGCGATGCAAAGTTAGGCACTATTTTTGGATTCTCCAAATTTTTTCGCGACTTTTTTTGAATATTTTTTGCGCCGTTCCCTCATTCTTCTTATAAGAGTCTGAACTATGACAACTTACACATCCATAAAATTTAGCGGTCGCGGTAATCCGAATCAGTCGATATGCTTTGCGAAAAATATATTTGATAGTTCGAAATATAATTCGTACCTTTGTAGCAGCAAACGGAAGGCTTGCATCAAGTCCTGCCTTGGAGTTTGCACAAATCTCGAATTGATTTTACGGAAATGTGAGTCCACGCAGCAATCGCAAGGCCCATCTATTATCCCTTCCCTAAGGCTATATGCAGAGGGACAGGATATTTCCCTCTCCCACGATATTTCAACATTCACAATCGACACCCGGGCCAACCCGAAGCCTCGCGAGGACAATCGATTCTCCCCCATCTTTTATTTCCAAAATGTATAATATCTCACAACTTACTGAGATGCCGGATGAAAATCTGGCAAGCATTGCCAAGGACTTTGGCATTAAAAAGATCGACCTGAATGACCGTCAGGCTCTGATTTTCAAGATCATCGATCAGCAGGCCATCGCTGAGGCTGCCGCTGCGCCCGAGCCAAAGAAAGGGGTCCGCTCGTCCGAGGCGCCGGCCCCCAAGAAGCGTACGCGCAAGAAGAAAGACGATGATGCTTCCGCACAGCTCGACGATAAGGCAGCCGGAACAGCGGAAGAAACAAGCGCTGATACTGCACCGGCCGAAAAGACAAAACGACGCGGACGTGCCAAGAAGGCTGAATCAGATGCAACGACAGATCGCAAACAGGCCGGCGCAACAGAAGCGGCACCCTCTGTAGATCCGGCTAAGGGCGAATCTACGGACGACGCGCCGGTTGCAGCCAAGCCCGTCGATGCGCCGGTCGTACGCAAGGACACCCCGGGCCTGGGATCCTTCTTCCCACGGAGCGAAGGTCGTAAATTTGTTCCCCGCGCGCAGCGTTTACGCGAGGAGGGCGCCCTCCCGCCTCTTGAAGAAATGCCTTTCCCGATCTCGAACGAGTCCGAGCCCGTCATCATATCCGAGGAAATCGCAGAAGTCCCTGTCGCGGAGCTTCCCTCTCCCAAGACCAAGAAAAAGAAAATGCCGGCCCAGCCCAAGACGCCTGCTCCCGCGCCACAGCGATTTAATTTCGACAATCTCCTTACAGCCACAGGCGTTCTCGAAATCGAAAACGGCAATCAGGGATTCCTGCGCTCCGCCGACTTCAATTATCTTGCATCTCCGGACGATATATCCGTCACGCAGCAGCAGATAAAAGCATTCGGCCTCAAACCCGGCGATGTCGTTGAAGCCACCATACGTCCCCCGAAAGACAATGAAAAGCACTTCGCGCTCGTGGATGCAAAGCGTGTGAACGGCCGCTCGCTTGAATTCATCCGCGACCGCGTGCCTTTCGAGCATCTGACTCCTCTTTTCCCCGACGAGAAGTTCGATCTCACATCCGGACGCACTTGCACGCTCTCCACCCGTGTAGTCGACATGTTCGCGCCTATCGGCAAAGGCCAGCGCGCACTCATCGTCGCGCCCCCCAAGACCGGTAAGACAATTCTGCTGAAAGATATCGCCAATGCCATCGCGGAGAATCATCCCGAAGCATATATCATGATCCTGCTTATCGACGAACGTCCTGAAGAAGTCACCGACATGCAGCGGAGCGTCAACGCACAGGTCATCGCCTCCACATTCGACGAACCCGCCGACCGCCATGTGAAGATTGCCGGCATAGTCATGGAGAAAGCCAAACGTATGGTTGAATGCGGCCATGACGTCGTTATCCTCCTCGACTCCATCACTCGCCTGGCACGTGCCTACAACACCGTGGCTCCCGGCTCCGGTAAGATCCTGTCCGGTGGTGTCGACGCCAATGCTCTGCAGAAGCCCAAGCGATTCTTCGGCGCAGCCCGAAACATCGAAGGCGGTGGCTCCCTGACCATTATCGCTACCGCCCTCACCGAGACAAGCTCAAAGATGGATGAGGTAATTTTCGAAGAATTCAAGGGCACAGGCAATATGGAGCTGCAGCTCAACCGCACCCTGGCCAACAAGCGCCTCTTCCCCGCCGTCGACATCATGTCGTCCAGCACACGCCGCGACGACCTGCTCCTCGACTCCGAAACCCTCAACCGCATGTGGATTCTGCGTCGCTTCCTCTCCGACCGCACCCCCATCGAAGCTATGGAATTTATCCGCGATCGCATGGAGCGCACGACCGACAACGCAGAACTACTGCGCACGATGAGCGATTAAGATTCAATAAATAAAGACTCCTAAATCATGAACATCATAAAAAAAGCAGCGCTCTGCGGAGGATTGGCCGCAACCCTGCTGTCCCAGACGACAATGGCAACAGAAAACGTTTTCTTCAAGGATTTCGAAGGCCCCCACTCCACCGCACCTTTTTCCAAAATCGACAACAGCCAGTGGGAGCCGGCCATCGACCGTGGCCTTGAGCTTGCACTTCAGGAAGTAGACGCCATCGCCACAAGCGATGACGAACCTACCTTTGCCAATACTATAGTGGCTCTCGAACGCAGCGGCAACGAACTCAATCGCGTGCTCAATGTATTCTTTCCCCTCCTGTCGGCCAACGCCGACGACGAGATGATGCGCATTTCGCTTTCCGCTTCCGGCAAATTGAGCGACTACTCCACCTCCATCATTCTCAACGAAAATCTCTGGAACCGCGTGCGCACGGTATATGAGAATCCCGAGCAATGGAAAGGTCTTTCGGCCGAAGATTCCATGCTCATGCAGAAAACCTACGACTCCTTCGCTCTCTCCGGCGCCACTCTCCGGGGCGAGGACCGCGACCGCTTCAAGAAAATCATGAGCGATCTCTCCGAGCTCACCACCACCTTTGGCCAGAACGTGCTTAAGGATGTAGGCAACTACGAAATGATTCTCGAAGCCTCTGATCTCGAAGGGCTGCCCGAAAGCTCTATCGTTGCTGCGGCCGAGAGCGCAAAAGCCAAAGGCATGGATGGGAAATACCGTTTCGGCTTGGACCAGCCCACATACATGGCGTTCATGAAATACTCCGCACGTCCCGACCTGCGCGAAAAGATGTACAAGCTCTATTCCGCCCGCAACATGTCCGGAGAATTCGACAATCGCGAAATCCTTAAGCGCATCGCGGAGCTCCGTCTCGAAAGCGCACGCATGCTCGGCGCCAAGAACTATTCCACGCAGAACCTCAAACGCACCATGGCCGGTTCGCCTGAGGCCGTATACGACCTCCTCGATCGTCTGCGCGAGGCATATACCCCCGCCGCCAAAGCCGAACTCGCCGAGCTCACGGCCTTTGCATCGCAGCTCGAAGGCAAGCCCGTACAGCTCAAGCCCTGGGATTATTCCTATTATTCCAACAAGCTCAAGGCCGCTAAATATTCCTTCGACGAAGAAGAACTGCGTCCTTACTTCGAACTCAACAATACCATCAAAGGCGTATTCGGCCTCGCCACAAAGCTATATGGCCTGCAGTTCGAAGAAAATCCCGACATCGAAGTATATCACCCAGATGTGAAAGCCTTCGACGTGAAAGACGAAAACGGCGAGTTTATCGGAGTTATCTATACCGACTTCTTCCCCCGCGACTCCAAGCGACCCGGCGCATGGATGACAGGCTTCAAGGACCAGTACCACACACCCGACGGCAAGGATTCTCGACCGCAGGTAAGCATCGTCATGAACTTCACCAAGCCCACCGGCGACAAACCTTCCCTTCTCACACCCTACGAAGTCGAAACCTTCCTCCACGAGTTCGGTCATGCTCTGCACGGCCTTCTTGCCGCCACAAATTATGCTTCAATGAGCGGAACAGCGGTATATCGCGACTTCGTCGAACTCCCCTCGCAGTTCAACGAAAACTATCTCACGCAGAAAGAATTCCTCGACAGTTTTGCCCGCCACTATCAGACCGGCGAAGCCATCCCGCAGGAACTCGTAGATCGTCTCGTAGCTTCCGCTCAATATGGCGCCGCATATGCATGCCTGCGCCAGCTGGCCTTTGGCTATCTCGACATGGCTTTCCACACCATCGAAGCACCCATCGAAGGCGATCCCATCGAGTTCGAGCGCAAGGCAATGGAATCCGTACAGATGTTCGAACCCGTCGAAGGCACGGCCATCTCGCCGCAGTTCAGCCACATCTTCTCCGGCGGCTATGCCTCGGGCTACTACAGCTACAAGTGGGCTGAAGTTCTCGATGCGGATGCCTTCGAACACTTCCGCGAGAATGGCATCTTCGACCGTGCCACAGCCGATTCATTCCGCAATAACGTACTCTCCCGCGGCGGCACCGAAGACCCCGCCGTACTTTATCGTCGCTTCCGAGGTCAGGATCCCACTATTGATGCACTCCTGATACGCGACGGCATCAAGAAGCAGGAAAAGCCCGTCCTCCCCGCACAGCCAAAAGACTGAACATCCCTTATTGACGCACATACCCAAGGCGTCATAAAATAAAATAGTAACGCCGCACAACTGTTCATGACAACTTGTGCGGCGTTCATCATTCAGTTCGCGCGTCTCGGCTCATACAGCTTTTGGCGAACCATCGGATATTCTTTCCCTATCTTTGAGCCTGCTTCATGATATATCCGCCTTATAACATCCCGAACTACGAAGACTACTATTAATATCGCAGATCGGCATATCATAGTACATACTATCCTTGGATATGTAAATACGTTCGTCGTTCTTATCATTATAGCAAATTTTAATAACCAGACCTGATTTATCGCGAAATTCCTTTTCAAGACTCTTAGGGGTCGAACGACCTTCTATACGCACCCTGCATTCGCCTTTAAAACTTCTGATCTCACCAAAGGTGGTAGCCGAATTATATGACGTGATAGTGCCTCCGGAACGATCGGCCTGTTGTCCGGTCTTTACCATGTAAACTCCTATTCTTAGATAGGGGTAATCCTCCGTGAAGCCTTCCTGAAGAGCTCTTATGGTGCCCCCGGAACGGAGAGTATAATTGAAACCGCTGTTAAGTTCGCGTTCCCTGATAGCATCGATTTCAGCTGCACGTCTACGCACGCGCTCGCGTTCTTCTTCCTGACGGCGACGCTCACGCTCCCGTTCCTCTTCCTGTCTGCGACGCTCCTGCTCTCGTTTCTCCCTGATCTCCTGATTGTAGGCAACCAGAACCATATCCGAGGCTTTTGAATCGATCTCTATCAGAGTCTCCATTGCCTCCAGAAACACCGAGATAAAGTCCTTTTCCGAATCGAAGGTATAGTGCGGAACAGAAAACCATACTCTTGTTGAGTAGTTGCCGCTTTCATAATCCACCTGCTGATGGACAATCTTGGCCAGCGATGACGCATTTTGTTGCGCCAAACCGTGTACATTGTCCTTGTTACACGACTTTTCAAGTTGAACTTTCAACTCAAATTTAGTCGTGCTGTCCGAATTCTTTATAGTCAGCATTCCCGTCGACAACAGGTCTCCGTCAGTAGTCTTGGTCGGCTTTAGCCGAATGGTCATTTCCTGTCCGTCAACAGACACTCCTCCAAATAGATCCTTGTTGAGAACGCCTTCAAGCGCTCCAAGTTTCGGTCTGTAGTACTTCGTCTTGATTCCGGCAATGGAGGCAGCCCTCGCGACGGCATCAAGAGCCTTGACAAACTCGCTTTTTACATCTTCTATCACTTTTTCCGTAGGATTGGATGTAGGATAGTTCGCCAGCCTGAAGCGTTTGCGAACACGCACGATGTCGTTGCTTACGTATGCCTCAAATCCAAGATTTGCATCATTGAACTTCGCGACAACCTCCTCGGGGCTGACAGACGCACCAAAAGAAGCGTAACCAGATATATTTGCGTCAATCGTAACACGATCCTTTACCATCATCACCCATACAAAGCGCAATGGCTGGAAATTCTGGTCTCCGGGCACCCTGAACCTTATGTCGCCGTCATTATCCATTTTATCGAAATGAGGCATACCTTTTAACTTCTCACGAACAAGAGGAAGATCGAAGAATTGGTTCGCACTTACGCGCACGTCCATTTTCTTCAGAACCTTAGCCCAGGTGTCTATCAGCTTTATTATCTTCAGGTCTATAGTCTTGAAGATGTGTTCGGGGATGTCTTCTGCCGGATAATCTTCAGGATCAACGTAAGCCTTTAGCCGAAGTTTCCCCTCGTTATTAACCTTGAATTTCACACCCATGACTTCCGTCTCAAGCTCCTTGGCTATGGATTCGATATTCTCGGGGAAAGACACACCCAAGATTCCACAATCAAGAGTCACCCTGTCCACCTTTGGCAACACCCATACGAATCGTTCATACATACAGTCATTCGTCGCAGGTATCTCAAGTTTCACATCTCCGTCCTCGTCTATTTTGCTGAAATACTTTGAGCGCTCCATACCCTTGGCCACATGCTCACGGTCAAATACCATAACGTCAAGCATCTTCTTAGCGTAGGCATCCGTCTTCGCGAATTCCGCAATCACATTTTCCTGACGAGCCACCATATCCGTAATCAGCTTTTTAAGCATTTTGGTGCCGGCTATATCCTTCATAGCCTTCTCCTCGCTTACCATCGTCAGCGGATATTTGTATACTGCTTCAAAACCTGCAGCTTTGAACTTCTCAGCTATATCCGCCTTAATTGCTGTGGTGAACTTGATTCTCTCTTTATTCATATCCACAAGCACAAACCATGCTTCCGGAACGGTATCCGTAGCCGGCACTTTCAGATACAGCTTATTATTACTGATCGATTTCGCCTCTACCGGAGTGTTTTCCAATATGGATATAACCATCGAGGCCTCCGGCTTCACATCTCCGCCATTCATGGCAAGAGATGCCGCATTTCCTAATTTCGACGCAAGTCCGCTCACCGTCTTCTTCAGCTTATCAGCCTCAGCCGACAAATCAACATATCCTTGCGCTGCTTGCTCAACTTTATTTGTGAGCTCACTGGCTGCCTTCTTCAAGGTATTAAATAGATTTATCTTTGCCATCTTACATTTCTGATGTTATTAGTTTATCTTTTCGAAGTATATACCTTCGCACATCCCACACTTATGGCTCGCATCCGGGCATATTCTGTGTGGTCTGCATCACAAAGTTACATTAAAAAATATTTCCTTACAACCCATCTTAAAATTTTCTATTAACCCTATTGGAACCAACGGCGCAAATTCAACCCGCAAGTGCAAAATTAGCGATTTGTTCGCAAGGAAATCCGCGACCGCTGCAGCTTCCGTGTAAACGATTGCGAGATATTGCTTTGATAACTCGCAGTATTTTCGTACCTTTGTGCTATGACAAAAGCACAAAAATTAAAGTCATGCGATTGCACATTGGCAATCCTCATGCCAATTGTCCTTGCCTCAAGCATACAGTTGGAAGCGACATCAAGTAGAGGCTTCTTTCCTGTTATTTTACATATAATAGTGGCACTACCGTTTATGTGTCTTGTCGTTTGGCACATTTACCTTCATTTTCAATGGAAAAAGTGGCTTACAAAATTTAGCAAACTAAAAGTTCCGACTCGCATTCTATGGTGGATTTATATTCTCACCTTCTTATCAGGAGTAGCAACTTTTATCCATTGGCTCATTACAAACGAACATAGTCCATTGGGAGGCGTTCATGGAAAAATCGGATTTTTAATGATAGCATTTGCCATAGGACATACTATAAAGCGTATCAAATTCTTCAACAGGAAGAAATAACGTCTTTTCGTAACCGTCATAGAGGCCATAACTTCGCTGAAACTTTCTCGTGCCAGTGAGAGCAGATGGGAGCTTGCTCCACCTATGCCGAACGCAGTCGAGATTGGTTGTAAACAACAAATCAGCAATTTATGGACGTCTCTTTTCCTGGCCTCAACCTTAAGCTCAAAGGGCAAAAGCCCATCAACTTCCACTCCGTCGCAATCAACAACATCGCTATACTTCCAAACTTAGGACACTGCAGCAGACATTCCTCCACAGCAAAAATTCTATTCAAGCGGCATAGCTTCAGCTTCGCAAAAACCAAAGTCTATCAATTCCCAATAGATTGGAATCGCTATTTCGTTATAATCTTATCTTCAATTTCCGATATTCGCTCCTCGATAAATCGCACGTTTTCCCTACTGAATACAAGAGATAATGAATCTCACGCCCTTCTCATCCACTCCAATGCATCATCATATTGTCCAAGCTCATTGAATATCCTGCCAATATTCATATAACTTAAACCGGAAGTAACGCTATCCCTTCCCTTAACCTTCTCCCCTATTTCAACTCCCTTTAAATTATATTCTATTGCTTTTCTCAAATCATTTCGACTCTCATATATATCTCCAATACTATCATACGCAAAAGCCAATGATTCACTATATGCTTCCTCTTTTTCCATTAAATCAAGTGCATTTAGGAAATATATCAGAGCTGTCTCTTCATCACCTTGTTGGTAATAAGTATCACCAATTTGTGTATAAATTGTTGTAACATCAATGTTATATCCATTCGAATGCTCTTGTTCAGCTGACAAAGCTCGTAAATAATAATTTCTGGCAGAAACGTAATCGTTATTAAAACATTGCATATAGTTACCTGCAATCAGTTGCCACTCAATATTTTTCGAATTTACATCTGCAATATTGCAAACTAACAAAACCATCTTTTTCACATTCTCACTACCACCTGCCAATGCTAAAGTTTCTATCTGTCGATTTGCTACGGCATATAAACTGTCTATAGATGTATCAATCGAGTTTTCAATATTCAACAGTTGTTCTGACGCATTATGTACGATATGTTTCTGCACAAAGGCATTCTCAAGCTGTTCCGTTATCCGCATATCCTCATACTTCTTGATCGCTTCGTCGAATCTCCCCTACTCTACAAGTGTAGTTATCTCCTGCTCCACAGGGGCAATCTCCGATAAATCGAAACGGGCAAAGCGATCAACATACGAATCAAGAATAACAATATTGAAGGCTTCCGTTGGATTAAGATTCCATTGCTCAACAGCATCTTTATTGAATATAACATAACCTTCCTTCTCAATATGACGCACATTCACATGCTGCCCGGCCGTAAGTGTAAGAAACTCTAAAATAAAAGATCCATCCTTTTCCGATACTATACTTCAAGCCCCGGACACACGCAGTTCCACGTCTCCTAATGGGGTTTTCGCAGCCCGCTCGTTATATTCACGTACAACTCCGCGCTGTATAGTCTGTCCAAAAACCATACACGTACATAACTCTAACAAAATTACAATTATATATTTTCTCATACTATTTCAAATAATTGCTACACATCGTGTGCCTCAAAGCATAATCAGGCTGATACGACCAATTAGTCCGACCGCGATGAATCTTATGTCCCGGTAACGCCATACGAAAAATAGACTATCGCATGGCGGGCCCGTCTCTTAAACGTCATTGCTCATATTTTTTCTCAACCGGCTTAAATGAGTCGGAGTGATATTCAGAAACGAAGCTATATCCTTTAGCGAGAAAAGCGAGAATAAATCGCCGTGCTTCGCAATTAGATCCTTGTATCGTTCCTGAGCCGACTTCACATGCAAGTCAATATATCTGTTATAAGTAGTATCGAACAGCGCCACATTCGCTTCGGCTATCATACGGTATAATTGCTCGTCCGACCTCATAAGCATCCCCAGCTCCTGCGTGGGAACACAATATATTTCGCATTCGGTGACGGCATGGATTGAAACTCGCGACTTTCGCCCGTATATGGAGAAAGGAAAATCCGCCACAAACCCGCCGGCAAACTCAAGTCCTACCACTCTTTCTGTACCGTCCGATGCTGCTACCACATACTTAAGTGTCCCGGACTTAATGTATCCGATATATCTTGCGACACTCCCTTGCTCCACAAAAAGATCGCCCTTGGCATAATGGCGCA
This sequence comes from uncultured Porphyromonadaceae bacterium, assembly GCA_947175605.1. GTDB lineage: Bacteria > Bacteroidota > Bacteroidia > Bacteroidales > Muribaculaceae > CAG-873. The sequence goes on from CAMWNH010000038.1 coordinate 13,543, forward strand.
GGACTCCCTTTTCCACGCATAGAGTGCGCCAGAAATCATGGTCGATGCTATCGTAATATGTGTTGAAATTAGACATTCCCATCGTATAGATCTATTTCTCGTATCAAGAATGTTTATCTTACTTGATTACAAGGACCGCAATCTCCGTCTCCTGAAATTGCGGTCCTTTATGTATGATTCAACTTATACGACTGACGTATCAGTCCTTTATCAAATTTCCGTCTGCATCATATATTTTTATGCCTTCACGATCCATAGCCTCAAGAAGCATCTGATAGCTTTCTTCATTAAAATAATAAATATTGCCATTCACCAACCGTATTTCTTTCGGAGAATATCCTCCCATACGACCGATTTCAACTATCGAATAGAGGTCTATTAGATAATGACCCCATTCCTCCAACGATTCTTTATGGCAGTAAAAATTCTGAAATACAGGCATGATGTCTTAATCGGACTAAGAGGTGTTTAGAATTCAGCGTTATTCGGTGTGCGCGGGAAGGGGATAACATCACGGATGTTGGTCATACCCGTAACGAAAAGTACGAGGCGTTCGAAGCCCAGACCGAAACCGCTGTGAGGAACCGTGCCGAATCGACGCGTATCAAGATACCACCACATATCCTTCATCGGAATGTTCAGCTCCTGAATGCGGGCATTAAGCTTGTCAAAGTCAGCCTCACGCTCCGAGCCACCAATGATCTCGCCGATGTTCGGGAAAAGCACATCCATGGCGCGTACGGTCTTGCCGTCTTCGTTCTGCTTCATATAGAAGGCCTTGATTTCCTTAGGATAGTCCGTCAGGATCACAGGCTTCTTGAAATGCTGTTCCACGAGATAACGCTCGTGCTCGCTCTGAAGGTCCGTACCCCAGTGCACGGGGAACTCAAACTTCTTGCCGGACTCCTCGAGAATCTTCACACCCTCGGTATAGGTGAGGCGCACGAAATCATTATGAAGCACGAACTCCAGACGGTTGATAAGCTCCGGATCGAAGTGTTCCGAGAGGAATTCGATATCGTCGCGGCAGTGGTCAAGCGCATACTTGATACAGTACTTCACGAACTCTTCGGCCAGATCCATATTGTCCGTAATGTCGTAGAACGCCATTTCAGGCTCAATCATCCAGAACTCCGAGAGATGTCGCGGCGTGTTGGAATTCTCTGCACGGAAAGTCGGTCCGAAGGTATAAATCTCGCCGAGAGCAGTTGCGCCAAGTTCGCCTTCGAGCTGGCCGCTGACTGTCAGAGCCGTTGGTTTGCCGAAGAAATCCTTGCTGTAGTCAACCTCGCCGTTCTCAGTCTTCGGGAGCTTGGAGAGAGGCAGCGTAGTTACCTGGAACATGGCGCCGGCACCCTCGCAGTCAGATGCTGTGATAAGTGGCGTATGGAGATAAACAAAGCCCTTCTCCTGAAAGAACTTATGAATAGCGTATGCAAGTGCGCTACGCACGCGCAGGATTGCACCGAATGTGTTCGTGCGCGGGCGGAGGTGAGCTTTCTCGCGAAGGAATTCCAGCGAATGTCCCTTCTTCTGAAGAGGATACTCGGCAGGATCGGCAGTACCGTAAACTTCGAGTGTCTCTGCCTGAACTTCGCAAGTCTGTCCCTTACCCTGGCTCTCCACGAGCTTACCCGTGACACCAATGGATGCACCCGTTGTTATAGCCTTGAGTTCATCCTCGTTCCACTTGTTCATGTCGAATACAATCTGCAGGTTCTTGACGGTAGAACCATCGTTCAGAGCCACAAACTGCACGTATTTGTTTCCGCGACGGGTGCGCACCCATCCCTTGACGCAAACATCCTTACCGATCAACCCGGCGTCTGCGAGAATTGCGGATATCTTGATTCGCTTCATATGTATTTTTCGGAAATGCTTGGTTTTCTTATTATTTCGATTTTTGGACTTCCATCAATCGAAGGAGCCCATTTTCAGGTAGTTCACTTCTTCCTGTGTCAGATAGCGCCAGCGGCCTCTGGGAAGATTCTTCTTGGTCAGACCGGCGAAGTACACACGGTCAAGCTTTGTCACATGATAGCCGAGGCTTTCGAAAATTCGACGCACGATGCGGTTGCGTCCCGAATGGATCTCGATACCGGCCTGATTGCGGTCCGTCTCCGTTGCATAGCTTATGGCATCAGCATGGATAGGCCCGTCTTCAAGCTCTATGCCGTCAGCAATACGCTGCATATCTTCCTCGGCGATATCACGGTCGCACCACACATGATAGATCTTTTTCTTCACGAACTTGGGATGCGTGAGCTTGGATGCAAGATCGCCGTCATTGGTCAGTAGAAGCACACCCGTCGTATTGCGGTCGAGACGACCGACGGGATAGATACGCTCCGTGCATGCGCCCTTCACGAGGTCAAGCACAGTGGTTCGGCCATTGGGGTCATCGGATGTCGTAACGCAATCCTTAGGCTTGTTGAGCAGGATATAGCACTTGCTCTGCATCGTCACGACCTTCTCATCATACTCTACCACATCGGAGTGGTTGATCTTGGTGCCGAGCTCCGTCACGACCTTACCGTTCACTTTCACCAGACCCTGCTGGATGAATTCATCAGCCTCACGACGAGAACAAATGCCCGAATTACTCATGAACTTGTTCAGGCGCATCTGTTCGTTGGGGTCAGGAATCGGCATCTCATATTCAATTCTCTTGGGCCGGGGCGTAAAGCTCTTGCCACGGGCCGGGAAAGCTCCACCCTGCTGGGGACGGCGGTTCTGATTGTTGTAGCCGCCCTGCTGACGGGGACCATTGTTGTAGCCACCCTGCTGACGGTTCTGATTGTAACCGCCCTGCTGACGCTGAGGCCGCTGATAGTTGGGATTATAAGGACGCTGATATGAATTCTGACGTTCGCCATCTCCATCCTCCGGCGCCTGAGGGCGCTGATAATTCGGATTATACGGGCGCTGATAGTTGTTGTTTTGCGGACGATTATAATTATTGTTGCGCTGATAGCTTCCCTGTGGACGGGGCTGATAGGGACGCTGATACTGGCGCTGATTGTTGTAGCGGGAGTTATCCTCATCCATATCAAAATTTCCGGCACCGTCGCCTTCGTGCTCGGGGCGAGGACGGTTTTCGTATGGACGATCGTAGCGAGGACGCTCGTTGTTCTCAGGAAGGAAGCCCTGACCGATACGCGGACGCTTGGGCTTTTTTTCGTTAGGGTTTTCCATATTTTCCGATTTGGGATGTCTCTTAAATCTGACTGAACTTTAAGCAACGGTCTGTAATGGAGAGTGTTGAAACATTTATTTTTGTCTTGCCGCGCTTTTCTCGTAATGTTGTATTAAGTGATTATAAATCTATTTTTTCCGACCTCTCGGCCGCTTCTTTAACGTGTTTGCTTGATTGATTGTTTTCTGGAAGTGAATGTTTCCGCAAAGATACACAAAAAAATCGCCATTGTCAATGCCTAAGCCCGAAAAAAAGCTGCCGGATGCACATTTAGTCACATCCGACAGCTACACATCTATTATATAACGGCTTATTCAGCAGCCGTCTGCAAGGGCGACGGCACATTGTATGTGCGAGCTGCAAGTTCCGTATCGAGCATGTAGAGAGCCAAACCGTCTTCACCGGTAAGCTTCAGACGATCAATGAGACCCTGTGCTGTCTCCTCCTCCTCAACCTGCTCGGAAACAAACCAATCGAGCTTGCCGCGTGTAGCATAATCATGATTCTGTTCTGCAAGTGCATAAAGGTTGTTGATCATCGAGGTCACCTTCTGCTCGTGAGCAAGCGTATCTTCGAATGCTGCCAGAGGAGATGCCCACTCCGACGGAACTGCATCGATGGGCTTAAGAATAACTCGTCCGCCTCGGCTCACAACATAATTGATGAAGATTTCCGCATGCGCCTGCTCTTCCTTGAACTGAACGCGGAACCAATTGGCAATACCTGCATTACCCTTGGCCTCGAAGTTCATGGCCATGGCCAGATAAAGATATGCCGACCAGAATTCGGCATTGATCTGCTCGTTAAGAGCATCCTGAATTTGGGGATTAAGCATAGTGTTTATTTTGTGTGAGTTACATTCATACATCGGGCATCATCGCCCTGATAGTCAAATTTACTTTCTGCAAATATCGGCATAAAATTTTATTCGGCAAAATAATTCATGGCCCAATCAGCCACCGAATTTTCAACTTCCATTGCAGCCGTATGCGAATCAGGCATCGATGAATCCCACGCCCGACATCCGATCACCATCGGACCGACCATCGACGGATTCACCCTCCCTCCTACAGCAAGAACCGGGATATGGCGCTCCCGGGCGAATCTCTGTAACGCATCGACACACTTTCCCCCTCGGGTCTGCGCATCAATCGAACCTTCTCCGGTCACAATCAGCCTCGCTGCCCCTAAGACCGCCGCATTTGCCTCAATCACATATTCAGCACCACTTCGGCATATCGCACCGGGAAGAACCCCAATAGCATATCCAAGTCCACCACCGGCACCACCATACGCCTCCGTATTAGAAAGCAACACATTATTTATCAGGGACAATGCACATTCAGCAATCTCGGCCAACTCTGGCGTATCGAATCCCTTTTGCCTGATAAAGCTCAATGCCGATAACTCACTTTCAGGCGCAAAGATAGGACATGCCACATCGCACAAACCCATGACTTTAGGCAATCTTTCTGCAGGGATACTCACACGCGAAAGCCCTCTGCGCACAAGCACCTCTGGCGAAAGATCCTCAAAAATCACACATCCCGACTCATCGAAGAACTCATACCCAAGTCCCTGTAGGTAGCCGGCGCCACCGTCTGCAGTAAGCGTCCCCCCTACCCCGATTAAAACTTCAGGCACTCGAGTGGACAATAAACGCACAGCCTCTCCCAAACGCCTCGTCGATCTAAGCTCGGGCTTAACATCACGCAACGAAGCGCCACAAATTTCCGCGCTCATCAACAGCCCGCGGCCGTCCGGTAGGATATACGCCCCCTTAATGTCGGAAACAGCCACTGCACCAAGCGCATAAGCCATACCTTCACCTCCGTCAGCCATGCGAACACCCCGTACATCGTCTCGCACACCCGCACGGCGCAGACCTCGAGCCATTGCATCAGCAACCTCACTCGCCGAAAGCGTACCCTTGAACTTGTCGGGCGCAAGAACAATCATGCCTTCGAGAAATCAACCGGAATTTTGGCCACACGACGCTCATGACGTCCGCCCTCGAATTCCGCATCGAGAAAAGCATCGACAATACTGATCGCCTCGTCCGGACGAATAAAGCGAGCCGGGAGCACAAGTACATTAGCATCATTGTGCTGACGCGCCAATGCGCCCAGCTCGGGCAGCCAACAATGTGCAGCACGTATGCCTTGATGCTTGTTCAAGGTCATTCCAATACCATTTCCACTGCCACAGAGCGCTATACCGGGATAAACTTCGCCATTCTCAACAGCCACAGCCAAAGGGTGAGCAAAATCAGGGTAGTCGCAACTTTCGGTAGAATATGTTCCGAAATCCTTATACGGAATGCCCAGGCTATCGAGATAACCCTCAATCATACACTTCATTTCATAGCCTGCATGATCGCTGCAGAAACCAACGGGAACACCCGTACGGAGAATATTTGCCATAATAAAAAACAGTCTTAAAAGCGCCGAAACGCATAAATCCTCACAAAATTACAAAAAAAATCAGAGCGATACTTGCATAATTCAAAAAAAGTGCCTAACTTTGCATCGCAAAACCGGAAGACCCGGTTCTACCCCCGAATGCCCAGGTGGCGGAATGGTAGACGCGCTCGTTTCAGGTGCGAGTGCTGCGAGGCGTGCAGGTTCGAGTCCTGTTCTGGGCACTATATCAGCGAGTTAAGATTGTGATAATCACCAACTTGACTCGCTGATTTTAATTTTTACGTGCATATTACGTGCAAATACTCCTACAAAAATTTTGGCGCGGACATGAGTCTTGACGAGACATGTCTGAGCAATGGCGATGTCTATACCATACTGACCAACAAGGAGGCGCATGGAGGAAAAGGGGCTCTTGCGGCAATGGTTCGCGGAGTGGCAAGTGACACGGTGTCGGCAATACTGCGAAAAGTGCCTTTGAAGCAGCGCCTTACGGTGAAAACGGTTACAACAGACCTTTCTTCAGCCATGATGCTGACTGTCAGAAAAGTGTTTCCTGTCGCATCGCTTGTCAATGACCGGTTTCATGTTCAGCAACTCATATCCGAAGCCGTTGACCAACTCAGGATACGACACCGCTGGGAAATTCTTGACGCTGAAAACAAGGCGATAAAGGAGCATCGCCAGAAACGAAAGGACGCAACTTCAAAAGAAGAACGTGAACGGATTGGGCAATGGGAACCCGAAAGGATGGAGAATGGCGAGACCATGCCTCAGATCATGGCACGTAGCCGGCATATAATACTCAAACACAAATCGAAATGGAACGAACAGCAAAAAGCACGCGCCCGGATATTGTTCAGAATGTTTCCTGATCTGGAAAAGGCATATGGACTATTTCTTAAGATTGTTGACATATTCAACGAGAAAACTTCCGCAGGAGTTGCCAGGCTGAATCTCGCCAGATGGTACAACGAAGTGGAAGATTTTGGAAATGATGAATTCAACAAGATCTTGGAGACCTTCCAGAATCATAACGCTACAATAATCAACTATTTTGTGCGAAGACTCACTAATGCCTCCGCTGAATCATTCAATGCCAAAATTAAGGCGTTCAGATCACAGTTCCGCGGTGTCGGTGATATCAAGTTCTTTATGTTCAGACTGGCCACACTATACTCTTGATCTACGCACTCTCCCACCGTAAAAATCCGCTGACCCCAAGTGGAAAAGCCATGTCAGTTTGACCCTATCGGGCACGGGAGACTGACCCATCTGGA
>CAMWNH010000039.1 GCA_947175605.1 uncultured Porphyromonadaceae bacterium
ACTACGTAAAACCTCTATAAATGGAGTGTAGCTCGAAAGGCTACGCTCCATTTTTGTTTATTACGAACTAATGTCATACTTTTTTCGTAACTTTGGCGTTGAATTAGAAAAGATTATAGATTATGTCAGAAGAACAGATGAACAGTTATCGGCTGACGTCAATGGAGGAGCCTGGCGATGAGCGCATGGCTCAGATCATGCGTGAGGTTGCCGAGGATGCTCGCGAAAGCACTCGCCGGGCTGCCGAACGTGTGGCAGCCGGTATCGAGGCTGCCACACTCGAAGCTCGTGCTAAAGTGGAAGAAACATTAAACCGTCTTCGCAATGGTAGCAAGTGAGCATAAGCCTGTTCTGATTGTTATTGCCGGGCCTAATGGGTCGGGCAAAACTTCTGTAACCTCAAAGATCCTACATCATGAGTGGCTGGAGGATTCGGAATATATCAATCCTCTACAACTTAGCTATAATAGCTATTATAGCTACAATAGCTACAATCGATAAATTAGCTAAATTAGCTAAAATTCCATGCCGGTATTTCATCAGTTCGCGATAAATCCCTAATTTTACGCATACCAAAATTTCCGCGAAAACAATGAATCCCTCCGATTTTGCCCGTCCTAAGACCAGCTACAAGAAACTTTATGTATTTCAGAAGGCCGAGGCCATCTATGACCTTACATATTTCTTCCTGCAAGGCAGAATCGCAAAAACAGATCGGACTCACGACCAAATGTTGCAGGCAGCCCGCTCGGGTAAACAAAACATTGTCGAAGGCAGGTCGGATGCCGCATCGTCGGCAGAAATGGAAATCAAACTTTTTGGCGTTGCTCGAGGAAGCCTTCACGAGTTGCTGAATGACTACGAGGACTATATGCGCACTCGTCAAATTCCTTTATGGAGTCATGAAAACAAGCGTAGTATTAAACTTCGCTATGTTTGCCGTCAGCACAACGATACCTCATTCTACACATCCTTAGTCCCTAAGATGAACGACGAGGAATACTGCAATCTTATGTTGACACTGATCCATCAGACCATCGCCATGCTCAGCAAAATGATTGAAAAAATTAAGGATGATTTCTTAAGGAATGGCGGCATAAAGGAGCAAATGTATAGAGCTCGTCAAAACCATCGCAATAATCAATAGTTAGAATATAATCTCTGACTTTGCGTTTTTAGTATAATTCCAATAACTAAAATCCCCCGTGCCTTGTCTGGCACGGGGGTTTGAGGTATATGTGCGGATCAGATTAATCCTTGTTGAGGTTGATGCGCTTGAAGGACACTGCCACGAGGCCTTTCTGGGCTTTCTCAAGATATGCACCGATAGTGAGGGTGGCATCCTTAATGAATTCCTGCTCGAGCAGGCAGTTTTCCTTGAAGTACTTGTTGACGCGACCCGTGGCGATGTTTTCGATCATCTGTGCGGGCATATTTGCAGCCTTAGCTGCTGCGGCATCAGCCATGATCTTGCGACCGCGCTCTGCATCTTCCTCGGTGATCCAACCCTTGGAGATGTTCGAGAGGATGTGATCCTCTGAGTCAAAATGGTTGGGGTTGAGACCGGCCTTCTTCAGAGCGGCTTCCGCAGCCTTGCGGATCTGCTCTTCCTTGGTCTTCTCGATAGCCACGGAACGTTCGCTCTCAATGATGTGGGCGGGCACATCCTCGCGGGCTACGGCTACGGGGTTCATGGATGCAACCTGCATGGCCACGTCCTTGCCAACCTGCTCGTCCACGCCTTCGAGGTTGAAACCTACGATAGTGGAGAGCTTGTTGCCGAGGTGATTGTAGGAAGCGGTGGAAGGAGCTTCGAGGCATTCGTAAACGCTGAGCTCAACCTTCTCGCCGGTCTTGCCGGATTCTTCAGTGATGAAGTCGGCAACGGTGAGACCGTCTACAGTGAGTGCCTTGACCTCTTCGATGGTCTTGGCCTTGGCTGCCATAGCAGCGTCGAGCACCTTCTGCGTTGCAGCGACGAAAGTGGCGTTCTTGGCCACGAAGTCGGTTTCGCAGTTGAGAGCTACGATAGCGGCGAAGCTGCCGTTATGTGCGGAAAGCACGCAGCCTTCGGAAGCCTGACGGTCTTCGCGCTTAGCGGCAACGGCCTGTCCCTTCTTGCGGAGGATTTCAACGGCTGCTTCGATGTCGCCGTTGGTCTCCGTGAGAGCCTTTTTGCAGTCCATCATGCCGGCGCTGGTGATGTTGCGCAGCTTGGTGATATCTGCCAGTGTAACTGCCATATTATTGGAGTGTTTTAATCGTTAAAAATCAGAAATAATAGATCCGCAAATTATTCTGCTGCGGGAGCGTCCTCGGCGGGAGCTTCTGCAGCGGGAGCTTCTTCAGCTGCGGGAGCGTCAGCGCCACGACGCACGCGGCGGCGTTCGCGACGGGGAGCTGCTGCGGGAGCTTCTTCCTCGGCGGGAGCGTCGAGTTTCTCGGCCTTACGCTCTTCGAGACCTTCTGCCATTGCCTTCACGAGAGTGCCGGCGATGAGCTCGATGCTCTTGGAAGCGTCGTCGTTGGCGGGAATCACGTAGTCTACGTTGGTGGGGTCGGAGTTGGTGTCGACCATAGCGAAGACGGGGATACCCAGACGGTTAGCCTCAGCCACGGCGATGTGCTCTTTGTGCACGTCAACTACGAACAGAGCGGAGGGAAGACGGTTGAGGTCGGCGATGGAGCCGAGGGTCTTCTCGAGCTTTGCGCGCTGGCGGGTCACCTGGAGGCGTTCGCGCTTGGAGAGGTTGTCGAAAGTGCCGTCCTTAAGCATCTTGTCGATGTTGGTCATCTTGCGGACAGCCTTGCGGATTGTGGGGAAGTTGGTGAGCATGCCGCCGGGCCAGCGTTCGATGACGTAGGGCATGTTGATGGACGAAGCGAGGTCGGCAATCACCTGCTTGGCCTGCTTCTTGGTGGCTACAAAAAGAACTTTCTTGCCCTGCTTGGCAATGTTCTTGAGAACTGCGGCGGCTTCGTCTACCTTGGCTGCAGTCTTGTAGAGGTCGATTATGTGGATACCGTTGCGCTCGATGAAGATGTAGGGAGCCATTGCGGGGTTCCATTTGCGTTTGAGGTGGCCGAAGTGACAGCCTGCTTCAAGGAGCTGATCGAAATTGAGAGTTGCCATAACTTATAAAGTCGAGGTCTTGTTTGGTTTACGTTCTTTTGGATTTTTGAATCAACCGTTCGGTAGGGAAGAACGTTTCCATCCGCACGGTTTAGATGCTAAACACTTGTTTTCAGGCCGCCATATCAGCGACCATATTATGGAGCCTAAGGCGGAGATTAACGCTTGGAGAACTGGAAGCGCTTGCGGGCCTTGGGCTGACCGGGCTTTTTACGCTCGACGGCACGCGGGTCGCGGGTCATGAAGCCATGCTTGCGGAGCACGCTCTTGTCGTCGGGGTTGATTTTCACGAGGGCGCGGGCGATGGCGAGACGGAGAGCCTCAGCCTGGCCTTTGTAGCCGCCGCCGTCGAGGTTTACGTGGATGTCGTACTTTTCAGCAACCTCAAGCGTGGTGAGGGGCTGCTTTACGATATACTGAAGAATCGAAGAGGGGAAGTAAACTGCCAGGGGGCGCTTGTTGATGGTGATTTCCCCGTTGCCTTCCTTGAGGATTACGCGCGCTACTGCGGCCTTACGACGGCCTACTGCATTAACTGTTTCCATGCTTCAATTATTTCATTTTGTTAATATCGAGCACGACGGGGTTCTGTGCTTCGTGGGGATGGTTGGGACCGTTGTAGACGTGCATGTTCTCGATGAGACGACGGCCGAGACGGTTTTTGGGGAGCATGCCTTTCATCACGCGGATGAACAGGGGGTGCATACCGGGCTTGAGGTGCTTGTTGAAGCTCTTCTTCATGAGCACTTCGGGGGTGAGCTCGCGCTGACCGCCGGGATAGCCGGTGTAATTGAGGTAGATGCGGTCTGTCATCTTCTTGCCGGTGAGACGCACCTTGTCGGCGTTGATGATGATTACATTGTCGCCGCATTCAACGAAGGGCGTGTAGCAGGGCTTGTCCTTGCCGCGGAGAATTTTTGCCACCTTGGCGCAGAGACGGCCGAGAACCTGGTCGGTTGCATCGATTACAACCCACTTGTGCTCGACTTCCTGTGCATTGGGAGTGGCGGTCTTGTAGCTTAAAGTATCCACTTGTAAATGTTTGATTAATAGTTTACATAACTTTGACAGCATCACGCCTCGGGCTCGGCCAAAAGCCCTGCGCATGACCGCTGTCGTGAATTAGTTGGACATAATCGGTCCGCAAAGGTAGCATTTATTTCCGACATGACAAAGCAAAATTCACTTTTTTCACATCCATGTTTTCTTCAAGCTTCATCTTCAAGCCTCTAAAAATTAGCAAATCCCTCCTCACTGCGCCGGGGCCGTGCGGAGGGATACGAGTAGAAAGCTGAATCTATTTCTTTTTAAGCTTGATTTCCAAAAGTCCGTCAGGATATTCCTCGCGGTCTTTATGCACGGTTATGGATTCTATATCATCGGGAGAGATGGAATTGATGTCGCCGGTGAAGAGGGTTCCGTCGACAAATATGGCAGGCTTTTTTCCTGACAAATCTTGGTTCAGGACAGTCTTCGGCGTACTCTCGGACTTGAAAGCCACCACACGGATGTCAGCAGGATCCACATCCCGGGGCGTTGCCTTGGAATTGTCGGCGACAAGGGAAAAGTTGAAAGGAAGGGCCATGCCGCACGCCACAGACTTGCCGTCGGAGCTGCCGGGAATCCAACGCGGCATAGATCTCACCACTCTCATAGCCTCATTGTCGGCGTCAGGGCAGAGGCTTTTCACGACTTTGATATTCGACAGCGAGCCATCAGGTTCTACCGTGAAACCTACTACTACGCGGCCGCTTATATCGTCCTTCGCCATCGACTCGGGAAAACTCAAGTTCTGCACCAGGAAGGCGTACATCGCACTTTCTCCGCCGGGATACTGCGGAAGGACTTCTCCTTTTTCGGCTGCTTGCGGCTGGTCTCTGCCCACGACAACCATGCGGACATCCGAATCGGGAGTACCCGCAGGCTCCTGCCGGCTACTCACCGGGAGAGCGGCGGCCGACGTGGCCGCGAGTACGGAGGCAACCGCCGGAATATGGACAAGGCCAAAAGCAAGCGCAATGGCCGGCGCAAGGAGCATCGCGCGAAGGCGCGTGCGTCCTGAAGATGGAAGTTGATACATCATTGCAATTCTTTTTTTAAGGTTACTATTAAAACTGTTTGTCAAAACATTCGAATGTCCTGCTATAAAGTTTCCTACCAGCATGCGTTGATAGCTGCGCATATCGACACCCTTGGCCAGCACTGTCTCGTCGGCCTCGTATTCGTGGATGCAGCGGAGGTCGGAAAGCATGAGCCATGCAGCGGGATTGAACCACTGGAAGATGCACACAAGGTTAGCTGCGATGAGGTCGTAGCGGTGGCCGTGGGATATGTGTGCAAACTCATGCCGTAGCACCAGCGAATCCTCGCCCAACATAGCTTCCGGCGCCACGATAAAGCGCCCGAAACTGAATGGCGCAAGACCTGAATCGGAAACAGACACAAGCGTGAAGCCGGGCATCTTCACACGACTGCCCTTTCTGATAATTTTCCATACGCCCAACACTCCTATCCCGAATCGGAATGCCACTATCAAGACGCCGGCAATATAAACCGCGACCAAGATCGAAGGCCAGAGCGGTGCAGAATCAACATGTCCCGCATCGAGCATGAGCCCGGGCATCTCCATACCGAAAGCCGGAGCGTCCCCGCGATGAAATATCGCAGCAAACGCCCGAAGCGCGCCGTTCAATAATGGCGCGATAAAGGAGATGGCATAGACTGCCAGCAGCGCACGACGATTGAACGCAGCCTGCTTGCATCCTGCAAGCGTACAGCGATATACAGCCCACCCAAGCAGCATATAGACGGACACAGCCAGCGAATATGAAGTGAATACTCCCATGACGCATTCAGTCCTCCCGGCCCTCGTTTTCTATCATACGGATAATTTCCTTCAACTCGTCGATGGAAATCTTCTCGTCCTTGACAAGTGCGGAAACAACCGATGTATAAGAATTATTGAAATAATTTTTCACAAGCTGCGTGAACGAGCGATCGCGAAAATCAGCCATATCCGCCACGGCAAAGTAGCGGAACGTATTGCCCACAGCCTCATGCGATACGTAGCCTTTATCTTCAAGGATTCGGACCGTGGTGGACACCGTGTTGAAGTGAGGCTTGGGATCGGGGTACTTTTCAAGCATCTGCCGCACGCTCATCGGGCCTTCCTGCCAGAGCATCGACATGATTTCCGATTCTTTCTCGGTTAGTTTTTTATTTCCTTTTCTCGTGTTTGCCATAAACTAAAGTTTTAGTTACACCGCAAAGTTATAACTAAAATTTTAGTTTACCAAATCTTTTCCGCATTTTTTCAAAAGAACGACGCACCATTCGTGCGTCGCCAATGTTTCAAAAAAGCAATCAGGATTTTTCCTTAGATCGTGATACAAGAAACCTATCGATTAACTTCATATAATGAGGTTCAATAAACTTTATTCTACACCAATCGATGCAGGAGCATACAGCAAATATAATCAATACCATTCCGGCAGCATACCCCACTGTATACAAAGCAGATTCTCCAAAATTTCCCATACAATTCACAGTCTCTCTCCATAGCCACCTACGCATTGTATCGGAATTAGCATGAATCAAGAGCACACCGAATGTTGTTGCGCCAACAGCATTAATAAAAGCGGAATGAGGTATTTTTAAATCCTTGAAATACATAAATGAGCTGACTCCGATTGCAAGAGCCAGAAACATATTCGAATCGGAAACAAAATAATACGGGGAATAATAACCCAAGATCTTATTATATCCGAGATATGCCAATCCTATCACAGTTGTACAGCTAAGAAGGATCAGTGCAACTGTAATCCAACCCCATGCTTTATGAGACAGTTTGGAAGCAAAATCATAGTATCGAATATATGCAGCTATTAGATAGATCAACGAAAACCACGTGACATAATTGAAATCTAACGAAAAAGCAGGCAATGTAGGCAAGATAGTATATATAGTCAACAGTATGATAAGCAGCAATTCATGCTGTTTTTTATCAATATGCTGAATCAGTACATTTATAAAAGGAATTAATAGATAAAATATTAGAAAGCAGCTCGTAAATCCCTGATTTATACCTTTGATAGGGAAAAGCCTTAATGCCGCTGTAAGCGGATGGAATTTTTCATATCCCACTAAACAGAATATACTGTAGATAATCACAGCATAGAAAATAACTTGTAAATATAGCTTCAGGAATTTTCTTAACGTAAACGTTGATTTACACATAAACCATCCTGTAATCATTATGAAGCAATTAATGCCTGTTTTACCCCATGCTCCAAAAATATACATCGAAAGAACAGAAAGATTTAGGTCAACCCCCTTTAGCATGCCGTACAAGCCCGAATTTACCACATAATGATGCGCCACAATAAGTAGCATGACGATAATCCTGTACAATTCAAGATTCGAACTCCTTGGATTCTTTACAAGTGGCTGATTTACAGATTTATAGGGGGGGGTAGACATGGTTAAAAACGAAATTTTATAGCCATTTTATTACTAATAAGTACGCAAATTTAGCGATTATTTTTCAGAAAATTTATTTCAGGTATGGAAAATTTGAAAACCCGGCGGCGCATGATCGGCGCCGCCGGGGAAAATCAATCTTTTTATACAAACCTATAGAATACCTGTCATCTAGAATACCTGTCATCTTGCCATGAAGGTGGCGGTGTAGGCTGCACGGTCAGTGGCTGCCACTACGATGTACGCACCGGGGGTAAGATTCAGATGCGAGAGTGTTTCCACGGCATTGCCTGCGCATTCTTCGGCTCGGAGCACGATTCCCGAAGCAGCGAAAACAGTTGCGCGAACAATTCCTTCCTTACATTCAAGCTCAAGCGAACCTGCGGCAGAATCATAGCGAGCGACGAGAGCTGATGCCTCACGACTTCCGGCCGGATTTATAACTCCGGACACCTCAACATCCTCAAAACCGAACGGCTGGGTGGCAGTCTCGCCATACTTGTTGAGAAGACGTGCGCGAACGTATGAGCCCTGATATCCCGAGAAATCGAAAGTCTTGCCATAGCCAACAACTGTACTTGCGCATGACGCAGCGCTCGAGGGATTAGTGCGGTGAGTCGAATATATCCACTCGATTGTTTCAGCATCATCCGTGTCGATGGTTATGGTCTTGGCTGTATCGTCCACAACAATGGAGTTCACCTTGGGAGCCAGGTCTTTACCGGAACCCGTGAATTCGTATGAGAAGACATGTGCGCCTGTAGCCATCGCGTCCTTCAAAGCGTCCACGGTGAGCTCGGGCATAAGCATGAACTGATAATTACGGAAATACTGCTCGGCAGTATGTGTGTCGTCGTTGGAATAGCCCCAAACAGGCGTCGAAGGCATGTTGATTGTCAGGATCTGATCCCACAGAATGCGATCGTTGGGACGGCGATTACCCTGATTGTAGACCTCAAGACCGGCCAGCGAGCTGTAGAGACGGAAGTTCTCGGCATGCCACTCGGGAGAGTTTTTGGCACCGGGGACGTATTCAGTTGCAAGATTCCAGTATTGTCCCGGATGATTGATAAGCTGGATGCCACCCAGGGCCTGCGTGTAAGCATACGACTCGCGCAAGGACATGAATTCCTGTCCTCTGCGGCCTGTAAACAGGTCGTTGTGATGATTGAACTCGCCTCCAGTCTTCTCACTCCAAGAATTTCGGCGGTCCTTGCTCAGCTCATTGCCGGGGATGGCGAGCATGCCCATCTCGACAGGATCGCGATCGGATGCCGCAGTGTTCCAGAGGCTGAACATGCGCCAGGGATAAGGGTTGGCATCATGGTCCGTGAGCGCAAGGATCTTATATCCTGCATTATGATAGCGATCCACGACCTGCGTGGTAGTGTATTGAGTATCAAAGGACTGCGACGTATGGGTGTGGAAGTTGGCTTTGTAGCGTCCGACAGTTGCCCAGTCCACATTCTTGTATGCATTCACAGTGAGCGACTTGTTCTCGGAAACGCCCTCCGGGAGCACGCGTATCGTGATCTGCGCCGCATTCTCGATACGATTATTGCCGGCCACCAGATTAAGGGTTATCGTATAAAGGCCTTCCGCCAGATCGCTCATGGCAATTGTGTAGCCCGTGGAAGTCGGATGTTGTGTGTCAAGAGCAACTGCGCTTCCAAAATCACGGACGCAACCAAGCTCGACATCACAAGGCGCACTAAGTTCGAGATTTACATGGACATCCGAGCCCGCGCGGCATACCGCCGGCACAGCCGAGAAAGAAAGCACAGCCACATCATCGAGACTTCTGCCAAACTGCGTTTCAGTCACGGTCACCTTATTGAGATTAAAATCATATAGAATCTCAGCCTCAACGCAATCTTCGCTTACCGACATCACAGGTGTCATAGCCCCCATATCGCTACGGGAATTCACGCTTCCGAAGTTGATGACAAAAGACTTATCCTTACCGGGGAACTTAACGGTAGCCTTGGACAGATGTTCCGTCGTAGGAGTCATGGTATAGCTCTCCGAGCCGACAAGCACTCTGAAGGCTGCCGAGGATGCCGCGATCTGTTTAACAGAACCGGACTCGAGCACCGCTATGTTCTGCCATGAAATATCGGTTTTCTTGGAAGAGAAGCTGATGCTCTGATTGGATGAATATTTCCACTTGTCGGCGTCCGGTCCAATGGCTACATTCCAGTAATACTTACCCTTTACGGACACCGGAATATCATTTGTAATTACATATGCTGCAATGGCTTCGGCACTCCCCTGACGATGGAAGTCCTCGGTGTACACAAGATCGCCTATACGTTCGAGTGCCAAGGAATTTTCGCCGCCATAAAGCGTGTAGACCGTTGATTCGAACGCAGTTGTAGCTACCGGCATAGCGCGGCGGGGCGAAACAGCTTCCGGGACTCCGCCGTTGCCAATAGCCTCAAGCACAGACGGAAAACAATCGCCCCAGGCAACATCATGGTGAGACGCACCGGGATAGAGTGTGTAATGAACCGTGGCGCCGGGAATGTTTTTCAATGACTCGGCCATAGATTCGGCTGACGAAGCAAGCCATTGCGGCTCGAGCGAACCGGCGGAAACATAGAATTTTGCAGTCTGCGACGTTGAGGGAGAGGAGGAAGCAAGCGCTTCGAGAGCGCCCTCATTGATCCACAACATGGGCGACATAGCCACACACGTTCCGAACACATCCGGACGCTCCATTGCCGCATATAGACTGAATAGCGCACCAAAATCAGCGCCTACGATTGTCGTCGCCTCTGCTCCGTGCATCACCCGCCAGTGCTCCTCCACATAAGGCATGAGCTCATCTACGAAGGCCGTGAGATAGCGAGCCATATCGCCCGTGCCTGCAAACTCGTCATTGGCTTCCAGGGTGTTTTCAGCCAACATGGACGGAATCTGAACCATCACATAAGCCCGACCTCCGTTCTTTCGTGCCGTCTCCATTGCCTCGTTGGCATTCCACGACTGTACGCCAAAGAAATAGTCGCCACAATCGCTATCCGAACCAGCGTCGTTATATCGCTGCTGAACAGTGTTGTAGTATATCACGGGGTAATTCTCATCCGAATCCTCATAGCCCTCGGGAACATATACCTTAAGGCCCCTCGGAAGACCATTCACCATCACCTCCACACTTTCAACAACCCACTCAGGCATTGCAGCCCAGGAGCCAACAATATCGGGATCGCCCGTTTTTGTACGGTTAGAGATTTCCGCGCCGGTAGAGCTTTTCTCCACATAAGCCCAGTCCGGGCCGCACAGATACTTGAATCCGCCGGCAACATCAGCATCCGTGACATCCGGGAGCTCAAGCGTGAAGAGATTAGATTCGACCGGGGTCATTTCATAGGCATCGACGGCTGACCATCCGTTGAATGCGCCACAGACATAACACTTCTTTGTCCCGTCGGGAACCTGCGCCTTGAAGGTCGATGCATCGGCTGCAAACGAAGCGGCCAAGGCGGCGGAAAGAAGAAGAATCAGTTTTTTCATGAGTAAGAAATTAAAGTTGATATCGCAAAGTTACGACCACAATATCCAACTTATCCTTACATTAGAAACACACAGTAGTTGATATTAGAGATTCAAGCGCTGATACACAAGAATTTCGCAAAATCGCATAGACATTCAAAAGTAGATACCGACCACCTCCGTATTAGCTCATATTTCAGATATCGCAGCCTCGAAATCGGCCTTTGACAGGACACTTGCGGCACGGATGGACGAGCGGAGATTATAGACGCTCTGCGCTGAAATATGCAGCATCTCGGCTATTTCGTCGGTGGATGTAATACCCAGCTTCATCAGCGCGAGCACCCGCAGTTCAGGCGACATCCGGGTGCCTCCGTCCCGGAGCTTCAGGGGCTCCGTGAGCAGCGCGTTCACACGCTCCGGGAAATCCGGGAACATCGACAGAAAAGCTTCATCGAACATGGCATGGAACACTGCTGCATCACGGTTCTCACCTCTGTCCGACTTCAGCGCATCCATCACTTTTTCGTATTGCCCGGCTGCCATGAGGCGATAGTGAGTCTTGCGCTCGTCGCGCAGACGAGTTATGAAGCCGGCATGAGCTTTCATCAGCGTATTTATATGCCTGAGCTTCAGAGCATCGGCCTCCTTGAGAAGAGCATTGTTCGATTCGAGGGCTCCGTTGATGCCCTCGATGGTGACGAGCATGCGCCTATTGGCACGCAGAGTTCTGACCAGAAGAATAAGCGTAAGGAGCATCAACAGGCCAACACATGCCAGAACGGCCAAAAGGATACGCGTTCGACGTGTATTTTCGAGCTGTATTTGATGGAATGATCTGTCTATCACCGGCATACTGTTCATTATTTCCGCAGTGCGCAGGTTGGCCTTTGAGAAATCAGCATCTTCGAACGCGCAGTTTATGTACTCGAAAGCCCGCTCGACCTCGCCTTCCTCGAACAAGATGGAAGCCAACAGGATAAGGGACGAGTACTCCTTACGCCCGGAAACAAGGTCCAGCATGGCCGAGCGTGCAAGACAGTCCACAGCCCTGTCGCGCATGCCTGCAGCGAGATATATCTCTCCTGACTTATACTGCATGGCAGCATTGCCGCTGAAATCGAAACGCCGGTTTCCCTCCTCGATGATTGCCACAGCTCTCTCGGGCATTCCGGCCTCGACCATCCGTTCAGCCTGAAGGGTAACCGCACTTTGCGAATTGCTGTCGGCGACATTCAGGGTTCTGTCCCTGAATACACGCAGACTATCGCGAGCACGTAACACGTCACGGCTTAGTCGCGCTGCGGCGAGTTTGCCCTCCCAAGCCCCGCGGTATACGCTGTTGCGATATTTCAAGTGATAGTCCTGAAGACCCGCAATGCCAAGGCTGTCGAGAATTTCGAGAGCGGCATCCGGCTGCCCGGAACGCACATAGGCCTCGGCGAGATTGATGCTTGCGGACGCAACCTTTGATCTGTCGCCGAGAGCACGTGCAATTTCGAGGCGCATATCCGCCACGATAAGCGCCGAGTCGATACGGTAGTCACGATATGCCTCATACAGCTTGCGGAGTGTATTATAGCGGTCGAGTGGCCTTGTCACCCTGCTGTATGAACCCTGCGCCCTGTCGATTTCCAGACGCTTGTCGGCTTCGAAAAGATGCCGCTGCGCGATAATGCGGTCTAGACTGTCGAGCACGGAAGCACCTGCAGCGGAGGCGCAGAAATAAAAGACGAAAAATATAATGTGCAAGCACTTTTTCATGGGGGGGCGTTACGAGTTAGGTGCGTCCGGCATATAGCGGCGCTGTATTTGCCTGCAAATTTAAGATTTTTCGGCGAAAAACACCCATCTGACATGAAAATTGGTGCATTTGGGAACAATATTGGCTCAAAGGTCGAATTTACGATATTTTTCATGGGTTTTGCGCTATATATTAGTATCTTTGTATTCGAAAATCACATCACTGTTATGCAACTCAAAATCAAACGCAATATCACGTTTGCAATGGCTCTGAGCGCTGTGCTGTCGCCCCTCGGAGCATTTGCTGTCGACTCACAGCCGGAGGCGCCGGTGTTGAGTCTCGACGAGTGTCTGTCGATTGCACTCGACGAAAATCCCACCATCCGGATAGCGGACCTCGAGGTGAAGCGCATGGACTACTCCAAAAAAGAAGTCATCGGACAATTCCTGCCCTCCATCGACTTTGGCGGGAGCTATAGCCGCACGCTGGCCAAGCAGACCATGTATATGGATTTTGGCGCCTTAGGCGGTTTCGGCGGAGGCGCCGGTGAAGGCGAATCCGGAGCTGAAGAAGCGCAGTCGCGTGCATCCGACAAGAAGGCCTCGGGCATGAAGGTGGGTCTTGACAACTCCTACTCCGTCGGTTTTCAGGCATCGATGCCCCTGATCGCTCCGCAACTGTGGAAAAACTTAAGCATCAGCGATACACAGATTGCCCGGGCGCTCGAACAGTCGCGTAGCTCGAAGCTCGACCTTGTGAATCAGGTAAAAAGCGCATACTACGCATACATGCTGGCCTTTGCCTCGAAGGAGGTGATGAAAGAAAGCTATGATATGGCCCGCCTCACTTACGAGACTTATTCAAAGCAGTTTGCAGTGGGCGCCGCTTCCGACTACGATGTTCTGCGCACATCAGTGGCGATGAAAAACATCGAGCCCGAATTGCTTCAGGCCGATATAGCCATCAAGCAGGCACGCCTGCAGCTGCAGATCCTGATGGGGGTGGACGCATCGTTTGAGTTCCGTCCCGCGGGCGCACTTTCCGACTACGAGGGCAGTATGACCGTACCTGCGGCAGGCGTCGCCGAAGACCTCTGCAGTAACCCCACCCTGCGCCTCAATACCATCGACCTTGAGTTGCAGCGCAAGGCGCTCGCCACACAGAAGCTGGCGTATGTGCCCACACTGGCGCTCACCGCCAACTACAACTGGACCTCCATGAACAACGGGGCACCCTTCAAGAATCTGCTTTGGAGCCCTTATTCGATGATAGGCCTGCAGCTGTCGGTGCCCATCTTCTCCGGCGGCCAGCGCTACAGCCGCGTGAAGCAGGCCCAGGTGCAGCTGACCGAGCTTGAACTGCAGCGCGAGAACCTCGAGCGCAGCGTGAACATGCAGGTGACGCTTGCTGTCGACAATATCCGCATCAACGTGGAACAGATACGGTCGTGTGTCGAAAGCGTCGGGCAGGCTGAGCGCGCCCATGACATCATGACGCGCAGCTTCGATCTCGGAGCGGCCTCCTATCTCGATCTCCGCGATTCGGAACTGGCGCTGACTCGCGCACGCCTCGCCTACTACCAGGCAATCTACAACTACCTCGTGGCCAACAGCGATCTCGAACTGCTGCTCGGCACCGCAAACGTGGCAACCGCTCAAAAATAAGATTTTCAGAAACACACAACGAACTCTACCATACACGATATGAACCGACTGACCATTGCCGCCATGCTATGCGGCGCCCTTGCCCTGACCTCCTGCTCCAAAAGCGAGAACGAGGCTGCCGACCCCACAGCTCTCGAGGCTGACGAACTGCCCGTTGTGCGCACAGATGTTGTGGCCGCGGAAGACGTGCCCCAGCTCAAGAGCTACACGGCCACCATCGAAGCTGAAAACCTCAACAACATCGCGCCCGCATCGCCCAACCGTATCAAGACCATAGCCGTCGAGGTGGGCGACCGCGTGCATCGCGGCCAACAGCTCGTGCGTCTCGATACATCGAACGCCGATCAGCTGCGCATAAATCTCGAACAGATCGAGCGCGAATACAATCGCGCCGTAGAGCTCCTGAACATCGGCGCAGGCACGCAACAGGCAGTGGATCAACTGAAGGCACAGCTCGACGCTGCGCGCACTCAGCTGAATAACGTGATGGAAAATACGGTGCTCGTTTCGCCCATCAACGGTGTTGTCACGGCACGCAACTACGATCCGGGCGACATGACAGGCTCGATGCCTGTGCTGACTGTGGGCCAGCTTTCTCCCCGCGTGAAGGTGATGATAAACGTCAACGAGACGGATCTGCCCATGGTGCGCCGCGGCGCCAAGGTAGGAGTGAAATTCGATGCCTTCCCCGGCGAAGACTTCCAGGGCACCGTCACCCGCATATATCCCACCGTGGACAGCTCCACGCGCACCTTCCAGGTGGAAGTGGGCATAGACAACCCCGGCGAGCGCATCCTGCCCGGCATGTTCGGACGCGTGGAGTTCCAGCTGGGCACACGCAACAACGTTGTCGTGCCTGACCGTGCTGTAGTGAAGCAGACCGGCTCGGGCAACAAATATGTTTATGTGCTCCATGGCGATCGCGTGAGCTACAACCGTGTAGAACTCGGCCGACGCATCGACGACAGCTACGAGGTGCTCAGCGGCGTTGCCAACGGCGACACCGTGGTAATCTCGGGTCAGAGCCGCCTTGCAGACGGCGTGCAAGTTGAAGTAATGAAATAAGAATCTCTTCCACACCTTTAGCGAAAACTCCTGAATATGAGCTTATACGGCAGTGCGGTAAAGCGCCCTATCATGACCACTCTCTGCTTCGTGGCCGTGGTGATCATGGGTCTTTTCTCGCTCAATACCCTCCCCATTGACCTCTATCCGGATATAGAGACGAACACCCTGATGGTGATGACCACCTATACGGGTGCCAGCGCCGCGGACATCGAGCAGAACGTGACGCGTCCGCTTGAAAACGTGCTCAACTCCGTGAGCGACCTCAAGCACATCACCTCCAAAAGCCGCGAGAATATCTCGGTGATAACCCTCGAATTCGAATACGGCGAGGACATCGACGTGCTGACCAATGACGTCCGCGACAAGCTGGACATGGTATCGTCCATGCTCCCCGATGACGCGGAAACACCCATCATCTTCAAATTCTCCACGGACATGATTCCCATCATCCTTCTTTCGGTGAAGGCCGATGAGAGCATGCCGGGCCTCTACAAGATTCTTGACGATGCCGTGGCCAATCCTCTGGCACGTGTGTCGGGCGTGGGCTCCGTGAGCATTTCCGGCGCTCCCAAGCGCGAAATCCACGTGTATGTGGATCCCGCCCGTCTCGAAGCTTACGGCCTGAGCGTGGAGCAGATAGGCTCGCTCATAGGGGCCGAGAACCGCAACATACCCGGCGGCTCGTTCGACATAGGCTCCGACACGTATTCGCTGCGTGTGCAGGGCGAGTTCAAGAACTCCGAAGACATGGCCAACATCGTAGTGGGTTCGTCGGGCGGCAGGAACGTGTATCTGCGCGATGTGGCCCGCATAGACGACTCTCTGGAGGAGCGCACGCAGGAGACCTTCAACGACGGCGAGCGCGGCGCCATGATCGTTGTGCAGAAGCAGAGCGGCGCCAACTCGGTGGAGATCTCCAACAAGGTACTGAAGATGCTTCCCACGCTCCAGAAGCGTCTCCCTTCCGACGTGCAGCTCGGCATCATCGCCGATACATCCGACAATATCCGCAATACGATCGCCTCTCTGGTAGAGACGGTGCTTTATGCACTGCTGTTCGTGGTGATCGTTGTTTTCTTCTTCCTGGGACGCTGGCGTGCCACGCTCATCATCACCATAACCATCCCCATCTCGCTTATCGCATCGTTCATCTATCTGGCTGCCACGGGCAATACGCTCAACATCGTGTCGCTGTCGGCACTGTCGATCTCGATCGGTATGGTCGTGGATGACGCCATCGTGGTGCTCGAGAACGTGACGACCCATATAGAACGAGGCTCGGATCCGAAGCAGGCGGCCGTGCACGGCACCAACGAGGTGGCCGTGTCCGTCGTGGCCTCTACACTGACGCTTATCGCCGTATTCTTCCCGCTGACACTGGTCACGGGCATGACCGGCGTGCTCTTCCGCCAGCTTGGCTGGATGGTGACCATCATGATGATAATCTCCACGGTGTGCGCCCTGTCGCTCACGCCCATGCTCTGCAGCCTTCTACTTCGTCGCCAGAACTCACACGGCAAGTTCTACACGCTGTTCTTCACGCCTATCAACCGCGGCCTGGATGCGTTTGACAACGGCTATGCCCGCCTCCTGACCTTTGTTGTGGGACATAAGATGCTGACATTCATAGTGTGCATAGGCATTTTCGTGGGCTCGCTTTTCCTTATGAAGGGCGTGGGTACGGAGTTCTTCCCGACCAATGACGACGGCCGCATGCGTGTGTCGCTTGAGCTGCCCATCGGTTCGCGGGTGGAAACAGCCAAGGACGCAGCCTCGCGTCTGGCCCGCGAATGGCGCGAGAAGTATCCTGAAATAATGGTGCTGAACTATACGACCGGTACGGCATCGAGCGACAACACATTCGCCTCGCTGAGCGACAACGGACCGCACATCATTTCGATGAACGTGCGCCTTACCGACCCCGGCGACCGCGACCGCAAGATCACGGAAATAGCCGAACTTATGCGCCGCGACATCAAGGAGCGTTATCCCGAATTCAAAAAGGCTCAGGTGAGCGTGGGCGGCATGAGCGGCATGGGCGGCCAGGCAACGCTCGACTATGAAATCTACGGCTACGACTTCGCGGAAACAGACTCTACAGCCCAGCTGATGAAGAAGATGCTGGAGAAGATTCCGGGAACTGCGGACGTGATAATCTCGCGCGCCGACTACCAGCCCGAGTATCAGGTGGACTTCGACCGCGAGAAACTTGCCATGTACGGCCTGAACCTGTCCACGGCAGCCAACGCGCTGCGCAACCGCATTAACGGCCAGCTGGCCTCGCAATTCCGCGAGGACGGCGAGGAGTATGACATCAAGGTGATGTACGCTCCGGAATACCGTACGTCAATCGAGGATATCGAGAACATCCTTATCTACAATGCCGCCGGAAAGGGTGTACGCATCAAGGATGTCGGCGAAGTCGTGGAACGCTTCACGCCCCCGACTATCGAGCGTAAGGACCGCGAACGTATCGTGACGGTATCGACCGTGGTACAGGACGTGCCTATGAGCCAGATTGTGGAAGCAGCCTCCGCCGAAATCGAAAAGCTCGACATTCCGCAGGGCGTGTCCATCCAGCTTGCAGGCTCTTACGAAGACCAGCAGGACTCGTTCAAGGACCTTCTGACGCTTGCCGTGCTGATCGTTATCCTCGTGTACATCGTGATGGCCGCACAGTTCGAGAGCTATACCTACCCGGCCATTATCATGACCTCGCTGCTCTTCGCCTTCTCGGGTGTGTTCATCATTCTGTGGCTATCGGGCCACACCCTGAACGTGATGAGTATGATCGGCGCCATCATGCTTATAGGCATCGTGGTGAAGAACGGTATCGTGCTTATCGACTACATCTCGCTAAACCGCGAACGCGGCATGAGCATACGCCGCTCCGTGATCGACGGCGGCCGCTCGCGTCTGCGTCCTGTGGTGATGACCACGCTCACGACCATCCTCGGCATGGTGCCCATGGCAGTAGGCACCGGTCAGGGCGCCGAAATGTGGCGCCCGATGGGTACAGCCGTAATCGGCGGTCTGACATTCTCCACCATACTCACACTTCTGTTCGTGCCGATGCTCTACTGCGTCTTCGCCCATCAAGGCGTGAAACGTCAGCGTAAGGCACACGCACGCGAACTGGCCAAAAACAAATAAAACAAGACACAGGAAATGAAAACGATATTCATAGCCTTCGACCAGGCACACTACGACCATATTGTGGAAATGCTCGAGCGCAGCAATTGCCGCGGATTCACGTCGTGGCAGGACGTGCGCGGGCGCGGAAGTGTGGACGGCGAGCCTCACTACGGCTCGCACGCATGGCCCTCGGAGAGTTGCGCCATCCTTACGGTGGTCGAGGATTCGCGAGTGGCGGGCGTTCTGGAACGTCTACGCGCACTCGATATGGAACGCCCCAAACTGGGCCTCAGAGCCTTTGTCTGGAACGTAGAACAAAGCATCTGACAACACAGCCCCGGCCGGTATACGAAAACGGCCGGGGCAATTTTATTGCGCGGAGAGAGTTAAAGATTGCTAATTCGATACAAAAATCTTGCGTAACCCCTCCGAATTTATTATCTTTGTATTTGCATAGCGCAAGAAAAGCGCAGCAAAATACCCAATATCGGGTCGGAATGCGGCCCGGACTTACAAACAATTATACTTCATATTCACTCAATTATTCCCCCTTTATCTGCCTATCGCATATCTCTACTCTAATCAAAAAGAATAGAACAATGCAAAATTTAGCCAAGCTTACCGACGACGTGTTGGTGGCTTCCTATGCCCGGGGATGTAACGAAGCTTTCGACGTCTTGCTCAATCGCTACAAGACCAAGCTCTTCGGCTTCATCTTCCAACTCGTAAAGGACAAGGACATCGCAGACGACATCTTCCAGGAGACCTTCGTCAAGGCAATCATGACTATCCGTCAGGGACGCTACCAGGAAAGCGGCCGTTTCGGGGCATGGCTCTGCCGCATTGCGCGCAACCTTGTCGTGGACTCCTATCGCCAGGAGAAAAACGAAGCCGCCATCTCGGCCGACAACGCCGAATGCGACATCCTCAACCGCAAGGAACTCTCCGACCCCACCGTCGAAGATCAACTTATAGACTTTCAGATCGAAGACGACGTGCGTCGCCTTATGGACCATCTTCCCGAGCCTCAGCGCGAGGTGCTCGAGATGCGCTTCTACCGCGATCTCTCGTTCAAGGAAATCGCCGATCTGACGGGCGTTAGCATCAATACGGCCCTGGGCCGCATGCGCTACGCCATACTGAACCTGCGCAAGCTTGCCAAGGAGAAACAAATCGAGCTTACGCGCTGAAGACTCAAGCCGCCCGGAAGACCTCCGGGCGGTATTTTTTTACCCACGTCCCACCCCACCCTTTACCGACATACACAGAACTAAGAGGAGAACGCGA